>CAZQMY010000138.1:0-13334 GCA_964594405.1 uncultured Spirochaetaceae bacterium | reverse complement strand
AAGAGCCGGCGCTGGCTCGCGGCGTGCTGGAGGTGCGCCAGCTGTCGATCGCCGATCCTCCGCCGCCCCATGGCGCGCGCCTCGAACCACTCGGCGAGCCCCTCGTTGAGCCAGGCGGGATGCAAGAGCGAGGGACGGGCCGCGTCGAGCGCGGCATGCACCAGCTCGTGATGAAGCGTACGGACCAGTCGATCGGTGACGACGGTATCGCCGCGCACGCAGATCACGCCCCCATAGAAGCCCGCCGCCGGGAACTTGAAGAGCCCGGCGAAGCGCCGGTCGAAGATCTCGGGATCGTAGACGATGACCTCGAGCGGCCTCTCCAGACGCAGCCCGAGCCATTGGTCGAGCCTCTGATGAGCGCCCTCGAGCTCGCGCAGCAGCACCTGCTCGAAGCGTCGAGAGCCTCTGAAGCCGTGCGTCCTGTCGATGTCGACATCCTGCAGCAGGATGAAGTGCGAGGACTCCCGGCGATCGAACTCGCCGTCCGCGCCGCGATCCAGGCCGTGGGCCCCGGACGTCACCGCCAGCCCCGCCCAGAGCAGGAGCCCCCCCCAGGCCCATCGCCTCGACTTCACCATCGCTCCCACCTCGCTCCGTCGCCCCATCCGCTCCGGCTCAGCCCATCGGATAGGGCATCTCCTTGGACACCGCGTCGACGGCAGCGAGCGTCTCGTCCGTCAGCGTCACGCCCGCCGCCGCCAGCGAGTCGTCCAGCTGATCCGGATGCGTCGCCCCGATGATGGTGGAGGGTACGAAGTCGCGCGAGAGAGACCACGCGATCGCCAGCGTCGTCACCGAGAGGCCGATGTCCGCGGCGATCTTCTCGAAGCGCTCGGTGGAGGCGAGCGTGCCCGCGTTGACGAAACGCCTGGTCATCATGCGACCACGTGCCGGATCCTGGCGGTAGCCGGTGAAGCGTGCGCCCTCCGGAAAGGCGTCGCCCTGGTACTTGCCCGTGAGCACGCCGCCCGCCAGCGGGCTGTAGGGCAGGAGGCCGACGCCTTCGCGGCGACAGATCTCGGCGAGCGCGTCCTCGAATCGGCGATTGAGCATGCTGAAGTTGTTCTGAATGGTCTCGTAGCGGACCGTCGCGTGCACGTCGCTCATCCACAACGACCTCATGAGGCCGTGGGCCGACTGATTGCTGCAGCCGATGTATCGCACCTTGCCGGACTGCACCACGCGATCGAGGGCCTCTAGCGTGTCCTCGATGGGCAGCTCGGGATCCGGCCAGTGCGTCTGATAGAGGTCGATGTAGTCGGTGCCCAGCCTGCGCAGGCTCTCCTCCACGGCGCGCTCGATGTTCCAGCGATCGAGCCCTGTATTGCCCGAGCGCAGCGGCCCCATGAACCATCCGCCCCCGGGCCCGACGACCTTGGAGGCGACGATGATCGAGTCACGCGGGCGATCCGCGAGCCAGCGGCCGCAGATCTCCTCGGTGCGCCCCGCCCACTTCTCGGCGGGCGGCACGGGGTACATCTCGGCGGCGTCGATGAAGTTGACGCCGGCGTCCACGGCCTTGTCGAGGATCAGGCGGCTGGTCTGCTCGTCGGCCATGCTGCCGAAAGTCATGGTGCCCATGCAGATCTCGGACACCAGAAGGCCGCTCCGGCCGAGTCGGTTGCGCTTCACGGACTGATCCTCCCTGGCAGGAGGATAGGCAGCCCGGCGCCGATCAGCGATGCCCGCGGTGGCGGGCGCCCCTCGCCTCTACCAGAGCCCGCCGGTGAAGTACCTGGCGGCGGCCTTGGCGGCGAGCTTCATCATTCGCTGCATCTTCTTGGCCTGCTCCTGAGCCTTGCGGATCGCGTTGCGCTGCTTCGCCCACTCCGGACAGCGGTCTGCGCGGAGGTTCTTGAGTCGGTCGATGTGCTGGAGGGTGGCGTCGGCCCAGAGCTTGTTGCCGCGATCGTCGGCCATCTTGAGCACGGTGTTCTCGAAGTGGTCGATCTGCTTGGTCATGCGGCGACACTGCTGCTTGTTGGTCAGGCCCTTCTGGGGAGCCGCCGAGGCCGGGCCGGGCAACAGGAGCGCGACGAAGACCGCCGCCAGAATCGATGATCGCATGTCCCCTCCCCCGCCCGAGCGGACCCGGGCCGCAGCCGGATCGCAGCCGGTCCGCAGCTTTCCTATCGGATGGAGAAGTCGGCAGGTTGAGGGGCGTCGGGGGATCGGCCGGCTTCGCACCGAGCGGCCGGCGGAGGCAGGCCTCAGTCCAGGGCCTTCAACGTCGTGTAGCCGTAGACCAACACGTCCCCCGCCGGGGCATCGAGCCCGGCGGCCTCTGCATCGCGGGCCAGGAAGCGGGTCTCGATCCAGATCATCGAGCCCCGCCGATTCACCACGCGGCTGTCCAGCTCGAACACGGGCCCCAGCACCGGGGCGTAGTAGTCGATGCGCATGTTCAGGGTCGTGAGCCAGGGCCGACCCGGGGTGGGCTCCCGGCCCGCCCAGAAGGTGTGCAGCGCGATCAGGTCCACGTAGGCTCCGGTGAAGCCGCCGAAGAGCTGTCGCCGCGGATTGCGCAGATGGTCCGGTAGCGGCGCCAGTACACGCAGGAGGCCGTCACGGCGCTCGATCACCCGCCAGTCCCAGGCCTCGAGGAAGTCGCCTGCCGCATGCCCGCGTCCCATGAGCCGCCCCGCGCCCGGCTCGGACCAGAGCCGGGGCGGCGCACCGTCCCGCTCGCTCACGAGAGCGCCTCCGAGATCCGCCCGGCCTGGCGGTGCGCCAGCGCCATGGTCGTATACATGGGGTTGACCGAAGGGCAGCGGGGGAAGATGCCGGTATCGGCGATGAAGAGATTGTCGAAGTCGTGCGCGCGGCCCCATTCATCGACCACGCCGCGCTCCGGGTCGCCATGCATGCGCGTCGTGCAGAAGACGTGGCTGCTGGCGATCACCAGATCGCGCGACGCGATGTGGCGCGCGCGCAGGGGCTCGAGCTCCGCCGGTCCATGCAGCTCGTCGGGGAGTCCCCGCACGCCCGTGCGCACCTTCTCGGCCCCGGCGGCGAAGAAGAGCTCGGTCAGCGCCACGATGGAGCGCTTCATGACCTGCGCATCCTCCGGATGCAGCTGCCATCGGATCACCGGATCGAGCGAGTCCTGCCGGGCCCTGACCGTGCCGAGGCTGCGATGGGTACTCGAGATCGCGTCCCACGTGACCGTGCGCGGGAACTCGGCGAGTCGGTCCATGAGCGCGCGCCCGATCCCGGGCGTGCGCAGCGCCATGGCGCCGGGCGTGGACCACATGGTCTCGAGCTTGAATCCCTCTCGCAGATAGTGGAGCGAGTGATAGCTCTGCGTGGCCCCGAAGAGGAGATCGACCTCGTCGGGGAAGACACCCGCCACGATGGCGCCCGGGTGGAACTGCAGATTCATGCCCACCTGGCGCGACCGATTGGCGAGATCGCCGCTGCGCTGCAGCAGCACGGGCGTCGCCATGCAGCCCGCCGCCAGCACCACCGCGCGCGCCCCGACCTTGAACGCCTGACCGGGCCTGCCCGTGAAGGGCTCGACGATGCGCCCCTCCACGCCCCAGACGCGTCGGCCGATGCTCATCACCCGCCGCACCTGCGCCGAGGTGAGCACCGTCGCCCCGTGACGGATGGCGGCCGGGACATAGCTGATGTCCATGCTCTGCTTGGCCCGCACACGACAGCCCGTGAAGCACTCGCCGCTGCCGCGGCAGCCCCGTACGTTTCGGGCGACGGGCTCACTCGAGATCCCGAGGGCGTCGCAGCCCTTCTTGAAGAGGAGGTTGCGCTCTCCCTGGACCGCTTCGGGGGTGGGCGCGATGCCCAGGAAGGCGCCCACTGCATCGAAATGCGCATCCAGGTCCGCGCGAGTCGTGCGGCGCAGGTCGAATCGATCGCACCATTCGTCGAAGACGAAGTCGGGCGGCCGTACGCACATCGCCGAGTTGATCAGCGATCCCCCGCCCAGGCAGTTGGCCTGCATCACCGGCATCACGGTCCCGATCGTGTTGCGCAGGCCGCCCTCGCGCATGGTGCGCGCCATGCTGAGATTGCCGTCCAGCTCGAAGTCGGAGGGGGTGAAGGGCGGCCCCTCCTCCACGAGCACCACGCGCCGACCCGCCGCCGAGAGCTCGTAGGCGACGACGGCGCCAGCGGGCCCCGAGCCCACCACGACCACGTCGGCGTCCAGCTCGAAGTCCCCGACGTAGTCCGCGAAGACCCGAACCGCCCCCTCCGGGCCGTCCTGCACCTCCGCCCTTGCGCTCACGATGCCTCCGCCGCGGAGCGGACACGCAGCGGCTCCGCCGTCTCACGACGCGGCCCCGGTGCGATCGACTCCGCATCGAGCGTGACACTGCCGCTGGGCTCGCCGATGCGCGGATAGAGGAGATCGGAGGTCAGCTGGGTCTGCTCGATCTCGAAGGGCGTGAGCTCGAGGGCGGAGAGGGTCTCGCGCTGCTGGAAGTACGCCATCACGAGCAGGGCCTTGAGCGCCGTGAAGGCGATGCGGCGTGGCTCGAGGCGGCTCTCGGACCAGGCCTGCAGGAGCCCCGCGCGCTGACGCTCGTCGAGGGAGGAGAAGCGGCGGAACCCGCCCAGACCCTGGGCTGGCAGGAGCAGCGGGCTCTGCTCCAGGCCCAGCAGGAGCGCGCGCACCAGCCGGCGACGACCGCGCGGGAGCGCGTTGAGATAGCGGTCGAGGGCGCCGGCGAGGTCGACCTCCTCGCCGGCAGGCAGGGCCGTTCGCGCCTCGGGCGCGAGCTCGCGCGGCGGCCCGGGAAAGAACGTCTGGCCCGCAGCGCGGACGAAGGCCAGCTCGGAACGCGTGAGGACGGTGAAGCGCGGGTCCAGCGGACCGTGGCCGCGCAGGACGCGATGCCAGGCGAAGAGGGCGAGGAAGAGGAGCGCGGCGAGTCCGAACACGGGCCGAGGATACCGGCTGGCGGCCACTCGCGCCCCGCGGCGACTCAGCTCCCCGCGAAGTCGTGCACCCAGGCGTAGGCGAGGTTCTCCTCGTCCTGCAGATCACCGAGCGTCAGGCCGAACTCACCGGCCAGCCCCGCCATTGCGTCGAACTCCGCGCGCTCCATGCACTCGATCATGAAGAGCAGGCGGCCGAGCGTGCCGGTCCGCTTGAGCAGCGCGCGGCGGATCTCGTCATCCAGCGAGAGGTCGAGGGCGATCTCCTCCATCGGCCGCGAGAGCAAGACGTCGACCAGTGAGAGCATGCCCACCAGGAAGGCGCGCTCCATGGCGGTCTCGCTCGCGCCGTCGTCGGTGGCTCGCGCGATGGACTGCTCCATCAGCCGACCGCGATGCGCCGCGGTCAGCAGCAGCGGGCTGCGCATGCCCCCCTCCACCTCGCCTGCGAAGAGCATGATGGTGATCCAGCGCTTGAGCTGGAGGCGGCCGAAGTAGTTCACCGCATCCTCGATGCGCCCGATCTTGTTGCGCGTGGCCAGGGCCGCCGAGTTCACCAGGTGGAGCAGCGAGAGGCCGAGGTTGACGTTGCGCTTGAGCGTATCGACGATCTCCTCGGTGGGTGCCTCCTGCTGCAGCTTCTGGAGGAGCTCGAGCAGCGTCGCGCGGTTCGAGTCCAGCGAGGCGCCCTCGAGCACCACCGGCCTCGCGAAGTAGTAGCCCTGGAAGAGGTCGAAGCCGAGCGAGGCGCAGGCGTCGAACTCCTCACGGGTCTCCACCTTCTCGGCCAGCAGCTGGCGGCCGCCGCGTCGCAGCCGACGAACCATCCGTTTCAGGTCGTCGGGGGGGACGGCCGGCAGATCGACCTTGATCACCTCCGCGTACTCGAGCAACGGCCTCCGTGGATCATCCGGCACCCAGTCGTCGAGGGCGAGCGAGAAGCCCATCTCCTTGAGCTCGGCGCAGCGGGCGATCACTTCGTCGGTGGGTCGCACGTTCTCCAGCACCTCGACCACCACGCGCTCGCGGGGCATCGACTCGATCACCTCGCTCATCAGCACTTCGTACGTGACGTTGAAGAAGCCGCGCGAGCTCCCGAGCACCGCGTTGACGCCCAGGGTGCTGAACGTATTGGCGATGACGCGCACCGAGGCGTTCTGCTGCTCGGCGAAGACGGCGGCCGTGGCGGCCGCCGAAGAGCGGAAGAGGAGCTCGTACGCCACCACACACTGCCGCGTGTCGACGATGGGCTGACGCCCGATGAAGAGCTTTTGAACCGTATCCAAATCAAGGCACCCCGGCTTCAGGCCCGGTATCGGCGTGCGGTCGCTCCAGCTACAGGCGAGAGCGCGGCTTTGCGCGCGCGGGTGGATCGGAATGAGACGGCATCGAGCCGAAGACGGCGTTGGCCCGAGCAATCACCACCGGCTTTCGCCCGACCCGGCTTCAGTCGTCGTATCCCGGCTCGTCCCACCAGGGCACGAACTCCGGCAGGTCGCTGGAGACGCGCATGGAGAACGAGGGCGCACGCTTCTCCAGGAAGCTCTTGACGCCCTCGCGCGCGTCCGGACCGGCGCCCATGTAGGCCACCGCCGCGGAGTCGATGCGATGGGCCGCCATCGGATGCGCTTCCCCCAACATGCGCCACATCATCTGCCGCGAGAGGGCGATGGACACTGCGCTGGTATGGGCGGCGACCTCCTCGGCCAGGGCGTGCGCGCGCGGGAGCAGCGCGTCGGGCGCCAGCACCTCCGAGACCAGACCCGCAGCCAACGCCTCGTCGGCGCCGAAGATCCGCCCGGTGGCCACCCACTCCATCGCCTTGTTGATGCCGACGACCCTCGGCAGGAACCAGCTGCTGGCGGCCTCGGGCACGATCCCCCGCCTCGCGAAGACGAAGCCGAAGCGGGCCTTCTCGCTCGCCAGGCGGATGTCCATGGGCAGGGTCTGGGTGACCCCCACACCCACCGCCGCCCCGTTGAAGGCGGCGATCACGGGCTTGTTCAGCGCGTAGATACGCAGGGTCACCAGGCCACCGCCATCCCGCGGCGCCCTGTCCGTGCTCGTCGATCCCGAGCGCCGGCCGACCGCCCGGCCCGCAGCAGGATCGAAGGTATCGCCGCCGCCGGAGAGGTCGGCGCCCGCACAGAAGCCCCGCCCCGCACCGGTCACCACGACCACGCGCACTCGATCATCGGCGTCGATGCGATCGTAGGCATCGACCAGATCGGCGCACATGCGCGGCGTGAAGCTGTTGAGCCTGTCCGGCCGATTGAGCGTGAGCGTGAGCACGCCGCCCTCGAGCGAGAGCAGGAGGGTCTCGTACTCGACTTCGTCGACGCGCGCGTTCTCGGACAAGGCGTTCTCCCTTCGAGCGGCTCCGGGCGAGGCGGCAGACTAGCTCGGAGCGCTCGATCGGGAAGCCGCGCCGCGGGTCTCTGCGCTTCGCTCTCGCCTTCGCCTTCGCGCCCGGCGGCCCGCTACGCGACCTCGCCCTCCTCGGCGAGCATCTTGAGCGCGCGATTCATCGCGCGGAAGGCCAGCGCCGTGGCCCGACGTGCGGAGCTCGGCAGCAGGCTCGCAAAGAGCCCGGAGAACTTCTCCTGCTGGATCACGCGACACTGGGCATCTCCGCGGCGCTCGATGCGGACGAAGTGCTCCGTGTCGAGCAGCCCGGGAATCAGCAGCCTGCCCTTCCAGCGCACCTCGCGCGAGCGATCGTCGAGCACGTCGAGGACGGGGCGGATCGTGAGGGGCTTCGCGTAGTTCGCCTGGACCAGGGTCAGGGTGATCGGCGTGCCCGGGGTCCTGGTCGTCGTGAAGGCGACCAGATACGGATTCCACTTCGGGTACGCCGAGAAGTCCGAGAGGTGCTTCCAGACCTCGTCCGCCGGTGAATCGATGTCGAGCTGCTCGCTGATCCTGAACATGGCCCCGTCTCCGCGCAGCGCCCCCGCCCCTCCTCGCCAGGCGGGGCGCGGCGCTGGACCGAGAGCCTAACGCGAGGGGGGTGATTCCCGTGAGAGCGGCGAAGTCGGTGGATCCGGCGAAATCTGACGGAGTGTCAGGTCTGCCGGAGTTCGCCTAGAATGAGGCTCCGCCCGCAATCCGCCGTCCGGCCCGAGCGGCCGGACCGCGGTCCCGCCCCGGAGGTGCCATCCATGTCCGCGCAGAACCCCGATCCCGAGACCGGCGAGATCGCGATCTTCACGCCCGAGTTCACCGCCGAGCCCCAGCCCGTCTATCGGCGCGCGATCAGCCGATGCCCGGTGACGCGGGCCGCCGGGACGGGATCGCCGGTGATCACCCGCTACGAGGACGTACTCGCCTGTCTGCGCGACCCGAAGGTCTTCTCGTCGGAGATGTCCATGGAGATGGCCCTGGGCACCGAGCGCCCGATGATCCCGCAGCAGATCGATCCCCCGGCCCAGACCCGCTATCGCAAGATCCTCGATCCCCTCTTCTCGCGAAAGCGGATGCTGGCCCTCGAGCCGGACATCCGCAGGGATGCCGCGGCGCTCGTGTCGGAGGTGCAGGACGACGGCGAGTGCGAGTTCAATTCGTCCTTCGCCGTGCCCCTTCCCTGCAACGCCTTCCTCCGGCTGATGGGCCTGCCGCAGGACGACCTCGACCTCTTCCTGCGCATCAAGGACGGCATCATCCGCCCGCATACACAGGCGGCGAACCCGATGGACCCCGAAGAGATCATGTCGATCCGGAAGAAGTCGGGCCGGGAGAACTACGGCTACTTCGAGGACCTGATCGCGCGACGCCGGAAGAACCCGACCGACGACATCATGACCTATCTCGTCGACGTCGAGATGGAGGGCGCGAAGCTCACCGACGAGGAGATCCTCGACATCTGCTTCCTCTTCATGATCGCCGGGCTCGATACGGTGACGGCGACCCTCGGCTGCAACATGGCCTACCTCGCGGAGAATCCCGAGCAGCGGAAGCGCCTGATCGCGGACGAGAAGCTCGTCGATCCAGCCATCGAGGAGCTGCTGCGCTGGCAGACGCCGGTGCTCGCCGTGCCCCGGGTGGTCACCGAGGACACGCGGATCGGCGACATGGAGATCAAGCAGGGCGAGCTCGTGACGCTCCTGCTCGGGGCGGCCAACGTCGACGACGCCGAGTTCGGCAACGCGGACGAGGTGGACCTCGGGCGCGAGCGCAACCGCCACCTGGCATTTGGTGGCGGCGCCCATCGTTGCCTCGGCTCCCACCTGGCGCGGATGGAGCTGAGCGCGGCCATGGAGGAGTGGCATCGGCGCATCCCCAGCTACCGGATCAAGCCGGGCGAGACGCCCGCCTACAGCCTGGGCATTCGCGAGGTATCGTATCTGCCGCTGGAGTGGCCGGCCGACTGAGCGCGCGGGCCCTCCAGCGGCGAAGCGGGCCCAGTGATGAAGATCGGCGTCCTCGGCGACACCCACAACAACCTGAAGAACGTCCGTCGCATCGTCGAGCTCTTCAATGGGGCGGGCGTCGAGCGGGTACTGCACGCCGGCGACATCACCCAGGCCAAGACGCTGGACGCACTCTCGGGGCTGAGGGCACCGCTCCACGGCGTCTACGGCAACAACGACGTCGAGCGTGAGCCGCTCGAACGCAGCGCGGCGGGCCACGGGATGCAGCTGGTGGATCCGCCCCTCGAGCTCGAGTGGGCCGAGCGCCGCATCGTGGTCGTGCACGATCCGCGCGAGCTGGACGATCGGCTCACGGGCGCTCACCATCTCGCGCTGCACGGCCATACCCACCTCTACCGTCGCGAGTACCTGGGGACGTCGCTGGTCTTCAGCCCCGGCGAATGCGCCGGCATGCTTCCCGGCCTGAACGCGGTCGGCGTGGTCGATCTCTGCTCGCTTCAGTGCGAACTTCTGCGCTTCTAGACCGGAACCGGGAGCACGCATGAGCTGGAACGAGGAGGTCGAGGGGATCGAGGCGCGCAGGCGCCTCGCCCGGCAGATGGGCGGCGCCGAGGCCGTGGAGCGCCACCATGCGCGCGGCAAGCTCACGGTCCGCGAGCGGATGGAGAAGCTGGCGGATGAAGGAAGCCTCCGCGAAGAGGGACCCATCGCCGGCCACGCCGAGCGGGACGACGCGGGCGAGCTCGTCGGCTTCACGCCGGCGAACTATCTGCTGGGCAGCGCGAGGATCGATGGTCGACCGATCATCGTCGGCGGCGAGGACTTAACCCAGCGCGGCGGATCGCCGACGCCCGCCGGGCTGCGCAAGAGCGTCTACGCCGAGACCCTGGCCCTCCAGCGGCGCGTGCCCCTGGTGCGCTTCCTCGAGGGCGGCGGCGGCAGCGTCACGGGCACGGGCGGCAAGAAGCATGGCCCCAGGCTCGCGGGCGACCCGGTCTACGCCACCGCGCGCTTCGCCTCCATCGCCGAGGCGATGCGCACGGTACCCGTGGTCTCCGCTGCGGTGGGCGCCGTGGCCGGCTTCCCGGCCGCTCGGCTGGCGGCCTCCCATCTCTCCATCATGACACGGGAGACCTCGCAGGTGCTGGTGGCGGGGCCGGCAGTGGTCGAGCGCGCGCTCGGAGAGTCCCTCGACAAGGCCGAACTCGGTGGCCCGAAGGTCCACCTGCGCAGCGGCGTGGTGGACAATCTCGCCGAGGACGAGGAGGACGCGATGGTGATCATCCGCCGCTTCCTCTCCTTCCTCCCGGGCAACGTGAGCGAGCGACCGCCGGTGGTCGCCAGCGAGGACGACCCGGCGCGCTGCGAGGAGAAGCTGATCGGCATCGTGCCCCGCGAGCGGAGGCGCGTCTACAAGATGCGCAGGATCATCGAGGCGGTGATGGATCTCGACTCCTTCTTCGAGATGACGCCGCTCTACGGCCGCTCGCAGATCACCGGCCTCGCGCGTCTGAACGGCCAGCCGGTCGGCGTCATCGCCAACGACGGCCACTTCTATGGCGGCGCAATGACGGCGGACGGCGCGCAGAAGGTCCGCCGCTTCGTCGACTTCTGCGAGACCTTCCATCTCCCCGTCGTCAGCTTCGTGGACGAGCCGGGCTTCATGATCGGGAGCGAAGCGGAGAAGGCCGGCACCATCCGCTACGGCGTCGACGCCATCTGCAGCGTGATGCGAACCACCGTGCCCTGGGCCTCGGTGATCGTGCGCAAGACCTACGGCGTCGCCGCCGCCGCCCACTTCGGCCCGCACGCGCTCGTCGTGTCGTGGCCGAGCGCCGAAGCGGGCGCGCTCCCCATCGAGGGTGGCGTCGCGGTGGCCTTCCGCAAGGAGCTGGCCGAGGCCGAGGACCCGGACGCGCTGCGCCAGAAGCTCGAGGCGCAGTTCCTCGCACGCAACGACCCCTTCGCGCGCGCGGAGAGCTTCGGCGTACACGACCTGATCGACCCGCGCCGAACGCGGCCGCTGCTCTGCCGCTGGCTCGAGGACATGGAGCCGATGATGCAGGAGCGCATGCGCGCGCGCTTCGCCGCCCGCTGATCAGCCGGGGCAGAGCAGACGCAGGGCGCCCCTGTCCCCACACACGCGCCGCCGCTGGTCCAGCAGCCAGGCCTTGTCGCGCGCGAGGCGTTCGGCGTAGTCGCCCGCACGGACACGGTGCTCGCCGCGGACGATGGCCTCCGGCATCCAGTCGTTCACCTCGAGGCCGTAGTGCTCGAGGTCCTTGTAGTGCTCGAGCCGCTCGCTGATCGCATGGGCGCCCTGGAAGTCGAAGACACTCGCGTTGGGGAGGGCGTCCGTCGCCCGGACCACCATGGCCTTGTACGCCTGGCGATCGTCGAAGGTGCGCTCGGAGATGCGGAGGTCCGCGAGATAGGCGGCCATGGAAAAGGGGGGGAAGACCAGGATGAACTCCACCTCCGGATGCGACCGCACCAGCCGGACGAGGTTCAGGCGAAGGCTCTCGCGAACCCGTCGCAGGTCGATGGCGAAGCTGCGCGTCGGATCCCGCTTCACCGCGTCGATCAGCGCCGCGCGGCGGCGGTAGTCCCGCAGGACCGCGGCCGTTCCGAAGCTGTGCGCGTGGTGCCAGGTGTTGAGGCCCTCGAGGTCGCGATGCCCGAGGCCGAGCAGGGCCTGGCCCGAGAGCATCAGCGTGTCGAGGGAGAATGTGTAGCGGCGCGCGCGCTCGAGCCATGCACCGTCGGCGTAGAGGTACTCGGGGAAGGCACCCTCGCCTGCTCGCGTCGCCTCCGGCGCCTTGCGAAAGGCCATGAAGTCGAGGATCCAGACTACCCGCGCCACCCGCCCGCTCGCGAGCGCCGTCTCGAGCACTCGCCGCTGCTCGTACGCGGTGCCGCCCTCGATGGCGAGCTTCGTGGCCGGCCCGCCCAGGATGCGCTCGACGTGCGAGGGCAGGAAGTTCTCGGCGTGCGAGGTCCCGACCACCACCGTCCCCCTCGCCACGTTTCGCGCGAGGCCGGCGTTCTGGTAGCGCTGGTTCTCGATGTAGAGCGCGCCCGGCCCGGCCGCGCGATAGATCTGCAGCGGGTCGACGACGAAGTTCACGCCGATCACCAGCAGCGCGAAGAGCAGGCTGCCGGCGCCGTAGCAGGCCAGGTAGCGAGTCGAGCGCCCCGTCGCGCTTCGGCCCGCGTGCGCGTCCCCGTCCGAGCCGGACATCCTAGAACTGGAAGTAGAGGAATTCACTGTACTGATTGATTCCCAGCACGGCCCACACGGTGATGAAGGCCATTGTGAACGCCTGCCGCGGTGAGAGCGAGAGCCTCAGCCCCTTCGGTACGGCATCCGATTCCCGGGGCCGCTCGAGGGCCGCCTCCATCGGCGCTGCCATCGCCTGGACGTTGGGCGCATGGATGCAGATCAGCAGGAGCAGCAGCAGGAATCCGAAGAGCGGCACCAGATCCGCTTCGAGGGCCACCGCCCGCACGGCATCCGACCCGCCCACCATCGCCCGAAGAATCAGCCCGGCCCCTTCCAGCGTCGTCGCACGAAAGATCACCCAGCCCACCACCACGGCGAGAAACGTCAGCGCCCGTCCCACCACGGCGCCGAGACCGGCGATGGAGCCGCGGCCGGGACGGAGCGCGCGAAAGCCATGATTGATCAGCAGGTAGAGCCCGTGCAGCCCTCCCCAGACCACGAAGCCGAGCCCCGCCCCGTGCCAGAGCCCACCCAGGATCATCGTGATCATGAGGTTCGCGTAGCGCCTGATCGGGCCTCGCCGATTGCCGCCGAGCGGGATGTAGAGGTAGTCGCGCAGGAAGCGGGAGAGCGTCATGTGCCAGCGTCGCCAGAAGTCGATGATGCTGGTGGCGCGGTATGGAGAGTCGAAATTGAGGGGCAGCCGGATGCCGAAGAGCCGACCGATACCGTTCGCCATGTCGGAGTAGCCCGTTATGTCTAAGTTTATCTGGAACGTGTAGGCCAGGGCCGCCGCCCAGGCCTCCGCGGCCGTGGGCGCCACGCCCTGCTCCGCCAGC
>CAZQMY010000137.1:0-13403 GCA_964594405.1 uncultured Spirochaetaceae bacterium | reverse complement strand
CGCGCGCGAGGGCCCCGCTGAAGAGTCTGTCCGCCTCCTTGTAGCGACCGGCGGCCAGCGCGGCCTCGGCCTGGGCGACGAGGCTGGGCGGCGGTCCCGATTGGCAGGCGACCATCAGCGCAAGGGCCATCCCCGCGAGCAGGGCCTTCCGCATCGGGATCCCCGGATGCTGCGCACCGCCTCTCTGCAACGCGTCGCTTCCCATGCTCCCCTCCTCGTGCAGCCCGGCCATCGTCCGCTCAGCGGGCGGGGCTGGCCGGCCGCGCCTTGTCGAAGCAGTGCTCCACCATCATCCAGTCGATGCCCAGCCGGCCGTTGTGCTTCTTCATGCAACCCTCGAGCGTGCGCGCCTCCGCCGTGAAGGCATCCGCGCGAAGGCGATCCAATGAGGGCTTGAGTCGGCCGTACGAGGCACGCGCCTGCTCCTGGCAGAACGCCAGGGCCTGCGGATCGCCCCCGTACTTTGCCTTGCAGAAGGAGACCCTGGCCGTCTTCGCCTTGGCCTTCGACTCGCTCGCCCGGGCCGCCAGCAGCGTCTGGCGGTAGCCTTCCACGTACGCCGGAGGGATGACCAGCGCCATCTGCCCACCAGGCCCGGCGACGATGACGTCCATGCCACTGCGCCGGCGCGCGTCGATGTAGTTCGGGGGCAGGCTCAGCGTGAAGTGCTCGTAGTAGACGCAGCCCTCGTCGCCGCACTGCTTCTTTCGGGAGACCTTGTTCACCGGGAGCTCGATGCCGTCCTGATCATGCGCAGAGCGGAAGTTGCGATGGGCCCCCACCAGATGCGTGGCCACGTAGAGCTGCGAGTGCTCGGCGCCGTTCTTGGCGACCACGCCGCGCAGATGCACGCGGTAGTAGCTCCCCTCCCTGTCGATCCGCTCGTCGAAGGCGGGGGCCCGCAAGCTGGTGCTCTGTCGGTAGTCGTCCCGCTTCGACGAGGAGCCACTCACTACCCACTCCGCCGTGATGGGCTCGCGAACGATCTCCTTGGAGAACTTCTGCGCCGTCGAGCAGGCGATGCTCCCCATGCCGACCAATCCAGCCAGGAGCGATCCCAGGACTCGCGCCATGCCGCCTCCCTCGCGCCACCGCCGGCGCTGCGTCGCGTCGGCCCTTCGCATCCCTGTGCTTGGGTACCGGGGTGCGGGCCGGACGTTTCGCCTGGGCATCGGCACGGCGAAGATCCGCCTTGAGACTGGTGCCCTGGGGGCGGGGGGCGCGGGCGATCAGCCGCTGGAGGCGAGCAGATGGACGAAGATCTCGGTCATCGCCTCGACCTGATCGAGCTCCACGAACTCCTCGGCGGTGTGCGCGCGGCGGATCGAGCCGGGCCCGAGCACCACGCCGGGCACGCCCGCGGCCTCGAAGACCCCGGCATCGGTGCCGAAGGCGACGCCCCCGACCTGCGGCGGGTGTCCCGCGGCCCGGGCGGCCGCGAGACACGCGCGCACCGAGCCGTGGCTCGCTTCCGTTCCGAGCGGAGGCTTCTCGAGGCTGAGCTGTGTGAGTCGGACCCCGCTCGCCCCGTGATCTTCGAGCGCCGACTCGATCTCACCCCGCACGTCGTCGAGGCTCTGCCCGGGCAGGGTGCGCAGATCGGCGATCAGGTGCGCTCGAGAGGGGACGACGTTCGGCGCGTGTCCGCCGGAGATCATGCCGATACTGAGCGTGCTTCGGCCGAGCATGGCGTCACTCCAGTTGCGTGCGAGCCGCTCCGAGAGCGCATCCATCGCCAGCGCCGCCCGCGACAGAGCGACGATGGCGTTGCGCCCCAGCTCCGGCTCGGAGGCATGGCAGGCCACCCCCTCGGCTTCCAGCCGCGCGTGGACCACGCCCTTGTGCGCACGGATCACGCAGAGCTCGGTGGGCTCGGTGGCAAGGACCCAGTCGGGCCGGCGCCCCCCGAGGTGCTCCAGAACGTCGCGGACACCGCGGCTCGAGAGCTCCTCGTCGGCCTCGCCCACCACGATCACGTTGCGGCGCAGCCTTCCGCTGGCGAGGACGCGCGCGAGCGCCGCGACGAGCGCGGCCATCCCCGCCTTGGTATCGCAGGCGCCGCGCCCGAAGAGCCGTCCGGACTCGATCAGCGGGGAGAAGGGCTCGATCCGCATGCCGTCGATGGGAACGGTGTCGATGTGTGAGGCCACGAGGATCGTTTCGGCCTCTAGGCCGGCGGTGGCCTCCGCGACGACGCTCTTTCGCGCGCCCTCGCCCACCAGGACCGAGTCCAGCCCCATCCCCCGCAGCTGCTCGTGGAGGTGCTCGGCGAGTCGTGTCTCTCCGAGGATCGCCGCGGGCACATCGTCCCGGCCCATCGGGTTCACCGAAGGGATCGCGACGTAGTCCTGGAGGAAGCGGATCGCGGCAGATGAGTTGACCATGGCCCGCAACGAGCTTAGCGGCCGACCCGCCCCTTGAAGTCCACGTGGGTGACTCGCCGCTGGCTGGATGAGACACACCCGCAAGCATGATCCACATCCCACCACGCGACTCAGGTAAAAACCGTAGAATGCACCTGGAAACCCCTTGGGTACTTGTGAAAGAATCGGAGTGTCCTTCGACGCCGCGCGACGCCGCGCTCTCCGAGGGGGAATCGCGGCACCGTCTGGTGAGCACCCGTTCGATGGACGCGGTCGTCCGAGGCCAATGTCAGCGTCGCTCGTCAGAGGCGGTCGTCACAGGTCGTCACAGGTCGTCACAGGTCGTCAAAGAGAGAACAGAGAACGGGAGTCGGGAGTCCATGGAAGAATCCATCGAGCGGGTGGCAGCGAGAATCAAGCTGTGGCGAACGGACGCGGGCCACAGCCTTCAGGAGCTCGCCAATCGTTCGGGGGTCTCGCCGAGCACGATCCACAAGATCGAGCGCGGTCAGACAGTGCCCACCATCGGTGTCGTGCTCAAGCTCGCCAGCGGCCTCGGTCGACATCCCACCGAGCTCTTCGAGGACATCCAACCCGGCCCGCGCGCCGTCCATGTGTGCGCCGAGAGCGAGCCCGAGCACGTCACCGACCGGGGCGCGCGCCTGCGCAAGCTTGCCAGCGCGAGCGAGCAGAACGAGATCGGCGTCTGGCGCATCGTGCACCCCCCCGGCTTCACGTTCGGGAGCAGGACGCTGAGTCATCGAGCCGGCGAGCTGATCCTCTTTGTCGAGGAGGGACGGCTCGACGCCACGGTCGCCGGACAGTCGTTCACTCTGCAAGCGGGGGACTCGCTCCATTTTCGCGCCTCGAGCCCCTACGGCTGGCACAACCGGTCCGATGAGCCGGTGTCCGCGCTGGTGATCGGCAATATCGCCGACCCGCCCCACTTCGGCCTGGAGCCCACCGGTCGCGTTCTGCACGCGGCGGACAGCCAGCGCGCGTCGTAGCCGAGCTGCCTGTCGAGAGACCACAGCCGGCCACGTCCTGCTCCGGAGAGTCGCCCACGAAGAGCAAGCGCTGAGGCTCGACACCTGGTCGGTCGACCGCGTGCTCGCAGGAGGCGCGATGGCACCGGGACGAGCGGGCCTCCCGGCTGCTCGACCAGCGGTCCAGCTCGTCGGCCAGACCGCCGAGAACGAAGAAGACTGCTCCGACCCGGGACATCGGTCGGCGACAGTCGAAGGAACGGCTCCACCGCTCAGTCTTCGCGCGCGGCCCTCGCCTCCTCGATCACCTTCTCGGCGAGCTTCCCGCTCATCGGGCTGTAGTGCGAGAAGTGCATGTGGAACTCGCCCTTGCCCCCGGTGATGCTCGTCAGCGTCGTCGCATACTCCAGCATCTCGCTCATGGGTACGGTGGCGATCACCGAGGACCGATGCCCCCGTACCTCAGTGCTCTGGACCGTCCCTCGGCGGGAGGCCACATCGCCCATCACATCCCCCACGCAATCGTCCGGCACGCTGATCTCTACGGTCATGAAGGGCTCGAGGAGCACGGGCTTCGCCTGCTCGACGGCCGACTTCAGCGCGAAGGAGCCCGCGAGCTTGAAGGCCATCTCGTTCGAGTCCACGGAGTGGTACTTGCCGTCGACGCACTCGACCTTGACGTCCACCACCGGGTAGCCAGCGAGCGGCCCGGCTTGACAGGCCTCGTGCACGCCCTTCTCGACGGCGGGGATCAGGTTGCGCGGAATCGCACCGCCGACGATGCGATCCTCGAACTGGACGCCGGCGTCGCGCGGCAGCGGCTCGATGTTCACGTAGCAGACGCCGAACATGCCGGCGCCGCCGGTCTGCTTCTTCAGCTTTCCCTCCACGTTCTCCACGCGTCGGGTAATGGTCTCACGGTAGGGCACCTTCGGCGTATGCAGCTCGAGCTCGACGCCGTAGACGCGTTGCAGCTTCTGCGCCGTGGTGCGGATGTGCAGCTCGCCCATGCCGGTCAGCAGGAACTCGCCGGTCGACGGCTCGCGCCCCATATGGAGCGCCGGGTCCTCCTCCACCACCCGGGCGAGGGCCGTGAAGAGCTTGTCTTCGTCGTTCCGGTCGGCCGCGCTCACCGCGTACGAGATCACGCCCTCGGGCTTTCGCGGCTCTGGGAGCTTGACGCCCCCCTTCTCGCTCGTGATGACATCACCCGTATGGACGTCCTTGAGCTTCGCCACGGCGACGATGTCGCCGGGTCCCGCCTCGGGGACCTCCACGTGCTCTTCGCCGTGCAGCACGAAGAGCTTGCCCACGCGTGTCTTCTTTCCCGTGGTCGCGTCGTAGACGCTCATGTCGTGCGTCAGGCGCCCGGAGACCACGCGCATCACGGAGAGTGTGCCCGCGTAGCGATCGATGATGGTCTTGAAGATCACCGCGCTGAAGGGCTCGCTCGTATCGGGGCGGACCTCCACGTCGCCCTCGCCGTCCACCGGCGTGGCGTGCCAGGCCCCGCGATCCTCCGCGGAGGGCAGCAGCTCCTCGAGATCGCGCAGCATCGTATCGACGCCGACCTCGCTCAGCGCCGAGCCACAGACCACCGGGAGCAGGCTGTGCTCGCGGAGCCCGACGGCCAGGCCCGAGCGCAGCTCGTCGTCGCTGAGATCGCCTTCCTCCAGATACTTCTCGAGCAGATCGTCACGACACTCGGCGATGGCCTCGACGAGCTTCTCGTGGAGACTCGCGGCCTCATCGCGAAGATCGCCGGGAATCTCGCACTCCTTGCCATCGGCGCCGACCGCGCGCATGTGCAGCAGGTCGATGACGCCCGAGAGATCGCAGCTCAGGCCGATGGGGAGGGAGAGCAGCACCGGCTTCTCGCCCTGCTCACCGAGCGAGGCGAGCACCCGATCGAGGTCCGCCCGGTCGCGGTCGAGCCCGTTGACGAAGGCGAGGATCGGGAGCTCGAGCGACTCGGCGGCTTGCAGCATCCGCTGCGTGCCGCTCTTCACGCCGTCGACCGCGTCGACCACCAGGATGGCCGCATCGAGGGCCTGCAGCGCCACCTCGCCGTCCCCCTGGTAGTTGGGATCGCCCGGCGTGTCGACCAGGGTGAGGTGTTGGCCGTGCCAGTCGAAGGCGTAGACGTGTGAGGTGATGGATGCCGTGTGGTGGCCGTTTCGCTCTTCCGGCAGATAGTTCAGGACGGAGGTGCCGTCGTCGACGCGGCCGAGCTCGGAGGTGATGCCGGCCCGGTGCAGAATGGCTTCGCCGAGCGAGGTCTTCCCATCCCCCGAGTGCCCGATGATGGCGAAGTTCCGGGTGTGGTCCGCCTGAACGTTCCGCATTGCGATCCTCCGATGGCGCGCGTGGCGCGCGCTCGCGTCTGTCCGTCGATTCTCGTGGCGACGCGTCGACCCGCGGACCGACCGCGCACCCTCTCTCCAGCTTCTATCCGCCTTTCGCCACGTCTTCTTGACGTGTCTTTGCCGCTTCAGGCCCGCCCACCATTCGACATGCCGCCAGCTCCCACTCGCTGCGCCCGTCCGGCTATCATGCGCCCTTTCGCGTGCCAGAGCGAGAAAAAAGCGGCTCGCGCACCGGCGCTGGGCGCTCGCGGCGCCGTGGAGAGGCGGGATCGTGCGTCAGGAGAACGACGGAGTCCTCGGGGCGGATTCCTCCAGTGGATCCCCGAGCCCGAGCGCAAGACGCGGCGCGCTCTTCATGATGGCGAGCGCACTCGGCTTCAGCCTGATGACGGTCATGGTGAAGCTCGCCAGCGCGCGCGTGCCGGTGGTGGAGATCGTCTTCGCCCGGGCGCTCGTCAGCCTGCTGCTCAGCTACGGCGCACTGCGTCGTTCCGGAATGGCGCCCCTCGGCCAGCGCCGGGGGCTGCTCCTGCTGCGCGGACTGCTTGGCTTCTGCGGACTCTCATGTGTCTTCTACTCCGTCACCCATCTGCCCCTGGCCGAGGCCACCGTCCTCCAATATCTCCACCCCACATTCACGGCCGGCCTCGCGATCTTCCTGCTCGGCGAACGACCGGGCCTGCGCGTGCTCCTCGCGGGCCTCGTCAGCCTGATCGGCGTCGTGCTGGTCGCCCGGCCCGCGCCCCTCTTCGGCGGCGCGGGCCCCCTCGATCCCTTTGCCGTGGGCATCGCCATCGGCGGCGCGCTCTTCAGCGCGCTCGCCTACGTCACCGTGCGCGCGCTCGGCCGGAGCGAGGACCCGCTGGTGATCGTCCTCTACTTCCCGATGGTCACGGTCCCTGCGACCCTGCCCTTCGTGCTGATCGAGGGCGTGATCCCGGTCGGTCTCGATTGGCTGTGGCTCCTCGGAGCGGGCCTGGCCGCGCAGCTGGGCCAGGTGTGCATGACGCACGGCCTGCGCCACCTGCCGGCGGCGCAGGGCACCGCGATCTCCTACAGCCAGGTCGCCTTCGCGGCCAGCTGGGGCATCCTCTTCTTCGACGAGGTCCCCGGAGCCTACACGCTGCTCGGAACAATCTTGATTCTGGGGAGCACATTCTATGCGAGCCGTCCGGCGCCCTGACGCCGGGCCGGATCCAGCCCGTCCGGAGGAGGGTCGGGCGCAGGCCCGGGCCGGGTCGACGCGTGAGGCTCAGATCGCGTGCGACCTCACGAGGATGCCGCCATCCACCACCATCGCGTGGCCGGTGGTGAAGCTCGAGCGGTCCGAGCAGAGCCACGCCACCGAGTCGGCGATCTCCTCCGGCGTGGCCAGTCGCCCGAGCGCGTGCGTAGCGATCGCCGCCTCACGCGCCTCGGGCGCGCGGCGGAAGTAATCCGCCATGCCGTCTGTGAGCACGCCGCCCGGGCAGAGCGCGTTGATGCGCAGGCCATCGCCAGCGTACTCGGCGGCGGCGCTCTTGGTGAGCGCGATCACGCCGCCCTTCGCAGCGCTGTAGGCCGCCAGGAAGGCTTCCCCCTTGAGTGCCGAGACCGTGGCGATGTTCACGATGGCGCCGCCACCGCTCGCCAGGATGGCGGGGATTTCGGCCTTCATGCAGAGGAAGACACCGCGCAGGGTGACCGCCATGGTCCGGTCCCAGAGCGACTCTTCGAGCTCGTGGATCCGCTGGTAGCCCCCTCCGGATGCGGCGTTGTTGGAGGCGCAGTGAAGGGCGCCGAAACGAGACAGGGTGGTTTCCACCATCCTCTGGACCGAGCCGCCATCGGCCACATCGGTCTCGACGAAGCGCGCCTCACCGCCCGCCCGCTCGCCCAGGTCTGCGGTCCTTCGCCCGCTCTCTGCATGGCGCTCGGCCACGACCACCCTCGCCCCCTCGCGCGCGAAGCAGAGCGCTGTGGCGCGACCGATCCCCGCGCCAGCGCCCGTCACCACCCCGACCTTCCCTTCCAGCAGCCCCGCCATCGCACGCATCCCCTGGCTTCGCAATCTGCCCGGGCCTCCATTCGAGCAGATCGGCACCCTACCCCACCCTCGGCCCGGCGCCCGCCCGGCCGGCGGCGGCGCTGGGGCGGCCCCTTCCCGTGACTTTTCCATGAGTCGGCCCGAAGAGGTTGACTCGATCGAGTGTCGTGGGATAGCTTGCGCGGGCGCGATGGCACCTGGGCGAGCCGCCCGGGCGCATTCCGGCGCGGGCACCATCAGGCTCTCATCCACGAGCATCCACGAGCATCCACGAGCAATGGAGGAACGAGTCCGGTGATGGAGGTCTTCTGGCAGCAGGTGCGGCCGACGCACAGTGTGCGGCGCACGACGGTCCGGGCGGCGATCACGACCGCGCGCGTCGGGCTCGTCCAGGCCGCCGACCAGGAGCGCACTGTCGTCGCCGCCCCGCCCCTGAGCAGGATCCGAATGCCCGTCTCGGGGCGCCTCCACTCGCACCGCCCGGCCGGCGTACCCGGCGGATCGCGGGGCCACGGCCCGCCTCCATGGAAGTCCACCTAGAAGGATCGCTGCCGACGCAGGCGCGATCGAGCCATCGAGGCCTTCTGGACTTCCCGGTCCAGAAGGCCTTTTTCGTTTCAGCTGCTCGGTCGCCGAGAGCCCGATGCACCGGGCGCGAATCCGGACAGCAAGATCAGGAGCATCGAAGATGACTGCCCCCGCACGACACGAGACCAACCTCGAGATCGTCCGTCGCTACACCGGCCAGTGCGAGTCCCTGCCTCGCCCCCTTCGTCACGAGATCGAAGCCCGAATGGGCGGTGAGCCCGTTCAGCTCTACGCGCTGGTCGACCTCGACCCGGACCTGAATCTCTGTACCCGATGGCTCGTGCTGGCCCCCAAGCAGGTCGCTGTGGCCCTGCGGCGCGACGAGCGCGGCGATGCCGCTGCCGACGAAGGCAAGGAGTGGCTGATCGAGTGCGTGCCGCGCGAGCGGATCCACGACGTCCGCCTCACCCCGGGCCTCTCCTGCAGCACCCTCACGCTGCTCGGGCGACCGGGCGAGCCGGCCCTCCTCGTCGCCCGCTTCACGCATCGGCAGCTGCGCGCTGTGGAGAACATCAAGTTCGTCCTCGAGGAGGCCCTGGAAGGGAGGGACGTCCCGACGGGCGACGGCGACACCGAGTACGCGGAGAGTCTGGCGCGCCCGATCCGGGAGGCCCAGGCACTGGTCTCCGGCCATCAGCACTCCGTGCTGGTGCGCCTTCTCTCGTACATGAAGCCCTACCGCGGCCGAGTGGCGCTCGGGATGGGGGCCGCGCTCCTGATCACGCTCTTCTCGCTCGTGCCGCCCCTGCTGGCGGGTCACCTCATCGACGAGGTGAGCGGACCGGTGCAGACCGGTCGACTCGATCCCGCGCAGGCCCGGACGACCGCCTGGCTCGCAGTGGCCGCGATCGGCACCGTCTACCTGCTCAGGCAGCTCTGCGCCTTCGTGCGACTGCGCACCATGGCCGTGATCGGCGAGTGGGTGGCGCGCGATCTGCGGACCGAGCTCTACGAGCATCTGCAGAAGCTCTCACTCAGCTTCTTCAACCGCAAGAAGACCGGGAGCCTGATCACGCGCGTCAGCTCGGATACGGATCGACTCTGGGAGTTCCTCGCACTGGGTGTGGTGGACGTCTCCCTCTCCATCGTGATGCTCCTCGGTCTGGGAACCGTGCTGCTGACGCTGGACTGGAGGCTGGGTCTGCTGATGACGCTGCCCGTCCCGCTGCTCTGCTACGCGATCTTCCTCTTCGGCGAGCGGCTCAACAGCACCTTCATCCGCGCCTGGCGCAAGTGGAGCAACGTGACGGATGTCCTCTCGGACACGATCCCGGGAATGCGCGTGGTGAAGGCGTTCAATCAGGAGGCCCGTGAGACCGCGCGATTCGGTCGGCGCAACTACGCCGTGACCGACGAGTTCAACAACGTCCACAAGACCTGGACCGTCTTCTGGCCGATGCTGATGCTCGCCATCCACGGAATGACGCTGGCCGTATGGGCGTTCGCCCTGCCGCGGCTGCTCGGCAGCGAGGGCGAGGCGCCGACGCTGGCGCTCGGCACGTTCGTCTCGTTCCTGCTCTACACGACGATGTTCGTGGCGCCCATCGAGATCATCGGGCAGATGGCGCGGGCGATGAACCGCGCCACCAGCTCGGCCTTCCGGGTCTTCGAGGTCCTCGACAGCGAGCCCGAGGTGGTGGATCGCCCGAGTCCCGTTCGGCTCTCGCCGGTGCGGGGACACGTGCGCTTCGAGGACGTGACCTTTGGATACGATGGCGTGCGTCAGGTGATCCGCGGCGTCAACATCGAGGTGCTGCCGGGTGAGATGATCGGCCTGGTGGGCCCGTCCGGCGGGGGCAAGACGACCCTGGTCAATCTGGTAGCGCGCTTCTACGACGTGACCGGCGGACGGATCACCGTCGACGGCGTGGACATTCGCGATCTCGACGCGGGTCACTACCGCCGCCAGGTGGGCATGGTCCTGCAGGATCCCTACCTCTTCCACGGCAGCGTGCTGGACAACATCCGCTACGGCAACCCCGAAGCGGGCGAGGCGGAGGTGGTGTCCGCGGCCATTGCGGCCAACGCGCACGACTTCGTCTGCAGACTCGAGCACGGCTACGACACGGTGGTGGGGGAGCGCGGCCAATCCCTCTCGGGCGGCGAGCGTCAGCGCATCTCGATCGCGAGGGCGATCCTGAGTGACCCTCGGATCCTGATCCTGGACGAGGCCACCAGCGCGGTAGACACCGAGACGGAACGCAACATCCAGGAGGCCCTCGACCGGCTCACGGCTGGACGAACGGTCTTCGCCATCGCCCACCGGCTCTCCACCCTCGCACGCGCGGATCGCCTGCTCGTGGTGGAGGGCGGACGCATCAGCGAGAGCGGAAGCCACACCGAGCTCCTGCAGAAGCCGGAGGGCACCTATCGGCGCTTGCACGACATGCAGCGCGAGCTGGCCCACGGGGCCTAGCCCGACCAACACCATTTCATCGAGGAGGATCTGATGCGGGTCGAAGAGCCGGAGCAGCAGAGCAGCACCAAGCGGAGCGCGCCCGCGGCGGGCAGCGTGGTCGAGATGGCAAGGTCGCGCCCGGAAGCGCTGCGCCTCGAGCGGGGCGTCGACGGGCAGCTGTGGATGCATACGGCCGACCGACCGGAGCGCGTCTGGCCCGTGCGCTGCTTTCCCTGGTCCGAGAAGCACCGCTTCATCTCGCTGCGCAATGCCGACGACGAAGAGCTGGCGCTCGTCGAAGATCCGGCGCGGCTCCAGCGGCCCGCTCGCGAGGCGCTCGAGACGAGCCTCGAGGAGGTCGGCTTCCTGCTCGAGATCGAGACGATCCTCGAGCTCGAGGAAGAGGTGGAGATCTGGACCTGGCTGGTGGAGACGGAGCGCGGACGACGGCGCTTCCAGACCCGTCGGGACGAGTGGCCCACGCGAACGGTGGGCGGCGGACACCTGATACGCGACGTCGCCGGCGACCTCTTCCACATCGCTGAGGTCGACGCCCTGGACGAGGCCAGCCAACGGCGCTTCTGGGTCTTCCTGGAGTAGCGGCCCAGGGACTCGAACATGGACTGCGCCACCCGGCGGAGGGCCGCCTCGCCCTCGAGACGACCGTAGCGATCGTTGTCGCGCTCGAAGTGGTCGACATGGACGATGGCAGGCCCGTCGCGCCTCCGGGATCGCTCCGCTGCGGTGTGGCGGTGCCCGAGCCGGCGCTGGAGGATTCGGACAGCGGACGGCAGCCCTGGACATTCTCAGCGCGTGGGGCGCCGCCTAGGCTGGACGGCCGGCTCGCCAGCGACGGCTGCTGCCGATCCAGCTGACCGAATCCGACGAGGAAGCTCGAAGATGAAGCTCGACACCACGCTCGCCATGGGCCCCCTGAAGAAGGTCGGCCACCTGGCGAGGCGCGCCGAGGAGATGGGCTTCTCGGGCGTCTTCACGGCGGAGGCGTTGCAGACGCCCTTCCTGCCACTGGCGGTCGCCACGGAGCACACCGATCGGATCGAGCTCGGAACCGCCATCGCCGTCGCCTTCCCGCGGTCGCCGATGGTGCTGGCGATGACCGCGTGGGACCTTCACAAGGCCTCGCGCGGCCGATTCAACCTTGGCCTGGGCACGCAGATCCGAAGGCACGTCATGCAGCGCTTCTCTGCGGACTTCGATCCGCCCGGCCCGCGCATGCGCGACATGCTGCACGCCATCCGCCACATCTGGGACAGCTTCGACGGCAAGCACGATCTCTGCTTCGAGGGCGAGTTCTATACGCACAACTACATGCAGCCCTTCTTCGACCCGGGGCCCACGGGCTTCGGCCAACCCAAGCTCTTCATCGCGGCCGTCGGTCCCTACATGTGTCGCCTCGCGGGCGAAGTCTGCGACGGAATGCACGTCCATCCATTCCACACCCGCCGCTACCTCGAAGAGGTGATCATGCCTCAGGTCGGTGAGGGCATGGCACGCGGCGGGCGCAAGCCCGGCCAGTTCGAGTACGCCACCACCACTTTCGTGCTCGCGGGCAGCCCCGAAGAACAGGCAGGCATCGAGGCCATCGCGAAGGCCCAGATCGCCTTCTACGGCTCGACGCCGGCCTATCGCAGGGTCTTCGAGCTGCACGGCTGGCACGACCTGCAGCCGCGCCTGGCCGACCTGATCCGCAAGGGCAAGCGAGACGAGATGTCCGACCTCATCACCGAAGACGTGATGGCCGAGTTCTCGATCCGCGGCGACTTCGACGAGATCGCGGACAGGATACGCGCCAAGTACGAGGGACTGGTCCAGCGCGTCGGCTTCTACATCCCGGTCATCGGAAGCCATCGCGAGGGCGAGTACAGCGAGATCATCCGCGCGCTCTCGAACGACTGAGGCTGCGCTGCTCTCACCGGTCTACCGCGACCCTCGACCGCAGCACACCGCACGGCCTCCCGTAATCCGGCAGAGCTCTCGGCATCCGAGCCGGCTACATGCCCATGGCGGCGCGGCGCTTGGCCATCTCCTCCATGAGGCGCTTCTTGTTCTCCTCGCGAAGGGCCGCGTGCAGCTTCTTCTGCTGCCCGTCGAGGAGCGGATCGATCTGCATCGCCGCACGCTGCGTGGCCATCTGGATCTGCATGCCCATGGCCATGGGCGTGATCTCGCCGTTCTGGAAGCGCTCCTTGGCCTGGCCCATCTTGGACACGCTCTCCTCGACGATCGGCTTCACCTGGGCGACCTGCTCGGGCCGGAGGCTGAGCTTCTTGGTCAGGTCGTCCAGCACCTGCTGGACACCCTCCTCACCCGACGGAATCTGCTCGAGCTGCTTCGCGAGCTCTGCGTCCGCCGGAGACTTCACGGCGTTCTCTGCGAGCGCGGGCATCGCGAGGGCGACGCAGCACGCGGCGACCCAGATCGCCATCCGGACACGCCCGCCGAGATTCACTCGCTCGATCTCTTCCCTCGTTCGACCTCGCATGCTCGCTCCTCCATCCATGCATTCTTCCATGCTTCTCGTGCAGTCTTGCATCGCTCCGGCGCGCGACGCCGTGTCGACGCGCAGCGGAAGCGTATCGAGTCGATGGCCGGGCGCCAGCGCCCGAAGGACTCAGGCCGCGTTGCTGGCGCCCTTCTTCCCGAAGTTGCCGATCA
>CAZQMY010000136.1:8173-13469 GCA_964594405.1 uncultured Spirochaetaceae bacterium | reverse complement strand
CTGTGACGGGGCCGTCGGAGAGCGGGTCCGATGGGCCGACACCTGGTGCTACGTGGCGAAGGCGCTCGACGCCAGCGCGGCCATGGGCTCTGCGGCCCTGGCGAAGCGGACGGCGCGCGCCACCCATCTGGTGGTCTCGGCCTTCGAGCACGCACTGTCGGGGAGCGGCCTCGATCCCGCCGCAACGGATGCCACGCGCGCCGGTGTGATCCTCGGCACCGCGGTGGGCGGGCTGGGCGAGGCCGTGGACGCGGGCGTGGAGCTGGTCGAGACGGGGCGGACGCCGTCGAAGTTCCTGGTGCCCGGCATCATGCTCACCGGCCCGAACGGCTTCATCTCGATCAAGACGGGCTTCTCCGGCGCCAACTACGTGCTGAGCTCGGCCTGCTCCTCGTCGTCGCATGCCCTCGGCACGGCCCTGCGCGAGATCCGTGACGATGTGTGCGACGTCGTCGTCACCGGCGGCTTCGAATCGCCCTACAGCGGCCTCGAAGGAACGCGCCGAGACGTGATCGGGCTCGGCTTCTCGGTGACCGGTGCGCTCAGCCCGTCCGGCGTGGTGCGCCCCTTCGGCGCAGACCGGGACGGCTTCCTCATGGGCGAGGGAGCGTGCGTGATGGTGCTCGAAGAGCTCGAGCACGCGCGGGCGCGCGGCGCGACCCCCATCGCCGAGCTGGCGGGCTTCGGCCGCAGCTCCGACGGCTTCCACATGGTCGCGCCCCACCCGGATGGAGAGGGCGCACGCCGCGCGATGGAGATGGCGCTGCGCGACGCAGGCGTCGCAGCCGGAGACGTCGACCTGGTTCACGCCCACGCGACGGGCACGCCCGCCGGCGACATCGCCGAGGCGAATGGCCTGGCGACGGTCTTCGGAGGCAGCGACCGGGTCCCGCCGACGACCTCGACCAAGGCGGCGACGGGCCACGCCCTGGGAGCGGCCGGCGCCTACGGGGCCGCCACCTGCGCGCTCGCCATCCAGACCGGCCGCGTTCCGCCGACGCTGAACGCCGCGACACCGGACCCCGAGATCCCCATCGACGTCGTACGCGAGCCGCGAGCCGCGACGCGCACGCGTGTCGCGCTCACGAACGCCTTCGCGTTCGGTGGCACGAACGGTGCCCTGGTGCTGCGCGCGGTCTCCGGCTGAGGAATCGTCGTTGCGCTGGTCCGGCGCCGGCGCGGCTAGCTCGGATTGTAGATGCGCAGCCATCCGCGCGTTCTGTCGAGATACTGCCGGGTGAAGGGCATGTCGCTCGGGAAGCTCTCGCGCTCCCGGTCCGCCGCCTGCAGGACGTCGTCATGGGGCCGCGTTGATGATCCAATCGCGACCTTCCTGCCCCACGACACGGCGGGCCAGCAGGGCGATCACATCATCGTTGTTGCGGTCGTAGGCCGTACCGCAGTTGAAGATCGTCAATACGGACATCGTCTGCTCCTGTCCCGATCAATCGCTGGTGAACATCCAGCGTTCCGGATTCACGCACTCGGTCTCGGATGGCGAACACGACTGCAGCCATCGGCGACCTCGCGTTGCTGGCTGGTCGTGTCTCTCCGTCCACGGGAGGTGGGTGTCTCGGGGCGCGCTTCAGGTTGCGTCGATCGCGCCCTCGCGAGAACGACGACCCGGTTCGTCCGCTCGGCTCCCTCGGAGATCCGTCTTCACCGGCGTGTGCGAACGAGCGGGGGGCGGGCGTCTGCCCAGGTGAGCCTGGGGAGGGATGGGCTCCGACCGTGAAGCGAGCCGCTCGAGTGTCCAGGTCGAGGCGCAGTCTCGCTCGATCCGAGCGGGCTCGTGGGATCGGACCACTCGCGGGGCCTGCATGAGCCTGCCGGGCCGGCCCCGATTCTCGATCGACGCGCCGAACCGCTTCGATGCATCCGGCCGCGCGCTTTTTGTTCATGTTTTGTTCGATTATAATCAGGTCATCACGCCAACTCACCAACCCCAGAAGGGCAGGCTCTTCGATGAGCTGCAGGCCCGAGAGAGGACGCACCCGATGATCTTCGAACTTCCGGAACTCCCCTATGCGATGGACGCCCTCGCGCCGCATCTCTCGGCCCGGACCCTCGAGTTCCACTATGAGCGCCACCACCGCGGCTACCTCGAGAAGCTGCGCGGACTCATCGAGGGGACACCCGACGAGGATCTCGAGCTCACCGAGCTCGTCACGCAGGCCACGGGCGCGGTCTTCAACAACGCGGCCCAGGTCTGGAACCACACCTTCTACTGGCAGAGCATGGCCCCGGACGGGGGAGGCGAGCCTTCGGGCCGCCTCGGCGAAGGCCTCGCGCGGGCCTTTGGCTCGATCGCGGCCTTCCGCAAGGAGTTCACCGATCGCGCCGTGGGCCTCTTCGGCTCCGGATACCTCTGGCTGACCTACGACCCCGCGGACGAGCGCATCGCGCTCGAGCCCATGAAGGATGCGGACAACCCGCTGCTGGCCGACAGGGTGCCGCTCCTCGCCATGGACGTCTGGGAGCACGCCTACTACCTGGACTATCAGAATGCGAGGAATCGCTACGCCGAGGCCTTCGTCTCGCACCTCGCCAACTGGCGCTTCGCCGAGCGGAACCTCGAGTCGGCAGCATGACGCCGCAGCGCCGCGATCAGGCCGCAGCCCACAGCGAGCTGCAACACCATGCCTGGCTCGGGTAGCGTCGTCATCTCGAAGTCCGCGGTGGGCGTATCGAAGGCGAGCTGGAGGGGAAATGCTTCCGGGTCGCCCGGATCGAATCCGGGCAGGATGTCGAGCACGTCGAAGCTCGCCACGCCGCCACTCGGGAAGACGACGCTGTCGCCGGGCTCGAAGCGTCCGAGCACCTGCCCATTCGCCACCACGCGGAAGGGCACGCCGAATCCTTCCGGGAAGTCGAGGATCTCCGTGAATCGGGAGGGCCCCGTCATGGTGTACCGGAAGCCCCCATCCGTCGGTGGATCGAACCACGCTCCACTCGGCCCGTTGGTGAACGCGTAGGTTCCGGTGGTGATCGAATTGGGCAGGACGGGGTTGGACTGGCTGCTGCCGAGCGCCGCCGCTCCGCTTCCCGAGCGCGTGGCGACGTAGAGCGACTCGCCGGAGCTCGTGAAGGCCTGGAAGGCGATCCGGTTGCCGTCGATCGCGAAGTCTCCGGACGAGGCGCCGAAGACCATCTCGCCATCGAGCATGTCTCCATCCCCCACGACCCGGATCAAGGTGCCGAGCCGGGTGAAGAGGAAGACCGCCTGGTTCTGGAAGGTGGCATCGCGTGCCGTGAACACCACGTTGCCGGCGTCGATCGAGCACTCGTCGAAGGAGCCGAAGGGCACCTGGAGACCGGGCATCATCATCGTGGTATCGGCGACGCGCACGAGCGAGTGGCCGTCGCCCCGGTAGATGCCCTCGATCGTGTCGGTGCCGTTCTCCCCGAAGAAGCAGACGTCCTGCGCGAAGGTGCGGTCGACGGCCGGAGAGCCGATGAAGTCGAAGGTCTCGCCCGCGTGTCCAGGCATCGCCGTGCCTGTCTCGGCGATCAGCACGTGCTCCGGTCGGTAGGCGCTCCATCGGCGGAGCACCTTCGGGCCGGGCGGTCCGTTGCGGAGCGCGACGTAGGCGGCGCTGCCGCGCGCATGGGACACGCTGCTCACCGTGAAGAAGGGGGCGGACTCTCCGGGAACGGCGTTCAGGGTGTCGACGATGGGCGCGAGCGCGCCCGGACGTATGCCCAGGCCGATGGACTCGATGAACGCTCCGGCTTCCGGATTGAAGGGCGTCGAGTCTCGGGCGATCAGCGACGTCCGGCCATCGTAGGACGGGCTCGTCACGAAGCTGATGTTGTTTCCGAAGGGCTGCCCCGGGAATCGGGTCGACTCGTCACCCGCGATCAGGATGCTCGAAGGCGACGCGCTGTGGTAGACGCCCTGCTGACTCGAGCTCGCCGCCACGTACGCGACCTCGTCGCCGTGGATCTGCGGAGTGTCGCGAAACTGGCCGAAGCTGAAGAAGGTTCCGCCCCCGAAGCTCGGGCTGGTGGTCGCTGTGTCGGCGACGATGTCGACGTTGCCGAGCAGATCGGAGCGATAGACGCCGTCCGAATCCGCCCTGAATGCGATGTTCGTCCTGTGCAGGGCGGGCGGCTCGAAGAAGAGCCACTCGAAGCCCGAGGTCGGGTTGATGTCGAAGGAGTCGACGACACGCGTGAACGTGAACGTCTGTGCCTGGGCCGAAGTGGCTCCGACCAGCGTCATCAATGGGATCAGGAGCGCTCCCAGCCCCCGGCTGCGCGGTCCGCGTCCGCTCTTCGATCCGATCCAGATGGTCCTGCGTGTCGATGCCATGTCGATGATCCTCCGTGCGTTCGGGCCGGCCTCGCGCCTTGAGGTTCCCACGGTGGAGACAGGATTCCGATCTCGCCACGGACTCTTCACCGATCCCTGACACGCGGACTCGTGGCCGTCATGAAGCCGAGACTCCGACCTCGGAGACGCTCGCGAGCGCCCCTGCGTGCGCATCCAGCCGTGCGCGTCCAGCCAGAGACGGAGCCGTGTGCCATGCCTTGCCCAACTCGTCATCGGGCCCAGGTTGAAAGGAGAGTCCAGTGGCGGCGTCCGTGTCGGGCCCACGACAGTCCGGATGGCGTGCGTCCCAAACAGGGAGGAGGGTGGAATGGATCGCAAGGAGATCGTTCACTGGCTGGAGCAGCACGCAGGTCAGGTGCACGGGGATGTCCCCGCGGCGGTGGTGTCGCGCTGCGAGAAGGAGGTACGCCAGCACGCCGCTGAGCATGCCTGGCTCGCGGCCAAGGCCTTCGTCGAGGGCCGGATGCACGAGTGGGAGCAGAAATGGGGGCAGCACGCCACCGAGTCCGCGGTCGCCCGTGAGGTGTGCCCGATGCTGGCGAACGAGCTGAAGGCCCGCGAGCCCAGCATCGACGCGGGCGGCGCCGCGGCCCTGGTGGGCGAGGAGGTCCTGGGTGCGCTGGAGCCCGAGGCGCGTGCGAAGGTGGTCGAGTGGGTGCGCGAGCTCGCTCAGCAGGTCGAGCACGAGATCTGGCGCGAGATCGTCAAGTTCACGAGGCGCGACGGCAGACAGATGGCGAAGGACGGCCGCGCTTCGTCGGTGGAGGCCTGGGACGACGACCACACCTACGCCCAGGAGGCCGCTCATATCGCGAAGATGCTGATGGAAGACTACGACGCCAGGGCCGAAGAGTCGCGCAGCTGAGCTGGAGGGCTCGGCGCCATGGCCGATCCGTTCCCGTCGAGCGAAGCGGCTCTCGGCGCCGACTCGACGAGAATGCGCACGCCGACCCGTCTGGC
>CAZQMY010000136.1:0-8073 GCA_964594405.1 uncultured Spirochaetaceae bacterium | reverse complement strand
GGCGCTTGGCGATCGCTCCGACATGGCGCACTCTTCGATTCGCAGATCGAGAGGACCGACGATGGGAAGAGCCACACCCGCCCGAAGACTGCCCCTCGCGCTCGCTGCCTTCACCCTGGCTCTGATGCCGGTGGCCGTCGGCTGCGCACGGCACATCGAGCGCACCGAGCTGCTTGCACTCGTCGAAGCGGGGGACGCCCCCACCATCGTCGATGTCCGCACCCGCGGCGAGTACGAGTCCGCCCACGTCCCCGGCGCCATCCACATCCCCTTCTACGCCATTCTGTCGCGACAGGCATCACTCCCCGAGCCCGCCAATGAAGAGGAGCCGGTCGTGATCTACTGCGAGCACGGTCCGCGGGCCGGGGTGGCGCGGGCCCAGCTCTACTTCGTCAGCGCGCAGCCGGTGCGCTTCCTCGACGGACACATGACCGCCTGGAAGCGCGATGCGCTCCCCGTCGCCACCGGCGCAGAGCGCGGCGGTGCTTCGACGAACAGGGATGCGGACCACGGCGATCCGCAGACCGGCGCCGCGACGTCGCCTCCCGCATCCGAAGCCGAGGACGAGGCGGGGCAGGGGAGCGGAGGCGAGCGTGGGGGCGGGACGTAGGTCGAGGCCCGAGGCGGGGGCGAGGGAACGTCTCTTCAGGCGACGCTCGGCGACTCGCGACGGCCATCGGAAACGAAGCTCTGACACAGCCGCGTCACGTGCCGGATGTCCGTGCCGCAGCATCCGCCGATCACGCGGAGCCCGGGCAGGAGCTCTCTGAGACGGGCAGAGTGGCTCGCCAGCTCTGCGGGGTCGCCCTCGTCCAGCTCGGTGGACTCGTCGAGCTCCGCATGGCTGCAGCGGGAAGCGTTTGCCCGGATGGCGCCGATCCGCTCCCGCCACTCGGGATCGCCTTTCTCGAGCGCGGGCAGGAAGTGCGTCGGGTGGGCGCAGTTGATGCCGTAGAAGGCGACATCGTCTCCACAGGCGTCGTCTACGGCAGCGATCGCGTCGCCGAGGGGCTCACCGGAGGGCAGGCGTCCGTCGGTCTCCACCGTGAAATAGAGCACGCAGGGGATCGCTTCCTCGGCCGCCGCACGTGCGATGCCGCTGGCTTCGGCGCTCGTCGTCAGCGTCAGGGCCGAGATGGCGTCGGCGCCCTCTGCGGCCAGGAGCGCGACCTGACGACGATGGTAGTCGCGCGCCTCGCCCGGGCTCATGCGTTCGTCGGCTCGATAGCCGTCATAGCGCGGTCCCAGGTTGCCGCTGATGGCGAATCGCTCGCGTGAGAGGGGGCCAGCGTCGCGCAGCTCCGAGAGGAGGCGCACCGCTTCGCGATGGATCCGCCCGGTGGCGGGATCGTCGAAGCCCAGCCGCTCCGCCCAGTCCGGACTGACGCGCCAGGTGGCCGTCTCGAGGACGAGTCCGAGAGCGTGGCTGTGGGCGAGCGCCACGAAGTCGGCATAGTAGCTGCGCAGGCGCTCCCGACCCTCGGCGGTGTCGAGGAGCACGGCCGAGCTGAAGTGCGGCAGCTCGATGCCGTCCTTGAAGACCAGCTCGGTCTCGAGGCCGGCATCGGTGAGCCAGAAGCTCCCGCGCTCGGGCAGGGGGATGCGCGCCGTACCAGCGCCGGACTCGATGGTCGGGGGTGGGGCCATGCGCTGTGCTCCTCGCCGATCAGGGACGATGCGATGGTCGACCAGAAGGTACCTCGGACGCCCCCTTGCTCGCCAGCGGCGCGAGTCCCGCAGCCCCGCCCCTACTTGCTCTCGACCGGTCGGCGCCGCCTCCGGCGGCGTCCATGGGCGAGCGCGGACAGCAACGTCAGCCCGGCCGCCAGGCCGAGGCGGGCGTCCGGCTCGGGCACCGGGTCGGCCTCTTCGCCGGGGTCGTCGCCCCGGTCGCGGTCGCCGGGTGTGGCGCTCGCCTGGTTGGACGGCGCCGACGAGACGCCGTCCACGATGACGGTGACGACGTAGGCGTACGTCGTGCCGTTGGTGAGCCCGAAGTCGGCATAGGCCGCATGATCGCTCACGTGGCCCTCGGCGATCAGCTCGTAGGGGCCCTCCGTCGTCGCGCGACGGAAGACGTCGTAGGTTGCGCCGGTCACCGGAGTCCAGACGAGGTTGATCTTGCCGCTCTTGGCCCGGGCCCGCAGGTCCGCGATCGGCTCGGGGGGCTCCACCTCGCCAGTGACCGTGATCTGCACCTGGTCCCGAGCGTCGTCTGCGCCATCCTGCACGATGTGCTCGAGCTCGTAGACGCCTGCCACGTCCGGCGTGAAGCGGGCGAAGAGCAAGGAGCGATCCTCGATGAGCTCGTCGATCAGGGCGCTCTCCGGCGGCAGCGAGGTGAAGCGCCAGAGCGAGGAGAGGGGCAGCGGTGATCCATCGGGATCCGTGCTCGCCGACCCATCGAGCTCGACGAGCGTTCCGGGCGAGGCGCTCGCGTCCGGGCCAGCGCTCGCGGTCGGCGGGAGGTTCGCGGTCACGACGATGGTCGTCGTGTCGCTCGCGGCGTTGCCCGCCGGGTCGCGCACGACGAGGCGGACCACGTAGGGTCCCGGCGTGTCCGCCGTGAGCGCCGCGAGGGCCCCGTCGGCACCGCCGAGCGTCGGCGAGGCACCGGGCGGCGTGCTCTCGAGGCGCCACTCGAATTCCAGTGCGCCACGCTCGGGGTCCGCGCTGCCCCGGCCATCGAGGATGACGGCAGCGGGCAGCAGCACGGAGCGGTCCGGGCCGGCCGACGCGATCGGCGGATCGTCCCCCGACGCGAGGATCGTGACGCGGTCCGGAGGGCTCGCGGCGGCGCCGTCGGTCACGATGAGCTCGAGCTCGTAGGTGCCGGGGCGGTCCGGCGTGAGGGTGGGTGTGGCCGTGCCCTCGCCGGTGAGGATCGCGGCGGCACCCGGTGGCGCGGAGGCCAGGGTCCAGCCGTAGCTGATGGCGTCGCCGTCGGGGTCGAAGCTCAGGCGACCGTCGAGGGCGACCGACCCGGGAAGCTCGATGCGCCGATCCGTGCCGGCTCGCGCAACGGGCGGCTGATTCGACCGGGCGATGATCTCGAGGAGGCTCGGAGCGCTGTCGCTCGTTCCGTCGTTCACGACGAGCTCGACGAGGTAGGGCCCGGCGAGGTCGAGCGCGAGCGAGGTCGCGGCCGCGCTCGGATCGGCGATCAGCGCGGTGGCGCCTTCAGGCTGCTCGACCACGCGCCAGCGGTACGTGAGCGGGTCGAGGTTCGCATCGGCGCCTCCGGTCCCGTCCAGGAAGGCGGCGGCCGGAAGCAGCACCTCGGTCGTTCCCGCAGCCACCGCGATGGGCGGGAAGTTCGCGTCCGCCTCGATCACCACCGTGTCCGAGGCCGTAGCGATGCCGTCGTCCACCACCAGGGCGACGACGTACGTTCCCGGCCCGTCGATCGCGAGGCTCGTCTCGACGTCACCCGGGTTCGCCACCACGGCCGTCGCACCCAGCGGCGCAACGACCACGCGCCATTCGAAGCTCAGGGGATCACCATCGGGATCGCTGCTCGCGCGGCCATCGAGGAGCGCGACCGCGGGCAGTGCGAGCACCTGATCCGGACCCGCGTCGGCCTGCGGCGAGGCATTGGTCGGCGGCGCCGGATCGACGACGACCCACACGCGGTCCACCGCGCTCTCGCCTCCGGCGCTGACCGTGAGCTCGAACTCCAGCAGGTCCACCCCGCCGGCCTCGAAGACGGGCTGACTCGCGTTCGCGCCGATCAGGTCGACGGCCGCGCCGCCCACCTGGCGCCAGGCGAAGGCGAGCGGACCGCTCGCGCCACCGGGAGCCGAGCCGGTGCCATCGAGGATCACCGCGTCGCCCGCGAGCACGCTCTGATCGGCGCCCGCATCGGCGATGGGCGCCCCGCCGCCGGTCGGCGGCAAGGCGGGCAGCGTGCAGTCGGCCGGATGTGCCTGCTGCCAGACGCTCGGGTCGTTCAGCACGGTCGTGAGTGTGTCCTCCCCGAGACTCCCCGTCAGCAGATCGGGGAGCGCGTCGCCGTCGACGGGGCCGACCTCCAGGCGGATCGGCAGATCGTCGACGCGAAGATCGACCCGCCCGGCAAAACGCCCGCCTTCACCGCCGAGCAGAACGGTCACGGTGTGGTCCCGGTCACTCCACGTCGCGACATCGAGGCGGCCGTCGCCGTTCAGGTCGAGCACCACGGGCTGGCTCGGGTCGCGGCCCACCTGGCAGTCGTAGTGGGGCTCGTACCCGCCCTCGGCGCGCGCGAAGAGCACCGAGACGGTGTGCGCGCCGCTGTCGTCCGAGCGGAGATCGGGCTCGTTGGCGCCTCGCCGGACACCGACGCCATTCGAGGTGATCAGATCGGGCAGGTCGTCCCCATCGAGATCCGCCACCGCAACGCCACGGGGACCACCGGCGACGCGCAGTCCGGATCCGATCGAGTCGATGACCACGCCGCTCGCATCGAAGCGCTCGACCCCGAGCCGCGTCGCGACGAGGACCCGCCCGATCGAGTCCACCGTCAGGCCTCGCGGCTCCCAGAGCTGGCCGAGCAGGCTGCCGTAGCGGCCGAAGCCGCGCAGATAGGCGCCGTCGGTGGTGAACACCTGGACGCGATGCGTATCGTTCGATCCGAAGCCCTCGGACACATAGACGAGATCGGCGGCGTCGATGGCGATGCCGAGGGGCCGATGGACGAGGGGGGCCGGATCCTGGCCCAGGGCCGACCACTCGTCGACGAAGGCGCCGCTCGCGTCGAAGACCCGGATGGCCGCGTCGTCCGGCGCGAGGTTGTCGATGTCGAGCACATAGACCCGGCCCGCCGAGTCGATGGCGATGTCCTCCGGATTGGCCAGCACGCCGGCGCCGAACTCGCGGAGCAGCCCGCCGTTCGAGTCGAAGACCTGTACGCGGTCGTTGCTCTTGTCGACCACGTGGATCCGATCGCTCGCGTCGATGGCGAGCGCCCAGGGCCGGTCGAAGTCACCCGGACCGGAGCCGAGCGTCCCGAACTCGAGCAGGTAGCTTCCGTTCGCATCGTACTTGACGACCCGGTCGTCGAAGTCGTCCGCGACGTACACGTTGCCGGTGCTGTCCACCGCGATGCTGCGCGGGCTGTTGAGTCCTCCGGGCCCGGAGCCGAATTCGGCGAAGGTGAAGAGCAGCTCGCCCGTGGGCGAGTACTTCTGGGCCCGCGCGCCCCCCTGATCCGCCACGTAGATCTCGCCGAGGGATCCGAGGGCGACGTCGACGGAGCGGAAGAGCGGATCGCCCGTCGGCACGAAGGCGCCGTCGCCCGTGCCTGCGAGGATGGTCACCGAGTTCGTGCTTCCGTTCGCCACGACCAGGTCTTCGAGACCGTCGCCCGTGGCGTCCTCCACGGCGGTGCCCTCGGCGCCCGAGAGGAACTCGGTCGGGCTCGCGCTCTCCGTGAACGTCCCGTCGCCGTTCGAGAGCAGCACCGAGTAGAAGGTCCGATCGACGCCGACGATGTCCAGCGCATCGTCCCCATCGAGGTCGGCGAAGTGCAGATCCGTGACGGCGCGGCCGGGATAGCGCTGAGCGAGGCCGAAGCGGCCGTCGCCGTTGCTCAGCCTCACGCCGATGGTGTCGGTCCCCCCTGCCACCAGGTCGGCGTTGCCATCGTCGTTCACGTCCTCGAGGGCGATGCGCTGTACGTCGAGGATCGAGACGACAGGGAAGCGCGTGAAGGTGTACCCGAGCCCCTCACTGAAGCCGCCGCTCCCGTCGTTCTCGTAGAGGAAGACGAGGTCGCGGCTGCGATCGTTGATCGCGACGTCGAAGTCGCCGTCGCCGTCGTAGTCGCCGGCGGCGAAGTCGTCGAGCTGACCCACCTCGGTGACGTCGAAGGGCACGAGGTTCAGCGGACCGAGCGCCGGGTACACGCCGAAGGCGTCGCCGGCGAGATGGCCGAGATCGAGGACCCCGTCTCCGTCGAGGTCCGCGGCGACGGGCGACGTGAAGCGGTTCACGGTGGGGAGATCCGCGACCTGCAGGAAGTCTCCGCCGCCCACGTTTCGGAAGACGCCGATGGCGGGGACGTCGTTGTCGAGGCGGTCCGGCCGGTACTCGACGACGAAGTCCGGCGCATCGTCGCCGTCGAAGTCCGCGACCAGGAGATCCTCGATCAGATTGCCCGGCAGCGTGTACTCGGAGATGTTCCAGGTGATCGCGCCCGTGCCCGAGATCGTGTGGAAGGTGCCGTCGCCATTGCCGCGGGAGTAGCGCAGCACGCGGTCCCGGCTCGCGAAGTTCACGCCCGCGATGTCGTTGATGTCGTCGCCGTCGATGTCCGCGATCGCGATGTGCCGGTAGATGGCCGCCGTGCTGCTCGAGTCGAAGCCGATGAGGTTCCGGTCGAAGCTGCCGTCTCCGTTGCCGAGCAGAACGTTCGGACCGTCGACCACGTCGACGAACTCGTCCCCATCGAGGAGCCCCGTGGCCAGGAACTTGAACCGACCGACCTGCGTCGAGCTCGACTGGCTGAGCGGGGAGCCGAAGCTGCCACTGCCCTCGTTCGGAAAGACCAGCAGGACGCGCTGCATGCTGGCGAGAAGATCCGGGAGGTCGTCGCCCGTGACGTCTGCCAGCGCCAGCTGGCCCACCGCATCCGGATTCGAGCCGATCCCGAAGCCGCTCGCGTCGTAGACGATCGGGTCGGCGAGGACCGTCGCGGGGTCTGCGAGGAAGACGAAGAGGCTCGTCTCGATGCCCGCGATCACGTCGTCGAGGCCATCGTCGTTGATGTCGCCGACGACCAGCGGGGCGCTGCGGGCGTTCGCCGAGATCTCGAGCTCGCTGCCATCGGGGAAGGCGATCTCCAGCGGAGGCTCGAAGCGCCCGCCGCCCTGGCCGAGGAAGACCGCCATGCCGTTGGGCCCGGCGGAGCCATGGCTCGCCACCGCATCGGTGATGCCGTCACCGTCGAAGTCGCCGACGGCGAGGACCCGCGCTGCTTCCTCGACGGGGTAGACGCGCTGGGTGTCTGGTCGCGACTCTCCGAGATCGAGCCCGAGCACCGAGAAGACGCTGCTGGCGAAGCCGGGCCCGGCGATGTTGCCGAAGACGTCGCCGAAGCCGCCGAAGTCCACCTCGAGCCGGTAGTCCCCTGGCGCCAGCGGATCGAAGCGCGGCAGCGCGAGGCGATTGCCGCCGATCCACTGCAGATCGAGCCCAGAGACCTCGAGGCCGAACTCGTCCTGCAGCGTGATGTCGCCGGCGTCCACCGTCGACAGATCGATCGGCTCGGAAAAGAGCACCCAGGCGCTGTCGAGGCCCTGGAGTGCGGTATCGCCCGCCGCGGGGAAGGTCGCCACGAGACCGGGCGGGACGACGTCCCGCTCCCCGACCGTGAGGGAGACGATGCGGACGGACGTCGCGAGCCCGTCGTTGGCGAAGACTCTCAGGTCGTAGCGGCCTTCGTCGCCGGGCTGGGGCGAGATGGTCAGCGTTCCGCTGCCCGGCGCAGACAGGGAGAAGGTCACGAAGCCCGGCACGTCGGCGTCGAGGGAGATCGCGCCGTCCTCCGGGTCGGAGGCCTCGACCGGGATCTCGACCACCGAGCCCACGTTCACCGTGGGATCGTCGATCGGCTCGATCACCGGCGGATCGTCGAAGATGCTGAGCGGGACGACGTCGATGGTGAAGGCGCGCGAAGCCGAGGCGAACGCATCGGAGACGGAGACGAGCGCGTTGTAGTCGCCGACGTCTTCGAGGAAGGGCGTGAGGATGATCGTCGCCTCACCGTCGTCGCCCGGCTCGAGTCGTTCGAACTCGGGAAGCACGTCGCCGTTGAATCGGAGTGAGGTGCCATCGGCATCAGTGGCCCGCACCTTGAATCGGCGCGTCGCTCCCGCGACGACCCGGATCTGCGGGATGGGCTCGAGCACGGGCGCCTCGTTGCGATCGCCCACCATCAGCTGGACCGTCGCGACATCGGACTGGGCGCTGCCGTCGCTCACGCGATAGGTGAGGCTGTCGAAGCCGCTGAATCCGGGATCGGGGGTGTAGGTGAGGGTGGGCGCCGTGCCGGTCAGGGTGCCCGAGACGGGTGGCGTCACCACCTCGAAGGTG
>CAZQMY010000135.1:0-13559 GCA_964594405.1 uncultured Spirochaetaceae bacterium | reverse complement strand
GGAGCCGGAACCATGATCCTCCTCCAGCTGCTCTTCACCTATGCCCCGGTGATGAACCGACTCTTCCACACGACCCCGCTCGAGGCCGCTGTGTGGATGCAGATCGTCGGCGTGTCGCTCTTCTCGTTCCTCGCAGTCGAGATCGAGAAGTGGATCCGGTTCCGACGAAGCGGAGGCAGCGGCTCGGGATTCGAATAGGCGCCCCGGCATCCCATGGCGCGCGCGCAGCTCGCTCCGTCGACGGAGGGCCTGGCGCCACCCTCGACCAGCCGGACCCGTGGCGGTGGACCCGCTGCTCGCCCACCAGCCAGGCGCAGCAATCGAGCTGCGCAGCGCTGCTGCTGCACCGCCCGCACTGACATACCGAAATCGTCCTCGACGAGCCGAGGTATGCCAGCGATCGTGGTACGCTTGCGTCGATCGATCGCACGAGCTCGCGCCCAGACACCGCATCGCGTCGCTCCGCCTCGCCTCCATCGACAGGCCGTCGATCCCGGGGGCAGCGGGCGTCCACGTTGCCGAGCAACGAGGTGGAGGCCGTATGACCATTCGTTCGCGAATCGAATCCGGCTTTGCCGCCTGGGGGAGATGGGTCGTACGGCACGCCTGGCTGACCCTCTTCGCCACGCTCGCCCTCACCGCCGTGCTGGCGGGTCACCTCACGGCGCTCCGCGTCGACAACTCCAACGAGGTCTTCCTGCGTGCGGGCGATCCCGAGCGGGCTCGCCTGGATCGGTTTCGCGAGCAGTTCGGTCGCGACGATCGCATCATCATCAGCGTCGGGCCGACGCACGTGTTCGAGCTCGACACCCTCGAGCGGCTGCGCGCGCTGCACCGCGACATCGAGCGATCGGCGCCCTTCGTCGAAGAGGTGAGCAGCCTCTTCAACGCCCGCGACACGCGAGGCGTGGGCGACGAGCTGGTGGTCGATGAGCTGATCGCGAGCTGGCCATTGGACCCGGCCGCGCTCTCGACGATCCGCGCGCGCGCCCTCGCGAACCCGCTCTTCGTCGGCACGCTGATCTCCAGAGACGAGCGCTACACGACCCTCTCCATCAAGCCGCATACCTACTCGAGCGAGGGTGCGAGCGAGACCGTCGACGCGGCGCTCGAGGGCTTCGGCGACGAGGAGGCCCCATCCGGTAGGCCGCCGGAGTACCTGACCGAGCACGAGACACGCGAGGTCGTCGAGGCCATCGCGAACGTCGTGGCCGCGCACGATTCCGAGGGCTTCCCCCTTCAGGTCATGGGCGGACCGGTCCTCGACGTCGCGCTCACGGACACGCTGCAGCGCGACGTGTCCGTCTTCCTCCCGATCTCGATCCTCGTGATCGTGATCCTTCTTGGTGCGCTCTTCCGTCGGGTGTCGGGCGTGGTCATCCCCGTTGCCATCGTGCTCTCGGCGCTGGCCTCTTCGATGGGACTGATGGCGCTGCTGGACATCCCCTTCTCGATCACGCTCAACATCCTGCCGCCCTTCGTGGTCGTCGTCGGGGTGAGCGACTCGGTGCATCTGCTCGTGATCGTCTACCAGCGGCTGGCCGCCGGCGCCGACCGGGCCGAGGCCATCAGCGGCGCGCTCGGCCACGCGGGGCTCGCCGTGGTGATGACGAGCCTCACCACGGCCGCAGGGCTCGCGAGCTTCGTCGCCGCGCCGCTCGCGCCGGTCGCGCAGCTCGGCGTGATCGCGCCCGCCGGTGTCCTGCTCGCCATGGTCTTCAGCCTGACGATGCTGCCTGCGCTTCTGGCGCTCGCGCCGCCCCGAGTCGGCGGCCGGGCGCGCGCGGGCGTCGGCGGCGGCGCGGCCGAGCGGGCCATGGTGGCGGTCGGCGATGTCTCGACGCGGCATCCCTGGTGGGTGGTCGGCGCGACGACGCTGCTCGTGGTGGTGGGCTTCGGCGGAATCTCCCGGCTCTCCTTCTCCCATGACGGCATGGCGTGGTTTCCGCTCGACCATCCGCTGCGCAAGGCGCACTCCCTCATCGACAGCTCGCTGGGCGGAGCGGGCGGCCTCGAGGTCGTCGTCTACGGCGATCAAGAGAACGCGCTCCACGCCCCCGAGCTCGTCGCGCGGCTCGATCGCATCGCCGAGTTCGCGCAGACGCTGGAGGTGGACGGGAGACCGATCCAACACACCCTCTCGATCGTCGACATCGTCAAGGAGACCCACCAGGCACTGAACGAGAATCGAGCCGAGTTCTACGCGCTCCCCGGTGAGCGGAAGCTGCTCGCGCAGGAGATGCTGCTCTTCGAGAACAGCGGCTCCGACGACTTCGAGGACTTCACCGACAGCCAGCTCTCCCTGGCGCGGATCAGCATCCGCACGCCATGGGCGGACGCGATGATCTACACCGAGCTCATCGAGGCGCTGAACGTGGGCATCCGCGAGATCCTCGCCGAGCGCTCACGCTTCGAGCTGACGGGGGGCGCGGTGCTCTTCGCGCGCGTCTTCGAAGGGCTGATCGTCACCATGGCCCGCTCGTACGCGATCGCACTCATCGTGATCACGCCCATGCTCGTGCTGCTGGTGGGCGACGTGCGCCGGGGGCTCGCGGCGATGGTGCCGAACCTCGTGCCCATCTATCTCGTGCTCGCGCTGATGGGCTGGGCGGGGATCCCGCTCGACGCCTCGACGCTGCTCATCGGCGGCATCCTCCTCGGCCTCGTGGTCGACGACACGATCCACTTCATGCACAAGTTCAACCGCTACCTCGAGGAGACCGGAGACGCCCGAGCCGCCATCCGGGAGACGCTCTCGACCACGGGCACGGCGCTGCTCCTGACGTCGATGATCCTGTCGCTGGGCTTCGCCGTCTTCCTGGCCGCCGAGCTGAACAACACCTTCTGGTTCGGGCTGCTCGCGAGCCTCGCGGCCGTCCTCGCATTCCTCGCCGACGTGGTGCTGGCCCCCGCGCTGATGGTGCTCATCCATCGCGGGCGTGATCGCTCTGCCTCACACGACCCGGTCCGACGCGCGCTCGTCAGCGATTGAACGCGGCAGCGTCGCCGGGCGGCGCTGGACCCGGTGCGGGCACGAGCGATCAGCTCGCGGTTCGACGCTCTTCGAAGCGATCCACGTCGATCGGCTGGAGCGGAAGGCTGCGCATCCTGAACCCGGTGGCGTCGAAGATCGCGTTCGCGAGGGCCGGGGCCACGCCCGGCGTGCCGGGCTCGCCCGCGCCTCCGAAGGCCTCTCCGCTGTTGATGATATGGACCTCGATCTCCGGCGTGGCCGACATTCGGAGCGCGGGGTAGTCGCTGAAGTTGCTCTGCGCGACTGCGCCCTTCTCGATGGTGATCTCGCCGTAGAGCGCCGCCGTCAGCCCGTAGACGATCCCCGACTCGATCTGCGCCCGGAGACCATCGGGCGAGACGGCGATGCCGGGATCCACGGCGGCGACGACGCGGTCCACCTGCGCTCGGCCCTCGACGACCGTGACTTCGACGACCTGGGCGACGATGGAGCCGAACGACTCCTGCAGCGAGAGGCCGCGTCCCCGGCCCTCCGAGAGCGGAGTTCCCCATCGGGCCGCCTCTGCGGCCTTTTGCAGAACGGCGAGATGACGCGGCTTGTCCGCGAGCCTGGCGGCGCGGTAGGCGTAGGGGTCCTGCCCGGCGGCCACGGCCACCTCGTCGAAGAAGGACTCGGTGAAGAAGCCGTGCTGCGAGTGATCGACGCTGCGCCAGGCGCCGAAGGGAATGTGGGTCGGGCTGCTCACGTGGCCGATGTCGCGCGCGGCCACCGCGTAGGGGATGAGCGGGGCCTCGGCGGGCTCGTGCTTGTCGACGTAGGTGTTCTGCCAGGCGGTGAGGTTGCCCTCTCCGTCCAGCGCAGCGCGGAATCGGCTCTGGATCGCCGGGCGGTAGAAGTCCTGGCGCACGTCCTCTTCGCGGGTCCAGATCAGCTGCACGGGCCGGCCGACCTTCGCCGCGATCTGCGCCGCCTGGATGGCATAGTCCGCGCGGCTCTTTCGCCCGAAGCCGCCGCCCATCAGGCAGTTGTTCACCTGGACGTTCTCGGCGTCGAGGCCCAGGGCGTCCGCGATGGCCTGCCGGAAGGGCAGCGGGCTCTGGCAGCCCACCCAGACCTCGCAGCGCCCGTTCTCCACGCTCGCGGTGGCGTTCAGGGGCTCCATGCAGGTGTGGGCGAGATAGGGGACGCGATAGTCCGCCTCGAGCACCTGCGCAGCGCTCGCCATCGCGGCTTCGACGTCGCCGTCTTCGACGTCCGTCTCGCGCCCGGTCCCCGCCTCGATGTCCCGAGCGAACTGCTGGAAGATGGTCTCGCTCGAGACCCCCTCGTTGCCGGTCTCGCGCCACTCGATCTCGAGGGCATCGAGGCCGCGCTTCGCCGCCCAGAACCCCTCGGCCACCACCGCCACCGACTCGGCGGCCTCGAAGCTGCCGACGATCGCGCCGACCCCGCTGGCGGGCAGGCGCACCACATCGACCACGCCCTCGATGGCGCGCGCCCGGCTGTCGTCGAGCTTCGCGACTCCGCCGCCGAAGGCCGGCGCCCGCCTGACGGTGGCATAGAGCATGCCGGGCAGGCGGACGTCCATGGCGAAGGTCCCGGTGCCGTCGACCTTCGAAGGGATGTCGTGGCGCTGGACGTGTCGACCGATGATCTCGAACTGGTCGGGCGTCTTGAGCTTCGGGGATGCGGGCGGCGTCATGTCCGCCGCCGCCTCGGCGAAGGCCGCGTAGGGCTCGCGCCGGCCGCTGGGCTCGTGGATCAGCTGACTCTGGCGGGCGACCACCTCGCCCACCGGGACCTGCCACGCCTCGGCGGCGGCCTGGCGAAGCATCTCCTTGACCGCCGCGCCGGCCACGCGCATGCCGTAGACCCCGGTGGAGCGGACACTCAGGCTGCCGCCGGTGACCTGCAGATCGAGTGCCTGAGCAGTGCGAAGCAGCGCGCCATCCACCGTGGGGACGACGATGTCGGGGAGGTCGATGTCACCGATCAGGATCCCCTTGCCGAGCGGCAGGTTGGCGTACTCGCTGGTGGCGGGTGCCTCCTCGAAACGAACGAGGCGCCAATCGGCATCGAGCTCGTCGGCGAGCATCTGCGTGAGCGCCGTGCCCACGCCCTGCCCCATCTCCGCGTGTGGCACGATGGCGGTCACCACGTTGTCTCGATCGAGCTTCACCCAGGTGTGGACGAGGGTCTCTCCCTCCCCCGCCACCTGCCCGGCGAGCTCGCGTGCGCGATTGCCGGGCCGGATGGCCACGCCCACCACCAGGCCGCCGCCGACCACCACGCCGGCCGCCAGGAACGAACGTCGAGTCCATCTATTCATCGCTCGTCTCCCCGGCCGCTGCCCCGCCGGCTCCGACCCTCGCTGCGGTCTTGATGGCGGCCTTGATTCTTCCATACATCCCGCAGCGACAGATGTTGCCCTCCATCGCCCGGTCGATGTCCTCGTCCGAGGGGCTCGGATTGCTCTCGAGGAGGGCGGCCGCGGACATGAGCTGCCCGGACTGGCAGTAGCCGCATTGGGGGACCTGGTGCTCGATCCAGGCGGCCTGGAGGGGATGACGCGCGCCCCCGTCGCCCCCGGGCCCCTCGATGGTCTGGATATCCTGCCCATACGCCGCGGCGATCGGCGTGACGCAGGAGCGGATCGCCCGGCCGTTGAGCCGCACCGTGCAGGCGCCGCACTGGGCGATCCCGCATCCGAACTTCGTGCCCGTCAGCTCGAGCTGCTCTCGAAGCACCCACAGGAGAGGTGTCGAGGAATCGACGTCGACGTCGCGCTCGACGCCGTTCACCTTCAGAACCGCCATCGTCGTGTACTCCCTCTGGGCGACCGCCGCTGGTTGGGCAACAGATTGACAATTCAGATCGGAATCGTCAATCTGCGAACGTGCCCCAACCGCCCGATCTCAAGCGCGAGTCCATCCTCTCCGCCGCGCAGATTCAGTTCAGCCGCTACGGCTTCCGAAGGACCTCGATGGAGGACATCGCCAAGGAAGCCGGCGTGTCCAGATCCTCGCTCTACTCCTATTTCCAGAACAAGGAGGAGATCTTCAGGTCGCTGGCGGCCGATCTTCATGAGCGATCCCTCGCCGACGCCGAGCGTCACCTGGCAGGGGACGGCGCCGACGACCTCTCGTCGCGGGTCGAGGAGGCCTTGCTGGCCCGGCTCGCCCCCTTTCTCGAGGTCGTGTCGCAATCCGCGCACGGCAGCGAGATCTACGACGAGAGCAACCGCCTCTGCGGCGACCTGGTCCAGACCTCGGCCGAGCGCTTCCGGGCGATGCTGACGACGGCGCTCGGCAAGGCGGCGCGCGCCGGCGAGATCGACCTCAAGGCTGCGGGCCTCACTGCCCCCGCCGCCGCCGAGCTGATCCACCTCGGGGCCAACGGCCTGAAGCAGGGCGCCGAGGACGTCGCGACCATCGAGAAGAGAGTGCGGGCCTTCGTGGGGGTGTTCTTCGCCGGTCTCGAGCGCTGAATCGACCCGGCTGGCACTGACAGCTAGCGCCGCGCCCTCGCCTCTCGCAGGCGCGCCAAGCCCGCTGGACCCGCGATCATTGCGGCGACGAGCAGCATCCACCGGCTGCCGAGCGCGGGAAGCGCGAACGCCGCCGGGCTCGCATCCAGCTGCACGTCGTCGAAGTCGACCTCGCGATTGCCCACCGCAGGGTTCAGATCCTCGTTCCGATTGATGAGTCGGATCTCGAGCGGCTGATCCTGCAGGGCGGGCAGCTCGCCGGTCGTGAGCACCACCGTCGTGGTCTCGAAGAGCCCCTCGCCCGGCGTGAGCTGGCCCGCGTCCTCCTCGAGCAGGACGCCGCCGGCGAGCAGCTGCACGCGGTAGCTCGGGAAGCCATCCAGCACGAACTGGCTCTGATAGGGAGGCACGAGGCCGCCGCAGGTCTGGATGTTGCCCACCTCCACCTGCAGCGTGTAGGTGGTGCTGGGCTGGAGCGTGGCGCCGAGCTCCTGGCGGATGCCGTACTCCTGGCCACCGGTGGCGCCGCTCGTGAAGAGCAAGGCGACGTTGTCGCCTTCGGGTGCGCCGCCCGGAAAGCAGGGATCGATGCCCGGTGGCGCGCCCACGTAGTCGGCCGCCGTCCCTGGGTTGAGGACGCCGAGGAACTCGCCTGCCCCGGGACTGCCACTCTCGGAGTAGGGCAGCCAGCCATCGGGCGGCGCGCCGGTCGGAAAGGCCCCGGGCGGCACGTCGCCCGCGTACTGTGGCGGAAGGTTGCCCGCGAGGTAGGGCGCCTCGAAGCCGGCGTTCGCGATGGCGACGGGCGCCGCCGAGGCGGACGCGGCTGGCAGATGTGCTGCCAGAAGCAGAAGCGGCGGGAGAAGGGTCAGGCGGAGCAGGGTACGGGAGCGGTGCATGGTCGCATCCTCTGCCGGCAGTGGTCGGGGGACGGATCAGCGTAGCCGAGCGGCGGAGGGTGATCCCGTCGCATCCGCTCAGTCATCGTCATCCGATTCGTCCTCCACCTCGCCTGCCAGCAGGGTCGTCGCGGCCGCCTCGACGCCGTCGACTTGGCCCTCGACTGCGCCCTCGACGAGATCGCCCGGGCACGCGTTGGCGAATGCTCGCGCGCAGCAAGCCGGCCAGCGCCCTCGACTGCGCTGAACGAGCGCGCCGCTCACGCGCGATCCGAGCACGCGCGCTGGTGTGCGTGGGGAGGAGGCACGATCGCCCCGCGCCTGGCTGCGCCTGGAGGCGACGAGCGCAGCGCAGTGCGTGGATCAGGCGAATGGCCTGGGCCGGTGGGATCGGATCGTCGCCGCCGCCGTGCCCCTCGCGGCGGCCCTGGAAGCCCGGCTCATTCGAGCCACGAGCTGCGGCAGGAGCGCGGGACGAGCAGCCCGCTAGTCACCGCGGGGCACGATCATCGCCGAATCCAGGCTGATCGTGTCCGAGCCCTTGCGCAGCAGCCTCTCATCAGCGTCATTCCGCATGATCACGAGGGCAGTGGTGCAGACCGTATCGAGCTTCGGAGAGCGCCACGAGTCCTTCAGCTTCACGCTCCGCGCCCGGTAGATCCGGGTCCCGTCGGGCAGTGGCGCGAGCAGCGCGTCGTCCTGGATCGGCATCAACCCCAGCCCCTCGGTCCGGAGCGTGCCCTGTAGCAGCTTGTGCTCGAGGTTGCCGGGATCGGTGACCCAGAGCGCGGCGTCGTACTGACCGACAGCGAGCTGATTGAGCGCCAGGGTACCGCCCTGGTTGTCGACGCGAACGCTCGCGAGGCGCGGTGCCAACCGCACCATGTTCGCCCACGAGCCCGCGGCGCCCCCACTCGCGTCGCCCACGGCGAGCTTCGCGGGCGCCCCATCGGCCGACGCGCCGAGCTGATCGAAGCGCGTGATACGACCATCCTCGCGATAGGCGATGTAGATGCACTCGTCGCCGAGGCTGCCCACCACCTGCATGCCCTGCGTCAGCTCGGGTTGCCGCGCGCTGAGCCACGCGTAGACGTCTGCCTGCACGAAGGCGATGTCGGCCTTGCCATCGGCGAGCAGGTCCAGGTTCTGCTGCGAGCCCGTGCTCTTGTTGTACAGCACCTTGTAGCTCTGCATCAGTCGTTCGAGGTTGCGCGCGTAGACGGCGCGGTACGTCCCGCCCGGCATGCCACTGGCCACCCACACCTCCTGCTTCGAGGCCGCCCGCAGAGTGCCGGGCGAGAGCATCGCCAGCCCGGCGAGCACGAGGAGCGCAAGAAGAGCGAGGAGCGGACGGCGCACGAGACGAGTGAGATGGACGCGGGGGTCAGGCATGTGCCGCATGATATCGCGAACCGTCGCGCGTGGAACGGCCTGCGAGCGTGGTTCTCCGGGGGGGCGGGGGCTCGAAGAACGTCAGGCTCTCGAGTCCCTGCTCGACCACGGCAAGCCGCGACTCGCAAGACGCCGAAGAAACTGCGACGAACACGCGGCCCCACCCCAGACCGAGGCGCAAGGCCAGCCTCCATCGATCCATGCCGAGATGGGCCCGGATTCCAGCTGCGCCAGCAGGGCGTGCTCAGGCACCGGCAATCCAGATGTCATTCCTGCCAACACTGAAGTGAGTCGAAGCGGATCTGCACCGATCGCGCCGCACCGCGACCTCGGTCGTACGGGTCGTGCCCGCCACCGACGCCCCTCACGAGACCCCGGCGACGGCCGAGGGGGCCGCTGCGAGGCCGGCGACGGACTCGTCTCGCGCCTCCTCCTTCTTCTCGCTGGCGAAGAGCGAGTAGAGGACGGGAACGGCGATCAAGGTGAAGAGGGTGCCGATGGTCATGCCTCCCACGAGGACGTAGCCGATCGAGTTGCGCGCTCCGGCGCCCGGGCCGGATACGAGGATCAGGGGCAGGTGGCCGAAGACCGTGGCGAGGGTGGTCATCAGGACGGGACGCAGGCGCACCATCGCCGCCTCCCTCGCGGCGTCGAGTCGGCCGAGCCCGCGCGTCTGGAGATCATTGGCGAACTCGACGATCAGGATGCCGTTCTTCGCCACCAGGCCGATGAGCGTGATCAGGCCGATCTGGGTGAAGACGTTGATGGTGGCGAAGTCGGTGAACGTGAAGATGAGCGCGCCCGACAGGGCCAGGGGAACGGAGCCGAGGAGCACGACGAGCGGATCGCGGAAGCTCTGGAACTGCGCCACGAGGAGCAGGTAGACGGCGAGGAGCGAGATGCCGAGCACGCCGGCGAGGGTCTGGCCCTCCTGCCGGATCTGGCGAGACTCGCCCGCGTAGTCGATGGCGTAGCCCGACGGCAGGAGCTCAGCGGCCGCGTCCTCGAGCACGCGCAGCCCGCTCTCCTTCGTCGTGCCCGGCACCAGCCCGCCGAAGACGCGGAAGGCGTTGAGCTGCTCGAAGCGGCCCAGGGCGCGGGGCATGGTCTCGTCCACCAGGCGCGCCATCGAGGACAGGGGAAGCAGCTCGCCGGACGGCGCCCGGATGCGGACGAGGTCGAGCGCCGCGGGCGAGCGGCGCAGCTCGTCCTCGATCTGCGGGATCACCTTGTACGATCGGCCCTGGTGGTCGAAGCGGCTGACGTGCGCACCCGAGAGGAACACGCCGAGCTGCTCGGCCACGTCGGCGGGGGTCATTCCGAGGTCGGCGACGCGGTCGCGGTCGATCTCGAGACGGGTGCCGCCGCGGTCGATCTTGAGGTCGGTGTCGGCGAAGATGAAGCTTCCGCTCTCGTTCGCGGCCCGGACCAGCGCCTCGGCGTGGGGGAGCATGCGTTCGGGGCCGTCGGTCGAGAGCACCACGAGCTCGACGTCGTAGTTGCCCGCGTTGGGCAGCGCCGAGGGCAGGATCGGAAAGACGCGGATGCCCGCCTGCCGGCCGACGGAGAAGAAGACCGGCTGCAGGAGCTCGGGGGCCGTGACGTCGCGTTCCTTCCACGGCACGAACTCGAGGCCCCCGAAGCCACCCTCGGGCGTCCTGACCGACCACACATAGTCGCTTCCCTCGGTCTCGAGGAGGCGTTCGACCGTCTGGTTCGCATACCTCACCGTGTAGTCGAGCGAGGCGTCGGGCGCCGATTGGAGCACGACGTTGATCGAGCCCTGATCCTCGACCGGCGCGAGCTCGCGCAGCGAGAACGTGTAGAGGAGGGGGGCGATCGCGATGGTGGTCCCGGCAAAGAGCAGCACTGGCCCGCGGTAGAGCAGGGCGGCATCGAGCGCCGGCACGTAGGCGGTCCGGATCCTCTCGAACATGCGAGACGAGAGCCTGGCGATGGCGCCCTCTTCGGTCTCCTGGGCGAGCGCCGCGCTCATGGCCGGCGAGAGCGTCAGCGCCACCACGCCGGACACCACCACGGCCACCGCCAAGGTGAAGGCGAACTCCTTGAAGAGCGCGCCGGTGAGACCGCCGAGGATCCCGATCGGGGCATAGACGGCGGCGAGGGTCACGGTCATCGAGATGATGGGAAAGAAGAGCTGACGGACCGTGAGCAGCGCCGCCCGTGATCCGGGGATGCCCTCGCGCACCAGGCGGATGGTGTTCTCCACGACGACGATGGCGTCGTCCACCACCAGCCCGACGGCGAGCACGATCGCCAGGATGGTGAGCAGGTTCAGCGAGAAGCCCATCACCGACATCGCCGCCACGGCGCCGAGCAGCGAGATCGGGATCGCGACGAGCGGGACGAGCGCGGTGCGAAGCGAGCCGAGGAAGAGGACCACGACCAGGCTGACGATGAGGATGGTCTCGGCGAGGGTCTTGGCGATCTCCGTGAGGGCGTCCCGCGTGTAGAGCGTGCCGTCATAGGCGGTCTCGATCGCGATGTCGCGCGGGGCGGCGGCACGCGCCCGGGCGAGCGCTTCGTAGAGCGCCGCCGCGAGATCGAGCTCGTTCGCGCCGACCGCCGGCCAGACCGAGAGGTAGACCGCCTCGGTGGTGTCGAGGCGGACGTCGAAGTCGGCCTCCTCGGAGCCGAGCTCGACCCGCGCGACGTCCGAGAGGCGGATGGTCGCGCCGGCCTCCCGCCCGAGGACGATCCGCTCGAAGTCCTCGGGCCGCTGCAGGACCGTGTCGGCGCGCAGATTCGTCTCGATGTCGGCGCTCTCCGACGAGCCGATCGGCGCCACCAGGTTGTTGCGCGTCAGCGCCGCACGGATCTCTCGCGCGCTGATGTTGAAGCCGGCCAGCCTGATCGGGGCGAGCCAGATCCGCATCGCCGGCGGCCGCGCGCCTTCGAGGCCGATGCGTTGAACGCCCGGCAGAGAAGAGAGCCCCGGCTGGACCTCGCGCGCGAGGTACTCGGTGACCTCGGCGCGGCTCCGCTGATCCGACGTCACGGCGATGTAGAAGGTCGCCTGGGGACGATCGGCCCGGCTCACCTCGATGGCGGGCGGCTCGGCCTCCTCCGGGAGATCCGAGGCGATGGCGTCGAGCTGCGCGGAGACCTGGGAGAGCGCCTCGGAGGGATCCGCATCGAACTCGAGCCAGACCGTGACGGTCGAGACCCCGGCCGTGGTCACGCTGTCGACGTAGTCGATGGCCGGGACGGCGGCGACGGCCCGCTCGATGGGCTCGGTGATGAAGCCCTTGACGTCCGCCGCGGAGGCGCCGACGAAGATCGTCCGGACGATCAGGCGCGACGCATCGATCCGCGGGTACTGCTGGATCGGCAGCTCGAAGGCCGCTCGCAGGCCGAGCAGGAGGATGAAGAGGCTGACCACGCCCGCGAGCACGGGCCGGCGCACGAAGACGTCGACCGGCGAGCGCGACAGGGACGCCGCGTCCTCCCCCGTGGTCTCTTCCCCCTTCGCGCGACCCACCGTCATCGCTCGGCCCGCTTCGTCGAGGCCGTCTCGGACGTCCGGCCGCTCGCGCGGGGCTCCTGCGGATCGACGAGGGCGCCGTCCCGCAGCTTGAACACCCCATCGGCGGCGATGCGCAGACCGGGCTCGAGCCCGGAGCGGATGGCGATCTCGTCGGTGTCAGTGACGTTGCCGACCTCCACGATGACCGCCCTGGCCCGGGTCTGTCCGTCCTTCTCCTCGAGCACGTAGACCGTGTCGCCGTAGGGACTGCGGACGAGCGCCGTGCGCGGAATGACGACCTGCTCCCGCGGCTCGCCGATCGGCACGTTCACGGTGACCAGGCTTCCGGCCGGAAGGTTCCTGCCCGACCTCGCCATCACGGCGCGATAGGCGAGGCTCCGGGACGCGGTGTCGATGGCCGGCTCGCGGGCCACGACCCGCGCCTCGATGGTCTCGCCGTCGACGACGACCCGCACCGGCGATTGCGGATCGAAGCCGAGCGCCGCCGCCTGGGGGAGCGCGAAGTCCACCCAGATCTCGTCGTCGAGGCCGACCAGGCGGGTGACGAGAGCGCCCTCGGAGACGTACTGGCCGGCCTTCAGGTCCGAGATGCCGACACGCCCGGCGAAGGGCGCCCGAATCGTCTTGCGGTCGATCGCCGTCTCGAGCGCGGCCACCCGGGCCCGGGCCGCCGCCGCCACCGCCTCGGCCTCCTGCAGGCGGCTCTCGGTGCCGACGCCCTCCGACTCGAGCCGCCGCTGCCTCCGGGCCTCGCGCTCGGCCCGACTCGCCTCCACCTCCGCCGCGGCGAGGTCGGCGCGCTCCTCGGCCACATCGATCTCGACGAGCACGGCGCCGGCGGGCAGCTCGTCCCCCGACTCGAAGCGCACGGCACGAACGACGCCGCTCCGCTCGATGCGGAGCTCGACGATGTTCTTCGCCTGCAGCTCGCCGATGGCCGTCGCGGTAGCCGAGATAGGCCCAAGCACGGCGGCCGCGCCGATAACGGCCACGGCCGGCACCGGGAAGCTCTCCCCGTAGGCGATCGCCGCCCTCACCTGCACGAACTTGATGGCGGCCAGGCCACCGATCAGCAGGACCGAAGCCAGCACCGAGAGCGTCCACGCCAGACGCCGACGCGGCGCCCGATCGGGATCCGACCTCGCGCCCCTGGTGGACCGGTCTCGCTGCGCTGAGGCGTCATCAGCCTCGGTGCTCATCACCGAACCTCGCGGGCGGAGGGGGGGGGGGAAGGGGAGTAGAGAGGGGGACGAGGGGCAAGGACGACGGGGGAGGCCCAACCGCCCCGCCGGCGAGGAC
>CAZQMY010000134.1:0-13578 GCA_964594405.1 uncultured Spirochaetaceae bacterium | reverse complement strand
CCGCTGTTCAGGAGGACCGAGATGGCTAGGGCGAGCAGGCGGCGGGTGAGGCGTCGCGGATTGTGATCGAGCCCATCCGCGCCGGCGGCGAGCCCTTCCTGCCCGAGCCGGCCTCGCCGTCGGAGCGATTCCGATGAGCCCCGGCGCGGTCATCGACAGCAGGCGGCCGGCGGGCGACAATCGCGTGATGGACGCGGCGATCGATCGGCTTCGTCGGCTCTACGAGGGCGGCGCTGCCCACTCCGACTACATCGGAGAGGCGATCTCTCAGCTGGACCATGCTCTGCAGGCCGCCCAGCTGGCAGCCTCCGCATGCGCTTCGGACGAGGAGGTGCTGGCTGCGCTTCTCCACGACGTCGGGCATCTCTGTGCCCCGCTTCCCGCCGTCCGCATGGGAACGCACGGCATCTCGACGCATGAAGAGGTCGGAGCCGACTTCCTGGCAACGCTCGGCTTTGCGAGCGGAGTGACCGAGCGGGTGCGAGGCCACGTGGCGGCGAAGCGATACCTCGTGGCTGAGCGGCCCGGCTATGCCGAGGCCCTCTCCGACGCGAGTCGGATGACGCTGATGCATCAGGGCGGCCCCTTCGACGCGCAGGCCCGTCGAGCCTTCGAAGCAGCGCCGCTCTTCGCGGCGCTGCTTCGGCTGCGCGCCTGGGATGAGGCGGCCAAGGTCCCCGGGCTCGTAGTGCCGGACTTCGATCACTACGTACCGCGGCTGGAGTCTCACTTGAGCGCCGGGCTCGAGGTGCGGACCTGACGCAGACCGCTCAGATCTCCAGCAGTCGATACGCCACCGCGCGATCCTTGTCGTCCGCGATCCCCTGATCGATCATCGCCTCGAGGATCCGGGTGGTCTCGGTCCGATGGCTCTGGCGGCCGGCCTTCACGAGATCGAGCACCGGGCGGACGTTCAGGGGCTCGATCGGTCCGGTCATGGCTTCGGCGGCCAGACGGTCGTAGACCGCGTCGTGCGGCTTCGCCGAGCGCACCGCGACCCGCTGCACCATCTGATCGGCATCACCGATCAGCTCCACCAGCGCCGCGGGCGGGGCGTCGCCCTCGACCTTGCCCAGGGCGTGGGCCACCCGCTCGCGGACCATGCCGTGCTGATGAGTGGCCAGGTCGCTCAGCAGGGGGACGTTCTCGGCGAGCCGCGCGTTGCCGACCGCCGACACCCGATGGGCGATGGCATCCGGATCGCTCGAGCTGCGGAGATCGTCGACGAGCAGGGCGTTGTACTCGCTGGCGAGCTCGCGAGCCGTCTCGTCGCCGCGCGCCAGCTGCTCGACGATGGCGCCGAGGCTGTAGGCCGTGGTCAGCTCGGCCTCGATGTCGCCGGATCCACGCAGCGCCGCGTAGTCCTCGGCGACGAAGCGGGCGGTCTCGGCGTTGGGCTCGTCGAGCAGGCTGAGTCGCTGATAGAGCATGCGCGCATGGCCGTCCTGGCCCGTGCTCTGCGCGATGCCCTTCAGCGCATCGCGCATCACGGCCTGGGCCTCGTCGTGGCCGACGCTGGAGAGCAGGTCGAGGGCCCGCGCCTGCTGCTCCTTGGAGGCGTTCTCGCCGCGCGCCATGGCGAGCAGCTTCCAGGACGCCTTCGGATCGCGCTCGAGCAGGCCCGTCGCCTGCCAGATGAAGTGGCCTTCGTCCCGGCTGCCAGGACGGAAGCGCGGGCTTCGCAGGGTCCCGAGCATCTTCGGGACGTCGAGGTCGCCGATCTGCTGATCGAGCAGCTCGGCGCGCGTGTTCGCGCTGGCCGCGATGGAGGCGGGCCCGCGACCCAGCCAGCCGGCGAGGTCGATCGCGCTGGCGGGCTCGTCGCGCAGCCAGTCGAGCGCGAAGCTCGCGTCGGCCTGCAGGATCGAGTGGCCGCTCGCCGTCTGCACGAAGAGCAGGTCCTTGCCTTCTGCCTGTCTCAGCCGCCCATCCGGGTCGATCGAGTAGGACGCGTCGCCCGAGGCGTCGACGGTCGGCGGCTGGCGCAGGCCCTCCGCCAGGCGCACCTCGAAGTAGGCCTCGGTCCTGCGCTCGATGCGCGGCGCGTCACTCGAATCGAGCCGATAGCTGCGCGCGGCCATGCCCTGCATGTCGCGCTCCTGGGCGAACCAGCGGCCGCCCTCGGCCACCGGCTCCGCGGGCAGCGAGAGCTGCAGCTCGAGCCAGAGGGTCTGCAGCAGGCTCTGCACCGCGCTCTCCGCGTCCGGCGGATCGTAGACGGCCAGCGTCGCGCCCTGGGGCGAGAGGTCGGCGGCCATGCGCTGGCCGAGCAGCATCTCCGCACAGGCCATGACGTCGGGCCAGACCGGGACGGACTCCACGCTCCACGAGGCCTCTTCGCAAGAGAGCACCTCGAAGACGACGCGCGTGCTGCCCTCGGGCGCCCCTTCGCCCAGCCCCGTGACCGCGACTGTGGCGCCCAGCTGGATCTCGGAGCGCATCGGCTCGCCGGCCGCTGCCGCCAGGTCGTCGACCAGCGGCCGGACCTCGTCCCGACTCGAGTAGCTCAGCCGGTAGATGCGCCGCTCGCCCTCGGGCCAGGCGACGCGGGGCAGGACACGCTCGATCCCGTGCGTCGCGACCCGCACGTCCTGCCCTTCGAGCAGAGGCTTCGCTCCCCAGAAGCCCGCAGCGATGGTCGTGAGGACGGCCAGGGCGAGGAGCAGGGCGCCGGGCCTGATGCGTCGATTCTTCGTCTTCATGATCATGTCTCCCGAGTTCGAGTGCGATGCCTAGAGCTTGGCCTTGCGCATGTCGCTCGCGCGCACCGTGAAGCTCCGACTGAAGAGCTCCTTGTCGAAGCTGAATCCGTCCCACTTCACCATGGCCTTCTCGAATCGCTTGCAGAAGGCGGGACAGAAGCCGAGCTCGCAGAATACGAGCACCTTTCCGGAGAGCGTCGTGAACCTGGCCTCGACGCTCATGTCGACGCCGACGCCGACGTCGATCCCCGGCGCCTCGTCGATGGCGTACGCCTGGGCGCCCGCCCCGACCTTCACCGGGATGCTGATGCCGATCAGGAGCAGGTTGGCCTCGACGCCGGCCTTCGCGATGAAGACGTCGACCGCGAGCGAAGCGTATGCGTACGCATCCGCGTAGGGCTCGGCCACGCCTTCGATCGTCAGGCTGGGGCAGGTCGAGATGGTGTTCGCGTTGCCGCTGGCGGCGATGAACTCACCGTTCATGCTGAACCGGAAGCCGAGTCGACCACCCGCGCCGACCTCGATGGAGAGCGGCACGGGCCCGGCCATGAAGGTCGTCTCCACCTTGGCGACGCTCTCCTTCCGGCTGTGGTCCTTGCGTGCGAAGGTGAAGTCGATCTTCTCACCGTCCTCGAGGCCGTTGCGCTTGATGCCCGTGAAGAGCGACCGACCGAGGACGTCGGCGTGGATGTCGACCGCCTCTTCCTGGGTCTTGACCCAGGCCGCGACGTCCACCAGCACGTGCTTGTAGGTCAGCACGTCGACGTCCGCGTAGAAGTCACCACCCGCCGTCAGGCCGACCTCGCAGGCGTCCTCGCCGATGTCGGCCTCGAACGCGTAGCTGTACCGCATGCCCATGCCGAAGTACTTGCTCCCCTTGTGCTCGTCCCAGCTCGAGGAGATGCCCGGGCTGCGGATCTCGCCGGTGTCGGGGTCGACGAAGTCGGGGTGCTCGGCGAGTCGGGCCTCTGCCTCGGCCTGCTCCTCGGCGGCTTCGGCCTTCGCGATGAAGTCGGCGAGATCGGCTCGGTAGGCCGGAATGCCCGCCTGGCAGACCTCGGTATCCGCGGCGATCTCGCGCAGGTCGCGTCCGGTGGGGTGTTGGGGGATGAAGACCCAGCACTGCTGGAGCAGCAGATCCTCGAAGTCGTGCACGAGGTTCGGATCGACGGTGAATGCCTTCGCGAGGTCGATGTGCGAGGTGTCGTCCTGCGGATTGATGACCCGGCGCGACGTCCCGAGGTTGTCCTCGAAGGGGTCGGGCATGAGCTCGAGGCACATTTCATACGCCTCCTGCTGCTCGTCCACCGCGTGCGTGACGGCGTTCTCCGCGAACTCCTGGACGGAGAAGTCGCAGTGCGTCGGGAAGTCGGCAATGCACTCGGCCTCGATCGCCTGGGTGTAGATGTCGACGAGCGCGTCGAGCACACGCTTGCGCGCCTCGTTCTCCGGGGAGAGCGGAACGGTCGGCGTCTCGGGGAGCAGCTCCGCCTGGATGCCGCCGATCTTCGCCGTGCCGTTGTCCGTCTTGAGCTCGAAGACCTTGGGGATCGCCGTCTGATAGCCGCCCGGAGGCCGACCGTCGGAGATGCTCTTGAGATCGTCGATCTCGAACTCGTCCAACAGATCCGTGATGTCCCAGCCGCTGTTCTCGAAGAGCGCGTTGATCCGATCCCACTCGCGGAAGAGCTCACCCAGCTCCTCCTGCAGGGCGTAGAGCTCGTTCTGCTCCTGGGCGAACATCCGGCGCATGGTCTTGCCACGGCTGTAGTCGAGCGGCACCTGGCCCGTGATGTCGATGGGGTCCGGCGTCACGGGCTCGGAGACGAGCTGCCCGTCGATGGAGATGCCCGAATTCGAGGAGGGCTCGCTCACGCGCTGCTGCAGCCCGAGCTGCGGGGCGCCTTCGAAGGTCAGGTTGTCGAAAGCCTTCTCGTAGAAGGCCATGTCCTTGACGATGGTCGGCTCCTCGACGGCCTCGATGGCCGCCACGATGGCCGCGCTCTCGTCGCTGTATCCGCGGAGCGCGTCGAGCAGGCTCGGGCCATTGCTCGACGAGGTGCCGGGCTGGCTGGTGAAGATGTGCGGATTCCATGCACCAGGCAGCTCGAGGAAGCGGTTCCGGTAGACCTCCCGGCTGGCGGGCAGCACCGGCTCGCCGTGGATGTCGGCGAAGAAGTCGCGCCAGTAGTTGTTGGTTCCGAGCGCGGCGTCCGAGCTCCCGGGCCCGAAGGCGGTCTCGAAGGTGCGGAGATAGTCATGACGATCGTGCCCGACCTCGCGCCAGAAGTTGGTCACCTCGTAGTAGCGCTCGTAGGCGTACTCCTCGCAGCTGTGGAATCGCGTCCGATTCGGGCCGCTGGACCAGGCCAGCTGGCGATCGACGTAGGTCAGCCAGTTCTTGCCCTTGCCTTGGGTGAAGAGCGTGTCGCCGTAGGTCACGTTCACCGGCGAGCCGATCTCGCCTTCGAAGTGGGTGTGGCTGTCGTTGTTGTCGGCGGGCACCTTGTGCGACTTCGCGACGACGCCCGAGGCTTCGAGATCCTCGTCGAAGATGCCGGGGCCGGCTTCGTACTGGCCCGCCTGCTCCTGGAGCACGTGGAAGCAGGTCCAGTCGTTGTCGCCTTGAAGTGCGCCACAGCGCTCGTGGCCGGGCAGCCTGCCTTCGAGATAGTGGGGCTCCATGCACTGCTCGAGGGTGGGGATCGGGCAGCCCACGGCCCATTCATCGGGCATGGTGGTGAGCGTCGTCGACCCGCTCGTCGGGGCCGTCGGAGTCTTCCTGCGGGTGCTCTCGTCGTAGAGAGCACTGAAGTCCGACGAAGCCATCCGCGTCGTCGTGGTCTTGCTCTCCTTCAGCAGCGAAGAGATGTCCGACGAGGCCGTCCGCGACGCCGTCGAGAAGAGCGAACGTGAGAATTGCGCGGCGGCCGGCGTCGCGAGGCTCGCCAGGATCGTGAGCGCTGAAACGAGCGTGGCCGTCAGGCGAAGCGCCGTCCGGCTTCGCCGCGTCGGCAGGCCCGTGCGGGGACGTCGAGTGGAACGGGTCATCGGTGAATCCTCCTGGGCCCGTGTGAGTAGGGAGTGGGCCTTTGGAGGGCTCAACGCGGCGGGGGCGAGGAGCGGATCGGTTTTCTCGCCCGTCCAGGCGAAAAACCGCGGCTAGCGCGGGCCGGCCTCGCGATCGAAGGCCGCGGCCTCGTCCAGCCCCGCCTGCTCGAGCAGCGCGGCGCGCTGGAGGCGGATGCGACCGCGGGCGACGTCGGCCGCGATGGCCTCCGAGACCACGGCCAGCGCGTCGTACCAGAGGCCAGCGGCGGCGTACCCCGCGGCCTGCTCGGCGCGCGGACCCGAGGCGATCGCGGCGATCTGGGCGCTGCGCTCGACCCGCCGGATCGCGCCCTCCGCGATCACCTCCTCGTCGGCGTCCCCCGGAACCGGGACGATCACCGACCAGACGTAGACCGGGCCCTCCGTCAGCTCGAGCCCCAGCGCGCCGAGGTCGATGGACTGGACGCCGCGCGCCAGCGGGCCGGCGATTGCGTGCTCGCTGGCGTCGCCGCTCGCCTCGTCCATCAGGACGAAGGTGATCGGGCCCTCGAGGTCCGCGTCGCTGTAGAAGAAGAGCGTGGGTGAGCTGCGCGCGGTGTGGCTCACGTGCGCCGGCGCGAGCGCCTGGACGCGAGGCACCTTGGAGGCACCGGAGCGAACGGTGCCGGGCAGGCGCATCCAGGCGGCCGGGTCGTTCGGGTCCTGGTAGGCGGGCATCGGCATGTCCGCCATGGCGAGGATCCACTCCTGCGACGTCTCCTCGGCCACGGGTGCCGGAGGCGCCACTTTGGGCTCGTCTGCGCTCGGCTGGGCGAGCTCCATCTCGACCGGCCGCTCGGTCACTGGCTCGGGCGCCGGCTCGGGGGCGGGCGCAAGGGCCTCGGGCGCGCCCTGCTCGGCCATCTCGATCTCGGGCGGCGCCGTCGGCTCCGGGGCCGGCGCCTCCTCGCTCCGCGGGGCGGGACGCTCTGCGATGCGGCGACCCGGCTCGCCGCCGGGCCCCTCACCGGACTGCTGCAAGAAGAAGAACGCGAGCGCGACTGCTGCGGCACCCGCCATCGCGAGCACCGGCACCGGCGCCAGGCTCTCGAAGAGCCCGCTCCAGAGGGCGCGGGCGCGCTCGAGCCAGCGCTCGCGCTCGGGCGCCACCGCCTGCTCGGGGCCTGCCTCGACCATCGCTGCGATCGGCGCGAAGGCGGTGAGCGTCGTCCGGCACTCCGGACAGCTCGATACGTGTCCGGCGACCGACGCCCGCTCGGCGCGCGAGAGCCCCGCGCCTTCGGCATAGGCCAGGAGCGAGGCCTCCGGCGGATGCGCGAATCCGCTGGCGACCTCGACCGTGCGCTCGAAGGCGGTCAAGGCTTCGAGCGCGGCGGTGCAGTCGTCGCAGTCGGGGAAGTGGCGGCGGAAGGAAGTGAACTCGTCGGCGCCGGGGTCGGCGAGGTATGCGGTGAGGTCGATCTCCTCGCTTCGATGACAACTCATGGATCACTCCGCGGGCCTGTGCGGCTGTGCGGCCTCCCCAGCCGCCTTCCCCCACAACGTCCGGATCGTCCGGATCGGATCGATCGATTCATCCCTCTCATCCCTCCGGTCCCCCTCCCGCCGAGAGCCGGGCGCGGAGCCGCTTGATCCCCTCCCCCAGCTGGCGCTTGGCGGTCCCGAGGGGGATTCCGAAGCGCTGAGCCGCCTCCTCATAGGTGAGGCGCTCCCCATAGACCGCGAGCACGAGTCCGCGTTGAGGATCGCCGAGCCGATCGAGCGCCCGCCGCACGTCGAGGGCCGAGGCCGGGTCGGCGGACGCGGCCTTGGTGGGCGGGGCCTCGCCCGGCGGCGCGTCGATGTCGAGGGTATCGCGCTCGTGCCGCCGCTCGTAGGCGCGCAGTCGGTCCCTGAATCGATTCCGTGTCATCTGACGCACATAGGCGCCGATGGCGTCGTTCGGTCCGAGCCGCCCTTCGCGATGGGTCTTGACCAGGGCCATCGCCACGTCCTGCACCACGTCCGCCCAGTCGTCGTGGAAGTCGAAGGCGCGAAGCCCGCGCAGCACGCTGGTGATCAGCCGGCTCAGCTCCATGTAGGCGAGCCGATCCTCGCTTGCGAGCCGTTCGAGGACATCGAACCAATCGGTTCCACCCTCGACGGCCCGAGCCGGAGCTTCGGTCGGACCCTCCCTGGTCGTGCTCAATCCGACTCTCCCCGATGCGCGGATCGACTGGCGCGTCGATGGTAACGCACGGATTCCGGCGGGATGCGAGGCCGGCGGCACGATCGGCTGCGCCCATTCGAGCCGCCGCGCAAATCCATCGATCCGATCGGCCTGCGCCCGACGTTGTAGCGCGAGACGCACGCCGAATCGCGTACCGTGACCCGGTGTGCGACGAGGCGTCGGGTTGCCGCCGCCGTCGGCATGGAGGAGATCAGTGGGCCGAGGAGGGACAGGATGGCTTCTTCGGGCAGGGACGACCCTGCTCGCACTGCTCTGTGTCCTCGCCTCGTCGGGGCGCGCATCGCCCGTCGAATCCTCCGGAGCCGGCGTGGCCAGCGGAGCCCTGGCTCGCGCCGAGGGCGCCGCGGCGATGGGGCGATTCGCGGAGGCCTCCGAGTGGGCGGCACGGGCGGTCGTCGATCTGGAGCGTCGCGGCGACGGCGATCGCGCAATCGATGCCCGCCTCGTCGAGCTGGAGGCGCTCGAGGCCATGGGGCGCTTCGGCGACGTGGCGGAGCGGATCGAGGGGCTCCTCGTTGCCGCTCAGGCCTCAGGGGACGGCCGACACCGTGCTGCGTACCAGGCCGCCCTCGGCCGATTGCGGCTTGCGGAGGGAGATGACGAAGGGGCGCTCGCGGCGTTGGAAGAAGCGCTCGGCCTCGCTCGGGCCAGCGGAGACGAGCGCCTCGAGGCGGCGCTCGGCCTGCAGCTCGCCGGTGCGCAGGCGCGGGTCGGCAAGCTCGACGAAGCGCTCGCTCTGCATCGGCGTATACAGCCGCTCGCCCTCGAGGCGGGGGCGACCGACGTGGCGGCGCGCTCGGCCGCGAACGCGGCACGGGCGGCCCTCGAGCTCGGGGATGCCGAAGGGGCGGGAAGCCTGATCGCGCGCGCGCGCGAGCTGATCGCGTCGGCGCCGCGCGATCACACCCGGGCCTTCGTCCTGCTGCACCTCGCCCGGACGACCATCCAGCTCGCCGAGACGCGACCGGCGCGCCGTGAGGCCCTGATTCCGCTCGCCCACGCCCTGCTCGTCGAGGCAGAGGCGGTGGCCTTCGAGATCGGTGATCGACGGGCAGAGGCGTGGGCGCACGGCTATCTCGCGCGTCTCTACGAGGCGCAGGGGCGTGCGGCCGAAGCGCTGGAGCTCACGGAGCGGGCCCTGCTCGCGGGCCAGGTCGGTGCCGCCGTCGGCGAGCGGGCGCGCTGGAACGCGCAGGCGGGGCGCCTGCTCGCCCGTCTCGGTCGCCGCGACGCGGCCATCGCCGCCTATCGAGAGGCGATCGACGAGCTGCAGGGCGATCGTCACGCCCTGGCGGTGGGCTATGGCGATGGGCGCGGCTCGTTTCGCGAGCGCGAGGGCGCCGTCTACCTGGAAGCGGTGGATCTGCTCCTGCAGCGGGCGGCGGCCGCCGACGAAGGGGAGGAGCAGCAGGCCGATCTGCGTCGGGCGCTCGAGACCATCGAGCTGCTCAAGGCCGCGGAGCTTCGGGACTACTACCGGGACGAGTGCGTCGACCTCGCGGCGTCGCGCGCGGTGGACGTACAGGAGATCAGTGCGCTCGCGGCGGTGATCTACCCCATCGCCCTGCGCGATCGCGTGGAGGTGCTGGTCTCGACGCGCGCCGGGACGACGCGCACCTCGGTGGACGTGCCCGCGCCGACGGTGCTCGAGCAGGTCGCGAAGCTCGAGAAGCTGCTGCGTCGGCGATCCACGCGGCAGTACCTGGGGCCCTCGCGCAAGCTCCACGAGTGGATCATCGCGCCGATCGAGGCACAGCTCTCCGAGGCCGGGATCGCCACCCTCGTCTTCGTGCCCGATGCCGTCTTCCGCGGTATTCCGCCCGCCGCGCTGCACGATGGCGAGCGCTTCCTGATCGAGCGCTACGCCCTGGCCTCGACGCCGGGCCTGCAGCTCACGGCGCCCGGCGCCGTCGGTCCCGATCAGCTGCGTGTGCTGCGCGTCGGCCTCAGCGAGTCCGTGCAGGGCTATGACGCTCTCCCCTCGGTGCCGGCGGAGCTGGCCGCCATCGGCTCGCTCTATCCCGGCGACGCGCTGCTCGACGCCGGCTTCGTCGAGTCCGCGCTGCAGTCGAAGCTCGAGACCGGGCCCTACAACGCCGTGCACATCGCCTCGCACGCCGAGTTCACCGGCGATCCCCGGAACGCCTTCGTGCTCACCCACCAGGGCCGCCTCACCATCGAGCAGATCGCGCGCTCGGCCCGCCAGCTCGAGCGGCGCGCGCAGCCCCTCGAGCTCATCACCTTCAGCGCGTGCGAGACCGCCGAGGGGGACGACGAGGCGGTGCTCGGCCTTTCAGGCCTCGCGGTGCGGGCCGGTGCGCGGAGCGCGCTCGGCACGCTGTGGAAGGTGAACGATCTGGTGGCGTCGCGCCTGATGACGGCCTTCTACACCGAGCTGGGCAAGGCCGACGTCTCGCGCGCCGAGGCCCTGCGGCGCGCGCAGCGGGCGATGATCGCCGAGCCCGCGTTCGCGCATCCCGACAACTGGGCGCCCTTCATCCTGATCGGGAACTGGCTATGAGGCGCCTTGCCCGCCGCGGCGATCGCATCGGCGCGCTCGCCTTCGGCGTCGCCCTCGCAGCGCTGATCCTCGCCAATCGGGGGAGCGCCCAGATCGCCGTGGAGCGCCCGGGCGACACGCGGCCCGAGCTGCCGGAGTTCGAAGCGGAGGCAGAGCCTTCGCCGCTCCTCCCCGTTCCGCCGCCGCGCCGGCCCGAGCGGCTGCCGCAGGCCGAGGTGCGCATCTTCGTCGCCGACTACGCCTTCGAGGGCCACACGGCCTTCGACGAGCAGGCGCTTCGACGGGTGACCGCACCCTTCTCGGGGCGCGCCATCAGCAGCGCCGAGCTCCGCGCGGCACGGGATGCGGTGACGCGTCTCTACGTCGACGCGGGCTACATCACGTCAGGGGCGGTGATCCCCGATCAGCCACTCGAGGACGGCGTCGTCTCGATCCGGATCGTCGAGGGCCGCCTGACGGACGTACGGCTCGTCGAGGGCGGGCGCTATAGCGCGGGCTATCTGCGCGGCCGCCTCGCCCGCGAGGCCGGCCGGCCGCTGCAGCTCCAGCGGCTCGAGGACGCGATCCATCGCCTGCAGCGCGAGCCCGACATCGCGCGGCTCGATGCCGAGCTGGGCCCCGGGCTGCGGCCGGGCGAGGCGGTGCTGAAGCTGCGCATCGAGTCGCGTCTGGCGCTGAGTGGGCGGCTGCAGACCGACAACTTCGTGCCACCCTCCGTCGGCGAGTACACGGGTCGCCTGAACGTCGAGTACACGAACCTCACCGGTCGCACGGATCGGCTCTTCGCCAGCCTGATCGGGAGCGGTGGGCTGATCGAGGTGTCCGGCGGATACGTGGCCCCTTTCGGCCCCTTCGACACCCGCCTCACCGCCCACGCGCGCTATACGCGCAGCCGCGTCGTCGAGGCGCCCTTCGACGAGCTCGACATCGAGGTGGACGCCGTCACCGTCGGGCTCGGCCTCGAGCAGCCGCTGCTCTCGACGCGGCGGACCGAGCTCTCGACCGGGCTCGGCTTCGAGTGGCGCCGCTCGGAGACCCGCGCCTTCGGCCTCCCGGCCTTCGACTTTCCGGGCACCGGCAGCGTGGACGGGCGCTCCACGGTCTCCGCCCTGCGCTGGTCGATGGCCTGGAGCCATCGCCGCCCGCGCCAGGCCTTCGCCGCGCGTTCACTGCTCTCGGTGGGCCTCGACGCTCTCGGCGCCACGCGCGCGCCCGATGTTCCGCGCGATCCGCTCCTGGGCGAGGCGCCCGACGGCCGCTACGTGGCGTGGCTGGGTCAGCTGCAGTGGGCCCGACGGATCGGGCTGACGTCGCGCACTGCGGCCATCGCCAGGATGCGTCTGGACGTCCAGCTCTCGAGCGATCCGCTGCTGGGCTTCGAGCGCTTCGCGATCGGTGGGCACGCGACGGTGCGGGCCCACCGCGAGAACTTCCTGGTCGCGGACCAGGGCGTGATCGGCTCGGCGGAGCTGCGCGTGCCCCTCTGGTCCGATGCGCGCGGCCGAGGCGTGGTCTTCCTGACGCCCGCCTACGACATCGGCCACGCCTTCAACCGCAATCGACCGACGCCCGAGCCCGAGACCATCCAGAGCGTGAGCGTCACGCTCGGCCTCGAGCCGAGGCCCTGGCTCACCTCCGAGCTGATCCTCGGATACGCCTTCCACGCGCTCGATCTCGATCGGAGCCTTCAGGATCAAGGAGTCGCATTCCGTGTCACAGCAAGCTTCTGACAGGTGGGGCGGCACTGGCCGCAGACTCTTCATCGCGCTCTCGGTCGCCGTGCTCCTCGGGCTCGGCAGCACACAGGCCGTGCAGGCCGACGTGATCGTCGACGGGCGGCTGAACGGGACCGACGATCTGACCCTGACGGGTCTGGATACCGAGATCCTGGCCGAGTACGGGACGCTGCGTGGGACGAGCCTGATCCATGCCCTTCGCAAGCTCGGCGTCGAGGCAGAGGGCAGCGCGACCTTCCGTGGGCCGGATTCCGGTGCGCCCGTCGAACGGGTGATCAGCGTGGTGACGGGCTGCGACCTGGGCTGCGAGGGCCCCACGCAGATCGACGGTCGCCTCGCGCTCGCGGCCGAGATCTTCTCGGCGGACTTCTATCTCATCGATCCGAACGGGGTGGTCTTCGGCGAGGGGGCTTCCCTCGACATGGGCGGGGCGGTGACGGTCTCGACGGCCGACTCCGTCGAGATGGGTGCCGCCGACAACGTGCTCGAAGCCTCCGATCCGGGCGCCTGGAGCACGCTCACGGCGGCGGCGCCCTCGGCCTTCGGGTTCCTGGATGCGCCGGAATCGATCGTCGTCGAGGGGGCGCAGATCGATCTTCCGGGTCCGGTCGCGCTGATCGGCGGGGATCTCACGATCTCCGGCACCCGCTCGGACGAGGGCTTCGGCTACGTGGCCACGGAGGCCGAGCGGATCGATTTCGTGAGCCTCGCCTCGGCGGGCCGCGTCGGGCTCGATGCGGCGGTGGGGCAAGCGCCCGACGTCCAGGCTGCCGCCTTCGGCCGCATCGAGATGACGGATCGTGCGGCCGTGTCGAGCAGTGGGCTCTCGCCAGGGGCCGCGTTCAGCTCGACGCCACCGCCGATCCCGGCGCGCGGTGCCGGCGACATCTTCATCCGCGGCGGCGAGTTCGTCATCGAAGACGCGGCGCGCGTGCAGTCGACGACGGTGACGTACGAGGCGGGGGGTGACATCGAGGTCGACCTCAGCGGCGATCTCATGGTGCGGGGGCTCGGCAGCGGCCTCTTCGCGGCGAGCGGCTTCGTGACCGATCCCCTCTTCGAGGGCACCACCACGCTCATCGACCGCCTGAACCTCGAGCCCTCCAGCCCCGACATCATCGAGGTCGAACGCTCGTTCGATGGCCCCTTCTGCGCGCCGGGCTCCTGTCGTGTCTCGTATGGCGGTGACTTCGCCTTCCTGGTGCCCGACATCGCGCGCGATCTCGGTCCGGCCGGCAACACCCGCGTCTCCGCGGAGAACGTCCCCTTCGTAGAGGGGGGACGCCTCTCGAGCACCAGCTTCTTCGGGGGCCCGGCGGGGACGATCGACGTGCAGGC
>CAZQMY010000133.1:0-13621 GCA_964594405.1 uncultured Spirochaetaceae bacterium | reverse complement strand
GTGCTGATTGCCGGCGCCGCCGAAGGCGAGGCGGCCGCTGCCCGTGAAGGTGGTCGGGCCGGTGAGGAAGAGGCGGGTCGGGGCTCCTGTAGAGGCGAGCGAGAGCACGCCGGCGTTGACCACCGAGCCCCCGCCCCCGCCGAAGCCCAGCGTGAGGCTCACGCCATTGGCGATGGTCAGCTGGCTCGCGCCGTCGAGGATCACGTCGCGGACGGCGGTCGCCTGGTCGAGGTCGACCACCGAGCTGGCCGGGAGACCGTCGTCGATCAGGACGGCGTAGGCGTCGTAGTCGGGGGTGGCTCCCGAAGACCATCGGGTGGGCTCGTCCCAGCTCCCGTTGCCGCCCAGCCAGCTCACCTGGCAGGCAGACGTCACCGGCTCGCCGGTCACGGTCAGCAGGGCGGCGTTGCCTCCTGCACCGGGCACCGCCCACGTGAGGCCCTGGGTGCCGAGGTCCGTCGTGTCCGCGTGAAGGCCTCGGGGTGCGTTGGCGTCCTGCCAGAGGCCGGTGGACACGCCGTCGTTGGCGGAGCGCGAGACCCAATAGGTCTCGCCCGCGCAGAGCAGATCGTTCTCGGCCGAGAAGAGCGTGAGGCTCTGGTCGCTGGCGGTGGGCGGGATGGCCAGCTCCTCGAGCAGGGTCTTCGGCTCGCCCGCGCTACCGCTCCAGAGGCGTGCGACGAGCCCGGTCCCGGCCGTGGTGCTCGTGCTCACTCGGATGGAGTCGAGACGGTAGTTGCCGCCGCCGTTCGCGATGACGAAGCCCTGCGCGGGCTGGTGGTCGCTCGGCGCGCCGTTGCCGACGGGACGCCCGGCGGGACCCGACGCCGGAAAGGTGTCGTGGAGCGCCGTGCCCACGTGGAGCAGATCGTGTGCGGGCAGATAGGCATCGCTGAGCCGGAGCTCGTCCACGCGGCCGTCGAAGTGCTGCTCGAGTGCGCCTCCGAGGGTCGCTCTGGCTCCGATCGTGATGGCGCGGGGATCGTCCGTGAGCGTGCTGCCGGAGAGATGGCCGAATCCGCCGACGCAGCTCAGTGTCTCGCTCCGGCCGTCCAGGGTGAAGCGCACGGTGTCGTTGCCGTCCCAGGCCACCGCGATGAAGTGCCATTGGCCTTCGTCTCCGGGCTCGAGCTGGAGGGTGCTGACCAGCGTTGTGAAGTCTGAGTCGTCGCTGAGGTTGCCTGCGGCGTATCCACCGAACTCCAGGGCCAGCTCGCGCCCGGTCACCTGGGCCGCCGGCTTCCCGCAGCCTGGCGCCGAGCGGGTCGCGCGTGCTCCGGCCTGCGCGAGCCATCCGTAGTCGATCTGGCTGTCGCCCAGGCCGCTCAGTCCCTTGCGCTGGATGAGCGACGATCCAGTGCCGGGCACCGCCGCGTCGCCCAGCGAGTCCAGCCAGACCCAGGCCTCCAGGGTGAAGGGCGCTTGTCCCCTCGCGAGCGCGACATCGTGGGGGACCTCGATCCACTGACTGGCGACGCGATCCAGCAGGAGCGCGGTCGCGTTGGCGGCCTGCGTCTCCGGGATCGGATCGCGCGCGACCGGACCCACGAAGCTGGCTGCATCCGGGGGCGGAGCGCCGTTGGCCGTGCCGCCGTGCGGGCCCGTGTCATCGAGCAGGTCGCCCTCGAATCGCCAGTGCGCGAGCGTTCCCGCCAGGGCGGTCTGTGCGAGCAGTACAGAGCACGCCAGAGCGATCAGCAACGTTCGTAGACGCATGCTGCGATGGGCGGGCGCAGCGCAGCGGACATCTTCCAGGGGCGAGGGGAGCTCCGGCCGCCCATCGGGCGGGCTCGGGTCGGCGGGGGCACGCATGGGGGGCCGATCCACTTTCTACAGCGATTCCAGCATCAGCGGGGCAGACGGACGCAGCGTATCATGACCCGGCAGCGAAGAGGCAACGGAATCGCTGCGTGCCGGCGCAGCGCTTGCGCCACAGCCGCTGGCGGCACCCACTCCGGTCTGCTTCGGCTCGTCTCTGGAGCCAGCGGACACCCGCGCTTGCACGGCTAGGCGGATCCGACGAGGGGGCAACGACTCGATTCGCGTGACTCGTCCGATGCGTGTGCCCCGCGCGACGACGTCCTAAGCCATTCGAACGGGTGCCCTTGCACCGGTGTGCTCCGCCGTGGCGCGAGGGCTGCCGAGCCGTTGCTGCGCAGCTGCTCGGGCAAAGGCTCCTTCGCTGCGATCGCGGGAAACCGGCAGAGAAAGTTGGTGGATTCCATCGAGTTCGGACGAAGAGTCCATTCATGCCGGTTGTCTCCATCTCGCTCATCGTGGGTGCGCTCCTGGCCGTACCGGGGCTTCGCCTCGCCCTGCAGTGGTGGCGTACCCGACAGCTGCCCGAAGGTCTGCTGACTGTCTTCTTCCTCGGCTTCGCCCTGGGCGTCCCGATCCGGCTGCTCTCTGTGATGGGCGGGTCGTCGGGCAGCGCGAGGTCGAGCGCGCTGAGCGCGGTCGCTCTGACCCTGCTCTGCCTCTCGATGACGGCCTTCACGGTCTTCGTGGCGCGCGTGTTCCGGCCCGGCGCGATGCTCGCCGTCGTAGCGAGCGGATCCGCGGTCCTCGTGCTCTATGGCGGCGCGGGCTACCTGATCGTCACCGGCCGTGCGAGCGATCAGACGCATCCCGTGACGGCCGGGGCCGCTTGTGTCGCCATCGCCGTCTTCTGGTGGGCCTTCGCCGAGTGCTTTGCGCAGTATCGCCGGATGGCGCGACAGCGCGCGCTGGGCTTCGGAGACGCCGTGGTCTGCAATCGCTTCGCCCTCTGGTCGCTCTGGACCGGGGGCGTCGCCATGCTGCCGACGGCCTCCTCCGCCGTTCGGATCGGCATCATGCTCGATCACGCCGCCGGCGGCGCCGGCGGCGCGCCGCCCGCGGTGCTCCACGCGCTCCTGCTCGTCGTGGCCGTCTCGGTCGCCGTGGCCGCCGTCGCCCTCTGGCTGAGCTTCTTCCCGCCGACCTGGTACGTCGAGCGGCTGACGTCGCGCGGGGCGGAGGCGACGGAAGCCCGATAGCGCGGCGTTCGCCAGGGCCTGCGAGGGACTCGCGTCCGGCAGCCTGAGCCCGAGCAGCTCGGCTGGATGACCCCTCATTCGTCGGCGGGGTGGTAGTCGCGATGGAGTGCCGGGAGGAAGCCGGCCAGATGGCTCATCTCGAGCGCGCAGTGGATGACCATGTCGCGCCCGAGGTCGCCGCCGTGCTGGAGCGAGACCAGGCCCGATCGCGCCAGCGCCCGCTCGAGCCAGTCCATGCGCGGCAGCCCGTCGAAGCGCGGCTTGCCCAGCCAGAAGCGGCTGCGGAGCTGGTTGCCCGCCGGGCCCCCTTCGCGGATCTGGTGGATCAGTCGACCGATCACCATCGGCACGTGGCGAAGCCTGACCTCGCCGCAGACCAGCGCGGTCGTCCCCGCTGCCTGCAGGTCGTGGCCGGGCCGGAACCACGACTCCGCCGGCGTGAATGTGATGGTGATGTGCTGGCGCTTGCGGCCCACGTACTCCGTCACGAAGTGCGTGGTCTGATACTTCTCGCGATCACTGCGCCCGGGGTCGTCCGCCCAGCCTTCGCGCGTGCCATTGGCGAGGTGTGCGCGCGGATGCCAGAGCTTGTAGCGCTCCGTCTCCTGGGGATGCCAGCCCATCCACCACTCGAACATGGCGCCGGTCACGCCGGGCATCGGGGTCTGGACGGCCACGAAGATCTCACCCGAGTCGAGCACCGTCCAGCCGTTCTCCAGCGGAAGGGATCCAGGCTCGAGGAGTCGATGCGCGTCCTCGATGGGAAAGCCGAGCTCGCTCGCTTCGGGGCCCTGGGCGAGGGCGTCCTGGATGGCCGGTGGGAGCGGGGCCATCTCCGGCTGCCAGTGGCGGGCATAGGGCTTGTCGTCCAGATCGCCCGGACGCATTCCGAGGTAGAGGGGACGGGCGGGGCTCAAGGAGATTCGCGCTCCTTCGGATCGATGCGCGCGCGCCGCGACGGATCGAGGAAGCGCGCCCAGACCGCATCGTAGGGATGGACCGTAGCGACGCGCTGCTCGCCGCGATGGAGGGGAAGGTCTGCGTTGGCCCAGCCGAAGAGGCCGCCCTCGAGATTGTAGACGCGGGCGTAGCCAGCCTTGCGCAGTCGCGCCGCCAGCGCCGCGCTGCGATAGCCGACCGAGCAGTAGACCACGATGGGCGTGGCGCGATCCAGAGCGCCGAGCTCGCTGGCCTCTGCCCCCGGGTCGATGCGGATCGCCCCCTCGAGCTGGCTGATCGCGAACTCGTCGCTCCGGCGCACATCGAGGAGCATCGGCTCGTCGTCCTCATCCAGCCAGGCGCGAAGCCGATCCCGCTCGATCCACCGCGTGCCCGGAAAGCGCCACGAGATCGGGCCCCTCAGCCCGTCTGCGGCCTCTGCCGAGGCGCGCCCGCCGCCGCCCAGCACGAGCAGCGCCAGCATCGACACGAGCTTGATTGCAGCGCTACGGCGCATGGGGGGTGAGCTCCGAAACCGGCTTCTGGGCAGGAGGGCCGGGGGAGGGACGGAGAAAGGGCGGACGAAAGGGCGGGCTAAAGGGCCGACAAGGTAAGTCACCCTGTGAGGGATCGCAGTGGAATGCGGCCGACGGGCTGCGTGAAAGGCGCCGCGCGGGGCGTTCGCGGCCCGGGCGGGGGCGGTATAGTGCGACCCGTCGACACGCGCTTCGAGGACTCCGCGATGAGCATCTACCAGATCCAGGGCCAGACCGTCACGCTTCCCGCGGTCGTGCGCGATGCCTCGTCGGGGACGGTGATGTACCTGGTCGATCGGTCTGCCGCCCGCGCCATCGTGCCGCCCGAGTTCGAGCCGGACGAGGTTGCGCCGGGCCAGACCCAGCTCTGTCTCGTGGTGGTCGACTACCGCGACAACGACCTCGGCGACTACGACGAGGTGGGCGTCGTCTTCTTCGTGCGACCCAAGGGGCAGCCCGATGCCGAGGTCGGGAGCTATATCCATCACCTCCCGGTCAATCAGAGCTTCACCCAGCAGGCGGGCCTCGAGATCTGGGGCTTCCCGAAGACGGTGGAGAAGATCGACTTCGAGACCGGCGCAGACTCGGCGACGTGTCGCCTGGAGATGGACGGCCAGCACGTACTCACCCTCACGGTGCCACGGGGCGGCGAAGGCGAGACGCCCGATACGCCCTCGATCGGCTACTCGCTGATCGAAGGTCTTCCGCACAGGCTCGTCTTCAGCCGCGGCGGCAAGGGCGAGCAGACCACGCCCGGGGGCGAGGGCGTGAGGCTCGCGCTCGGCGATCATCCCATGGCCGACGAGCTCCGCAGCCTCGGGCTGCCCGACCTCCCGCCGTTGCTCTCCAGCTGGAGCGAGCACTTCTTCGGCAGCTTCGGCGACGTCGAGAGGCTCTGACTCGGCCGAGGGCTCCCAGCCCGGCCATCGCGATCCTCTGGCGCGCTTGCAGGCGTGATCCCGCTACCGGGTCCGGGCCAGCTGTGGAATCCTCGGCCCCGGACGAGGGAGGCACGATGCAGCGGGGCGCGGACGGGCCGGCATCGGCAGCCCCTCGAGCGCGGCCCGGAGGTGGCCTCCGCCGCGGCGAGCCGTACGAGCCCCGCGAGATCGAGCAGAGGTTGGACGAGCTGATGCAGGTGCTGGCCCGCTTCTCGAGTCTCGAGAGCTGATGACGCCCGAGTCTCCTCGCCAGGAACCGCTGCGAGATCCGGTCTGCGGGATGACGGTGCAGCCCGACGATCCGCGCCGATTCGACCATGCCGGGCAGACCTACCGCTTCTGCTGCGATCGCTGCCTGGAGCGTTTCAGTGCCGACCCGCACGCCTTCCTCGAGCCCGCGCCCGCGCCGGAGGTGGTCCCCGGCGCGCGCTACACCTGTCCGATGGATCCCGAGGTCGTGCAGGAGGGACCGGGGGCCTGTCCCATCTGCGGGATGGCGCTCGAGCCCATGGACTGGACGGCGCCGCAGGACGACTCGGAGCTGATCGACATGAGGCGGCGGCTCTGGCTCGCAGCCGCACTGACGCTCCCCGTGTTCGTCGTCGCCATGTCGGAGATGCTGCCGGGCAACCCGCTCTACAGCCGCTTTCCGTCTGCAGCGCTCAGCGGACTGCAGCTCGTCCTCGCCACGCCGGTCGTGCTCTACTGCGGATGGCCCTTCTTCGCGCGCGGTTGGGCCTCGCTGCGCACGGGCAATCTCAACATGTTCACCCTCATTGCGGTCGGGACCGGGGCAGCCTTCGGCTACAGCGTCGTGGCCGTGCTGATGCCACAGGCCTTTCCCGACGCCTTCCGGGCGCCGGATGGCGGCGTCGCGGTCAACTTCGAGGCCGCAGACGTCATCGTGACGATGGTGCTGCTGGGGCAGGTGCTCGAGCTGCGGGCGCGGCGTCGTACGGGGGCGGCGGTGCAGGCCCTGCTCGGTCTGGCGCCCACCGTCGCGCGCCGGATCTCGGCGGACGGCCAGGAGGAGGACGTGCCCCTGGAGGTCGTCGCGGTGGGCGATCGGCTGCGCGTGCGGCCCGGGGAGAAGGTGCCCGTGGACGGTGTCGTGATCGAGGGCCACAGCGCCGTCGACGAGTCGATGATCAGCGGTGAGCCGATGCCGGTGGAGAAGACCCTGGGCGACGCGGTGACGGGGGCGACGCTGAACGGCGCGGGTGCGCTTGTGGTCCGCGCCGAGCGCGTGGGCGCACAGACGCTGCTGGCGCGCATCGTCCAACGCGTTGCCGAGGCCCAGCGCAGCCGAGCGCCGATCCAGGGGCTCGCCGACGAGGTCGCCGGCTATTTCGTGCCGGCCGTGGTGGCGACCGCGCTGCTGACCTTCGTCGTCTGGGCCAGCGTCGGGCCGGATCCGCGCATGGCCCATGCGCTCGTGAGCGCCGTGGCCGTGCTGATCATCGCGTGCCCCTGTGCGCTCGGTCTGGCGACGCCGATGACGATCATGGTGGCGATGGGCAAGGCCGCCAGCATGGGGGTGCTCTTTCGCAATGCCGAGGCGATTCAAGTGCTCTGCGACGTCGACACGCTGGTGGTGGACAAGACGGGCACGCTGACCGAGGGACGGCCGCAGCTCTGCGAAGTGGTCGCGGTGCCCGGCACCGACGAGCTCGAGGTGCTGCGACTGGCGCGCGCCCTCGAGGCTCCGAGCGAGCATCCGCTCGGGCGTGCGATCGTCGAGGGCGCGGAGGCGCGGGGCGTGCCGGCGGCGGCGGTCGAAGGCTTCGAGTCGCGCATCGGCCGGGGCGTGTTGGGACGCGTGGGCGGCCGACGGGTCGGGCTGGGCAACGCCGCGCTGCTGCGCGAGCTGGGGGTCGAGCACGCCCCCTCGCTGGCGGCGCGGGCCGAATCGCTCCGGAGCGATGCGCAGACGGTGGTCTACGTCGTCGTCGACGGTACGGCGGTCGGGCTGCTGGGCGTGGCCGATCCGATCAAGCCGACGACGGCCGAGGCCATCGACGCGCTGCGCGCGGAGGGCCTGCGCATCGTCGTGTTGACCGGAGACGATCCGGGCACCGCGCGCGTCGTGGCTGAGCGGCTCGGGCTCGACGAGGTGATCGCCGACGCCCTGCCGGACGACAAGACCGAGATCGTGCAGCGCCTGCAGGCCGAGGGGAGGTGCGTCGCGATGGCCGGCGACGGCGTCAACGATGCGCCGGCGCTCGCCCGCGCCGACGTGGGGATCGCGATGGGAACGGGCGCCGACGTCGCCATGGAGAGCGCCGCCGTCACACTGGTTCGTGGCGACCTGCGCGGCATCGTCCGGGCCCGCCGGATCAGCCGTGCAGCGATGACGAACATCCGACAGAACCTCTTCTTCGCCTTCGCCTACAACGGCATCGGCGTCCCCGTCGCGGCGGGCATCCTCTACCCGGCCTTCGGCATTCTGCTCAGCCCGATGATCGCCGCGGCCGCCATGAGCTTCAGCTCGGTCTCGGTCATCTCGAATGCGCTGAGGCTCGGCAGACTCGACGCGAAAGGATGACGCGAAAGGGTGACGCGAAAGGATGACGCGAAAGGGTGACGCGAAAGGATGACGTGAAGGATGACGTGAAGGGTGACGCGACGGCTGACGCGACGAGTGGGACCCGCAGCGAGAAGGCGTCACAGCCCTCGGTCGGCTGCTCGAGCGCATCCTTGACGGGGATCCCGCGCTGAGGATCTTCACCGCCGCGATCGCGCTGGCGGGCGTGGCGTGCGCCTCCGAAGGGGCGGACGGCTCCTCTTCGATCCGGATCGATCCCGAGCGCTACGACCTCTTCCAGGAATCCACCGATGCGCGGTTCGAGAACGCGGGCGGCGGTAGGAGCCTGGCCGGCTTCGAGGTCTCGCCCTTCGGCCCCTGCACCACGACCGTCGACCTCGAGGCTGCACGCAAGCCCAGGTGGCCGCGATGCTGATCAGCGGGGCGGTGGGGGGCCGGTGCGCAGGGTGCTGGCCGAGCAGCTGCTCCGACGAGTGCGTGCGTCTGACTCAGACCGCTGCCTGGATCCGCCTGGGCATGTCGACGGCGATGCGCTCGGCCGCGTCGGTGACCATCTCCATCAGGATCTCGCGGGCCGGGCGCCTCTCGCGCAGCAGTCCCGACGTCTGGCCCGCGGCGTTCATCAGGAGGTCGTGTCGTCCCGCCTGCTCGATCGAGTACTGCAGATCGCGAATCAAGTGGGCCTGCGCGCCCATGGGCAGCGCCATCAGCCCCTCGGCCTCCCAGGCATCGATCAACGGATTGCGGATGTTGCGCATGGTCTTGCCGCTGTACAGGCGCGTCACCACCGTATCCTCGGCGGCGGCGTCGAGGATGCGTTGCTTCTGCAGATCGGGCTGGTTGGCCTCCTCGGCGACCAGGAAGGAGGTGCCGCACCAGGCCGCCGCCGCGCCGGCCGCAAGCACGCCCGCGAGCGCGCTGCCGCTCGACACGCCCCCCGCCGCGATCACGGGCACTGGCGCGATCGCCTGCATGACCTGCTGGAGCAGGGCGAGCGTGCCGATGCGGCCCGTATGCCCCCCCGCCTCGGTGCCCTGGGCAACCACGTAGTCAGCGCCGTCCGCCGCGACCTGGGCGGCGGCGCGCACCGTCCCGACGAGCGAGAGGATGGTGGTGCCACTCGCCCGCAACGCGTCGGCGAAGGGGCCGGGGGTGCCGAGGCCCGACGCGAAGACCGGCACCCGTTCTTCGATGAGGACCTCGACCTGCGAGCCGGCCCAGCTCTTGCCCTCCTCGATCGGGCTGCCCATGCCCCCCGGCGCGTGGGGCGCCTCCAGCAGCTCGATCTCGAGAGAGGCGGCGATGCGCTCGATCGCTTCGACGTGCTCCCTGGGCAGCTCGGGCCGCGGCATTCTCACCTCGCCGCCCCCCTTCCGTCGCGGCCCGAGGAAGTTGGGCGAGAGGAGGAGATCGACACCGAAGGGCTTGTCCGTCAGGGTGCGGACCTTGCGGATCGCCTCGCGGAGGACCTCGGGTGGATAGGCGACGCCGCCGATCATGCCGAGGCCGCCGGCCTCGGAGACCGCTGCAGCCAGCTCGGCCGTGGCCACGGGCTCGCCCGTGCCGGCCACCGGTCCCATGCCCGCCAGGATGACCGGGTACTCGATGCCGATGCGATCGCAGAATTCGGTGCGCAGGACGGGACGGGGCATGGCTGGCGGGTCTCCGTGAGGGCTTCGGGATCGTGGACGAGAGCGTGGCGGGCGCGAGCGGCGCGACGCGCCCGCTTCGCTTCGGGCGTTCGAGTCTAGCGAGACTGCGGGTGTCCGCTGCGCAGGGGAGTGTTCGCGTCGATCGGGCCCTGCCCGGCAAGCTCGAGGTCAGGGTGTCGATCCGCCGCTGGCCAGTCCCTCCAGTCTCGGTCCGCTGGGCGAGCTCGGCACCCGGATGCAGGATCCGGAGTGAAGGCGACCCGTCAGCCCGGATGCGCGATGCGCCTGCGGATCATGATTCTGGCCAGCAGGCTCGCGGCGGCCGGCAGGATCGTGATCGAGGCCAGGAAGCAGGTCGTCAGCCCCATGAGCAGCACCACCGCGAGGCTCTCGATCCCCGGGTGTCGTGTGAACACCAGCAGACCGACGCTCCCGGAGGTGGTGAGCGTCGTCATCAGGATCGGCTCCCCGACCCGGGCCACGACCTCCTGCATCGGTCGGTCCGGCTCCTCGAGCATCCGGTGGATGATGTGGACGCCGTCGTCCACACCGATGCCGAGCAGCAGGGGAATCGCGACGAGGGTCACGGTATTGAAGGCGATGCCCATCAGCCCCATCGCGCCGGCCGTGACGATGCCCGCGAAGACGACCGGGGCGAGGGCGATGGCCGTGAGGCGCAGATTGCCCGTGTCGAGCCACAGGATCGTGACGATGAAGAGCAGCACCGTCGCCACGACGCGCGGCATCCAGGGACGCTCGGTGCCGATCAACGCCTCGTAGATCGCGTTGATCGAGGTGGCGCCCGGCGCGACCGCCTGCGCCGCGGCCCGCTGACGGGCCGCCACCGCAGAGTCCAGCGCGGGCTCGGCGACGAAGGCGTAGACGAGCCACTCGCCCTCCGGCCCGAGCAGGCGCTCGCGGAGTCCGCCCGGCAGCCGCTCGAGCGTCGGGGGCCCGAGTGCGTCGGCGCGCAGCAGCGCGTCGAGCAGCGCCGCTCGATCGGCGCGCCAGCCGGAGGCCTCCACGTCGGCCGCGATCCGCTCCGCCCTGAGCGCTCGCGCCAGGCGCGGGGCGAGGCGCTGGAGGGCTCGCTGTCGCGCCTCGAGATCGGGGGGGAGGAACGAAGCGAGGCTCTGGGTCCGGGCGAAGATCGGGTCTTCGGCGAGCGCCTCGGAGACCCGGCGCGCTTCGTCGGGGCCCGAGGTGGCCACCAGCCAGGGCCCGGGATCGAGACCGAAGCGCTCGTGGATCCGCTCCGCGGTGCGCACGGCTTCGATGTCGCGCGAGAACACCCGCTCGAGGTTCGTCTCGTAGCGGACGTCGGCGAGCCCGACTGCCGCGATCCCGAGCACCAGAGAAGCACCCATCAGGGTCGCGCCGGGGCTGCGGCATGCGCCGGCGACGATCCCCTCGATCCAGGAGATGCGATGGGGCGCCGGGTGCGCATCGTGCGAAGTGGGGCACGCTCGACGCCCGAGCAGCTTCCACTGCGCGGGCAGCAGCGTGAGGAAGAACACGACACAGAGCAGGAGGCCGAGGCCGCCCGCCAGACCCAGGCGCTGGAAGACCGGATCGGGCGCCAGGCAGAGGAGCAGGAAGGCGCCGCTGGTGGTGATGGCGCCGGCGACGATGCCTCGGCCTGTTCCGCCGATGGCGCGCAGGAGGGCGAGGTCGAGGTCGGCGCCGCGCCGCTGCTCCTCACGCAGGCGCAGCAGCAGGTGGATCGCGAAGTCGATCCCCAGTCCAAAGACCAGGACGCCGAAGACGGCCTCCATCAGCGTGAGCTCGCCGGCCGTCGCTCCGATGATCGCAAGGGTCGTTCCCACCGCGAGGAGCATCGGGCCGAGCACGGCCAGCAGCATCCAGGTCGAGCGCTCGACGGATCGCAGCAGGAGCAGCACCAGCAGCAGGGAGATCGGCCCGAGCACGCTCATGCGTGCGATCGTCGCCTCCTGCTCCTGCGTGATGATCGCGCTCATGCCGGCGAAGCGGACATTCACACCGAAGGGTGTCAACGCCCGGCGAGCCGTCTCGCGGATCTCGGGGAAGGCCGGCGCGTCGAGGGCGAGCTCGAAGGGATCACTCGACATCGTGATCAGCAGGGCGCGGGCGCCCTCGGCTGGCGCGCTCCCGAGCTCGCCTTCCAGCCGGGCGAGACCGGCTCGAAGGGCGCGGACCTCGCGCTCGGTCTCGGCGGCCTCCGGGTCCGCGTCGGCCAGGGCCAGCCAGCGCCGGAAGTCCTCGGTCGGAACGAGATAGGGCGCGTGGCCGAGCAGCCACTCCCGAGGCGGCGCGCCCGCAACCGTGTCCACGGCGTCGAGATCATCGAGCGCGAGGCGCAGGGCCAGCGCGGCCTCGTCGAGCACCTCCTCCGGGCCCTCCAGCAGCGCCGGGAGCAGGCGTCCGAGTCCGAAGCGGTCGGATGCCTCGAAGTAGCGCGCCACCTCGGGATGGCTGCGATCCATGACACTGGCGAAGCTGAAGTCGAGGGGCACGCCGAGCGCCCAGATGCTGGCGGCGAGCGGGATGATCGTCAGCGCCAGCACTCGGGCAGGGCGCTTCAGCACGCCGGCGGCGAGCAGATGCAGAGCGGACGAGATCATCGCCCGCGAAGCTTAGCGGCTGCGCGGGAGCATCCTCTCCAGCCCCAGATAGGCCGGGCGCGAAGGCCTTCACCAGATCGGCGTCGTCGAAAGGCGCGACGCGCCTTCGCTGATGTCGTCTCTCGGTCGACCCCGTGGCCCTCGTCCGTATCCAGGCCACCGCCGCCGACGAGATCGGGCACAGCTTCGACCCCTGCTTCACCACCGAGCGCGAGGGCGGCGACTCCGGTCCGGGACTCGCCGTGGCGCGCGGCGTCTTCGTCCACCATGGCGGCGCCCTGTCCGACGAGAGCGACCCGCGCCCGCGCACCGTCTTCTGTCTCGTGCTCACCCGCGCATCGGCGAGGCCGCCGCGATAGACTGCGGGCTCCGCTACTCGCCGGACCCGTTCCCGATCCCTCGGAGGTCATGCCATGCCCGAGTTCCCCAGTGCGCCCATCGCGCCCCGGACGTTCATCGAAGAGTTCGTGCCGGAGGCCTTCGCGGCCGCCGCGAGGCCCGAGGGCAGCGACCTCGTCAGCGTGCGGCTCGGTGTGAGGTTGGATGGCGCCGAGGGCGGCGAGTGGGTGCTGCACATGGAGGGCGGTGAGCTGCGGGTCGAGCCCGGCTCCCGTCAGGAGGCCGCCTTCACCATCGTGCAGACCGTCGAGGACTGGCGGGGCGCGCTCTGGGAAGGACGCGGCGGCGTCTTCGGCGAGGTCGCCGGCCAGCTCTTCCGCGGCCAGGCGCCCGGCCCACCCGCCGCCGCCGGTGCAGCCGTGCCCGGCCTCGCGCTCCTCGACCAGCTGGGGGCGCTCGACGGCGTGATCGCGCTGATCGTCACAGGAGGCGAGGGGGGAGACTGGCGAACCGCCTTCAAGCTCGGCCCGGGTGAGATCCCCGAAGAGCCGACCACCAGCATCTCGATCACCGCCGAGGACGCCGCTGCCATGCAGACCGGAGAGCTCGATCCGATGCAGGCCTTCATGGCGGGCAAGATCCAGGTGGCCGGCGACATGGCCCTGATGATGCAGATCCAGGCCATGGCCATGCAGGCCCAGGCCGCCGCCCAGGCCGCCAGGAAAGGCGAGGGCTGAGGCGCCGCGGGGCGTCGACGGCCCCGCCGGCGCCGCCCCACGGGCAAGACGCCCGGCGCGGTCAGGGCGGGGCTGAGGGCTCCAAGGGGTCCCGGATTTTCGCCGATCTGCTTTGCGTCCGGCAGGTTTCGCTGCTACTCAACTGGTCCGCTGGACTGCTGGGACGGTAGTTCAATTGGTTAGAGCACTGGCCTGTCACGCCAGAAGTTGCGGGTTCGAGTCCCGTCCGTCCCGCCACCAGCAGCCCGCCGGCCCGGGACGGGCCGCCCCCCCCCAGCCCCACCGCGCCCGGCGCGCCGGGCCGCATCAGAC
>CAZQMY010000132.1:0-13643 GCA_964594405.1 uncultured Spirochaetaceae bacterium | reverse complement strand
CGGCCGCGACTACGTGGTGAACGAGACGGTGCTCTTCGATGCCGACTCGCATCGGATGCTGGTTCGGGGGCGAACCTACCAGAGCTTCCTACCGCCCCGGGCGGAGAAGACGCCCGAGAGCGGGGACTACGTCGTCGACGAAGGCTCTGCAGAGAAGAAGGCGCCCCGCCCGCCCTTCCCCACCGCGACCGGCCCGGACCTCCCATCGATTCACAAGCAGGTCGACCAGCGTCGCTGCTGGATGTTCTCCGGACCCGGGAGGAACTACCACACCGACAAGGAGCAGGCCGCGAAGCTCGGCTTCCCGAACATCGTGGTCCAGGGCATGATGTCCACCTGCTTCGTCTCGGAGGTGATGCAGGAGCAGTTCGGGCTGGGCTGGCTGAGCGGAGGCAGGATGTCACTCAAGCTGACGAACGTGCTCTGGGTGGACGAGGAGATCGACGCCTACGCGCGCATTCGCGAGGAGGTGCCGGAAGGCACGCAGGTGCGCGTGCACTGTGATGTCTGGGTCGAGAAGACCGATGGCACCCGGATCGCTCTGGGGACCGCGAGCGGCGTTCGTGATGCCTGAGGCCTTCCCGTCGAGAATGTGCGTTCTGAGCGGCGATCACGGCTGGCTGGCGGACCACAGGCATCGAGCTCAAGGCGATGTAGTCCCGGGGAGCAGTGCGCCCAGCAGCGCAATCGCGTTCTCGCCCATCACCTTCGCGATCTCGTCGCGCGTGAAGCCGGCCGCCAGCATGCGATCCGTCAGGACCGCGAGCTCCCCGGTGTGGAAGGGCGCGGTGATCGTGCCATCGTAGTCGGAGCCGCGCGCGACGTGGTCGACGCCGAGCAGATCGCCGGCATAGCGGAGGGCGCTCACGATGCCCTCGGGCGAGACGTCGCAGACTGCGGCATCCCAGTAGCCGATGGCGATCAGCCCGCCCGCGCCGGCGATGCGCTTCATCTGCTCGTCCCGCAGGTTCCGCGCCGTCGGGCAGTGGCCGTAGAGGCCCGTGTGCGAGACCACGATGGGCGCCCGGCTGATGGCGAGAACGTCATCCACTACGGCAGGTGACGAGTGAGCGACGTCCACCAGCATCCCGAGTGACTGCGCACGCCGCACGACGCTCCGACCGAACTGCGTGAGCCCGGCACGGCTCTGGCCATGGAGCGATCCGCCCAGACGGTTGTCGAAGAAGTGCTGCAGTCCGACCATCCGAACGCCCAGAGCATGCAGCCGGTCCAGGTTCTCCAGCTCGCCTTCGAGCACGTGGGCGCCCTCGATTCCGAGCAGCGCGCCCACCGGCGCCGTCGTGCCGGGACGCCGCGCGGCCAGGAGGGCCTCGAGATCTGCCCGATCCTCGATCACCCTGAGCGTCCCCTTCGATCGGCGCGCCGCATCATGCAGGCGCTGCGCCTGGTACTCGGCCCGCGCGAAGAGGCTTGCCCAGGTGCGCGGCGGCCAGGCCTGTGCCATCGCGAGGAGCGTGATCATGTCCGTGTCGGCCGTATTCTGGTCGTAGTTCTGACCGGCCGGGGACTTGCTCACGATGGTGAACATCTGCAGCGCTACGTTGCCCTCGCGCAGGCGCACGAGGTCCACGTGTCCGCGCTCGCTCCGCATCAAGGGGTCGCGCTTCCACAGCAGCGTATCCGTATGCCAGTCCATCACGCGGAGCACTCGGTGCAGCGCAGCGCCCGCTTCGCTGATGGCATGGGGTGGATGCGGCAGCGTACGGTTGAGAGAATCCTCGAGCTGCCCGGGGATGATCCCGAGCAGAAGCGTGGATGCCACGAGCAGCGTGAGTGTGAGAGCGACGGCCAGGCGCTTCATGCGAGCCCTCTTCCAGCCCGTTGGATCACCCGCCACTCGGCCCATCTGCCGATTCGGTGATCATCGGCGAGTATGGAAATTCCCGAACGGGATCACCAGCAACCCGGGGGCCGAAGAGCGCAGGCACCGGGCCGGGGGGCGCGCAGCCGCTCCCGGGAAGCCCTTTCAGACGTCGAGATCAGGCCCCACGCGGCGTGCCGACAGCGGACGTTGGGCGTATCGCGTGATCGGCAGACGCAGAGCGATCTCGAGGACCAGAGACCCCTCGGGCGCTCGCGGTCTCCGCTCATGGTGCAGAGATCAAGTTCTTGCGGGAGCGGTCCGACACAGGGAAGGCCTTCGCTGCGCCCGGCCGGGTGAGACGGCTCGCCCGGCCTCCGCTGCGCAGCGAACGTCCACCTCGAATCCGTCCAGGAGTACGGCCCGGTGTCTCTGCGAAGACCTCGTGAGCGATGGGAGGCGTCCTGCGCCCGAATTCGCCAGCGTGCGGCTCGTACTCTGCTCTGTCTCCTCGTCGCGCTCGCCCGTCTCGGCGGGCGCATCCAAGGCCAGGTTCTGGACGATATCGGTGGCTGCCCGGGGATGAAGTCATTCGACTCGGGGAGCTGGAATCACACTCGAACTGATCGTGGATGGACGGGTGCTGGGACGCTCGAGCAGCCTTCGCTGCTCGAGCGCCTCCGCCAGCACATCGTTCGCTTCGTCAACCCCTCGCTGATCCCGTCCGGGATCGAGACCCCACCCGCCTCCAGCGCTCTCTCGTCTCGACTTGCAGGTCCGCTGCAGGTCCCGAGAGGGCGAGCACTGGTCGCATCGAACATCCCGCCTGTCGGACCTGCCGGTCCAGATCGAGTCCGTCGTTCCATCCGCCCGATGCACCCACGCGATCCGATGATCGAGCACCCCGCCCCGTGCCGTCCGGGCGTCGCCGCCGCATCTTCACGCGGGGGCTGGTCCAGCCCCCGCGATCGACCGCTGCAAAGGGCTCAGGGCAGCCGGACCGACGGAAGCGGGTGGCGATAGAGCCGGGATGCGTTCTCGTGCGCGATCATCCGGATCTCGTCGTCCGGGAGGTCGGCGAAGAGGCTCGCCATCACGCGTTGGGTGTCGGGCCAGGTTCCATCGCCGTGCGGGTAGTCCGACTCGAAGAGGATGTTCTCCACCCCGATGGCGTGGCGGGTCACGAGCGTCGACGGATCGTCGATCATGCAGAACCAGAAGTTGCGTCGGAGCACGTCGCTGGGCGAGTTCTGCTTGTCGGGCCAGCCCGATCCGTAGCCCGAGCGCGCCATGATGTTGTCGCAGCGGTCGATGAGGCCAGCCACCCAGGCGATCCCGCCCTCGGACATGGCGATCTTCAGCTCTGGATGGCGCGCCGGCCAGCCGCTCCACAGCCACTCCGCGCATGACTCGAAGGCCATGGCCTGGAAGAGCGTCGCACCGAGCTCGAGGAGCGGTGCACCCGGCGGCATCGCCGCGAAGCCCGAGGACCCGACGTGGAGATTGAGCACGGTCCCGGTCTCGGCGCAGGCCCGGATGATGGGCTCCCAATAGGGATCGAAGACGGGCGGCAGACCGTTCTTGTGCGGCTGCTCCGGCATGGTGACGGCGGTGAATCCACGAGCGGCGTTGCGGCGGATCTCTTTCGCGCCCTCTTCCGCATCGCCGAGGAAGGTGATGCCGAGTGGAACGATGCGATCCGGGTAGGGGGAGTACCACTCCTCGAAGAGCCAGTCGTTCCAGGCTCGCGTACACGCGATGCCGAGCTCGCGATCCTCGAGCTCACTGAAGAGTGTACCGCCGAAGCCCGTGACGCCGGAGTGAAAGTTCACGGACGCGAAGATGCCGCCGATGCCCATGTCCTTGATGCGGTCGTCGATGCGATAGCAACCAGGCCGGACCTCCTCGAAGCGCGCCGGCTCGAAGCGGTGGTCCTCCTGCGGCCGACCGGCCACGCACATGAAGCCGACCTGGAAATAGGGCTTGCCCTCGACCACCCAGACCTCGTGGCCTTCCTCGGTCTCCACGACCCGGGGCGCATCGTCCGCAAAGCGGCTGGGCACGCGTCCCTCGAAGGTATGGGGTGGCTCCATGAGATGGTCGTCCACCGAGATCAGCGTGTACCTGACCTCCCGCTCTTCCGGATCGGGCAGCAGGGGGCGGGTGACCGGACGCTTGATTCCCAGCTTGACCACTCGGACCATGGTGTTCTCCTCGGCGGGTGCCCGCGCTGCCATCCCTTCTCCGGTCGCGAGCCATGTGGCTACGCCGCCCATCCTACCACGCCGCGCCGCCCCACGAGGCGATCCGGAGATCGCGAGCAGCCGTTCTTCTTACCCGCTAAGACAACCCGGCCTGCAGGGCGCGCAAGTCGGCTTCGATCAGGGATGGTAGAGCCGTCGCGCCTCGTCGCGCAGCGCGTCTCGATGATCGGGATGCGCAACGGCGATCAGCTCATCGGCGCGCTCGCGAACGCTCTTGCCCAGCAGACGCGCGACTCCCTGGTCGGTGACGATGGTATCGGCGAACTCGCGGGGGATGGAGACGATCTGACCAGCCTCGAAGTGCGGGACGATGGTCGAGATCGACCCACCTCTCGCCGTGCTCGGAATCACCGTGATCGCCCGGCCCTGCCGCGAGAGGAAGGCGCCCATGTGAAAGGCGAGCTGACCGCCGGTACCGCTGTAGACACGCGGCCCCATGGCGTACACGCCGATCTGCCCCGAGAGATCGATCATCAGCGCTCCGTTCAGGGTCACCATGTGTTCGTGTCGGCAGATGATCCGCGGATCGTTGGTGTGCTCGTAGGAGTGCAGCTCGAAGAAGGGGTTGTGCTCGATGTACTCGAGGTCTTCGAGGCTGTTGCCGGCATGGCAGGATACGAAGCGGCCCGGATGGACCTCGGCATGTCGGCTGGTGATGATGCCACGTCGCACCAGGTCGATGGTGCCGGGTACGGTGAGCTCGGAGAAGTAGCCGAGGTCGTTGCTCTCGTCGAAGGCCCCGAGGAGGGCCAACGCGCCAGTGTGCTTGCCGAGGCCGAGCTGGATCGTATCCCCGTCTCGGATCAGCGTTCGGACGTTGGCCGCGATGCGCCGGTCGACGTCTGGAAAGCCCTCGGGTGCGGGATCCGGGGCGCCGAGGCGCGGGCGATCTCCGGCGACCAGCGCATCGACCTGGGAAATGTGCAGCCGGGTGTCGCCGCAGGTCTGCACGGTCCCCGGCGAGGTCTCGACGATCACCTTGCGCGCGCGACGGGCCGTCGTCACCGCGTCCCAGACCGCATTGCCGACGCAGATCCAACCTCCGTCGTCGGGCTCTGCGGCCACGAGCATCAGCACGTCGATGGGACGACCCTCGTCGGGGCGGTGGTCGGCGGCCTTGAACTGATTGATCATGTGGAAGGGATGGAAGTCGACCAGCCGGTCCGCCAGCGCCTGCCGGTTGTCCGGGGCGAGGGCATACTGCACCTGGAGATCCCAGGCCTCGCGCGCATCCTCGCGGAACCAGCCCATGTCGGGGATGACGACGCTGCGAATGGTCACGTCGCGCAGCTCGTCCTCTCGCGCGGCCAGCGACGCCAGCACAGCGGGCGGCTGATGGGAGCTGGGAATCCAGACGAGCTCACCAGAGTGGACCAGCGCCGCCGCCGCCTCGGCATCCATCCGCTTGCGCTCGATCTCGACCTTCGGGTCGACACTCAAATCGATCTTCGCCATGGGCTGCCATCCGTCCTCGACGCCGCGCCCGCCACGAGCATCGAGACCGGCGCCCGTTCTCGAGTCGCTGGCGACGAGCATACGGCAGGCCGGCGGGGCCGTCTCGGGCCGCGGCGGGGCTTGCCACGCCCGCGGATCCGGGGAACATCAACGATCGGCGACGGCTCGACCCGATCTCCGGCGACGAGGCCTATTCGGGAAGGCAGGCGATCAGCATCGATTCGTGGGAAGACCAGGGGCCGTCGATCCGCGGAGATGGACCGCAGATCCTCCGGCTGCGCGAGATCACGGACCAGCTCGTCGGCGGCAAGGCCGCCGGCCTCGCGCGCCTGATCGTCGCGGGCCTCTCGGTCCCCTCCGGCTTCGTGATCCTGGATGCCGACGTGGGCCGTCTGCCCGAGACGCTCGATGAGCGCTATCGCGAGATCTGCGGGGGCGAGCCCGACGCCGCCGTGGCCGTGCGCTCCTCGGCGATCGGCGAGGATTCGGCCCTGGCCAGCTACGCCGGACAGTACGAGACCCTCCTCGATGTGCGCGGCGAGGTCGCGCTCCGCGAGGCCGTACGGCACTGCCTGGCCTCCCTCGACAGCGCGCAGGCGAGCGCATATCGCGCCGCACAGGGTGATCCGGCGCCGAGCGGCGACGATGCACCGAGAATGTGCGTCGTGGTGCAACGCATGGTGGAGCCACGGGTGGCCGGCGTGCTCTTCACCGCGGATCCCGTCAGCGGTCGACGTGGGCAACCGGTCGTCGATGCGGTGGCCGGCCTGGGCGAGGCGCTGGTGAGTGGCGAGGCCTCGCCCGACCACTACGTGCTGGATCGCAAGGGTCGGACGCTCCACGCGGACCTGCTGGGCGATCAGCCCCTCCTCAGCGATGACGAGCGGGCGCGCCTGCTCTCGGATGCCATCCGGGCCGAGCAGGCATTCGGGCAGCCCCTGGATCTCGAGTGGGCGATCGACGCTTCCGGGCGGATCGAGTGGCTGCAGGCCCGTCCCATCACCCGGCTGCCCGCGGATCCCTGTGCCCTCGACACGGCGGTGAGCGACCCCGAGCACGTCTACACCCGCTGCAACGTGGGCGAGATGTTCCCGGGCGCCTGCACGCCGCTCTCGCTCTCGTTCACCGCGCGAGCCATCGACGTGGGAATGCAGCGAATGCATCAGCGGGTCGGGATCCAGGAGGGCATCCGCGAGGACAACCGCTTCATCGCGATGTTCCATGGCCAGCTCTTCCTGAATCTCTCGACCATCGGCGAGTCCGCGACGCACGCCATCGGCTCGAGCATCGACCAGATGGCACAGTCCGTCTGTGGCCGACCGGTCACCGAGCTCGAGATCCGATCCAGCGAGCCACCGCCTCTGCCCAGGCGACTCGCCAACGGCCTGCGCTACCTGCGGTACCTCTTCGGACGCGGGCACGCGCGTCGCGCGATGGCGATGCTTCGTGACCACCTTCGGATCCGGGAGGGCTCGACGGGCCTCGAGCAGTGGCAGGCCATCGACGACGTCTTCGAGGCGATCTTCGCCGCGATGGACCATCACCTCGTGTCCTCGGCGAGCAGCGGTGTCCTCACGCCCCTGCTGCTCGGCCTGATCGCCAAGGGCGAGACACCCCGCGAAGAGGACCACGCCCTGGTCGCCGCGCTGCTCGCACAGGCCGGGGACGTCGAGAGCGCAGACGTCGTCACCGGAAGTGAACGCATCGCCGACCAGGTGGCGGCCCATCCCGATGGGCTCGCCCGCTTCGTCGACGCGAGCGCCGACCAGGCGCTGGCCTGGATCGAGAGCAGGGACGCGGGTGCCGCCCATGACGAGTGGCGGCGCTATCTCGCGCGCCACGGACATCGCGCCATCAAGGAGCTCGAGCTTCGACAGCGTGAGTGGGCCGATGACCCACTGCCCCTCGTCCGATCGCTCCAGGCGCCGCTGCGGGCCGGCGTCGGGCAGATTCCCGAGCGGGCCAGCCCCCCTGCACCGACGGTGGAGGCGCCGACGCGCCTGATCCGCTGGCTCACCAAGCCGGCCCAGAACGCCGTCCGCGCACGGGAGGAGACGAAATCCGGCCTCGTCATGGTGACCACGCACTTCAAGCGCGCGTACCGACGACTTGGTGATCTGTTGACTCGCGAAGGGGCGCTCCCCGACGCGGACGCGGTCTTCTTCCTCACCCACGACGAGCTCGGTCGGCTGGTGGCGCGCCCGTCTCCACACTGGGGCGAGCTGGCCGCCTCCCGGCGCGAGACCTTCAACGACCAGGATGCGCTCGAGTTTCCGGACGTCTTCAAGGGCGCAGGAGAGCCCATCGAGTGGTGTCGGGACGAGAGGGCCGACCCCGAAGAGATCCACGGCTCGGCCGTGAGCCGTGGCGTGGTCCGCGGGCCGGTGCGCATCGTGCGGAGTCTCGACGAGGCCGATGCGTTGCAGGCCGGGGAGATCCTCGTGGCCCCCATCACCGACGTCGGCTGGACGCCCTACTTCAGTCTCATTGGAGGGCTGGTCACGGACATCGGGAGCGCCGTCTCACACGGAGCGGTGGTCGCCCGGGAGTACGGCCTTCCGGCGGTGGTGAATACGCGGGTTGCAACGCGCGCTCTGTGCACCGGGGATTGGGTCGAGCTGGATGGCGAGCGGGGCCGCGTCAGGAAGATCGAAGCGCCCGACTCGCAGGCTCCTGGCACTCGAGCGGCTCGATCCGCACCGCGCAGAACTTGAACTCGGGGATCTTGCCGTCTGGATCGAGGGCGTCCGTGGTGAGGACATTCGCCGCCGCCTCACGGTAGTGGAAGGGGATGAAGACGGACCCCGGCTGCGTGCCGTCATCGATCCACGCCTCGATCCGGATCTCGCCCCGCCGCGAGGCGACGCGGACCAGCGCGCCGTCCGAGACGCCGAGCGCGTTCGCATCGTCCGGATGGAGCGTAACCCGCGCGTCCGGACGGATGGCATCGAGGGCGCGGGATCGGCGGGTCATCACGCCGGTATGCCAGTGCTCGAGCTCGCGTCCGGTGACGAGGATCAGGGGATACACGTCGTCCGGCAGCTCGTCGGCGCCGGTGTGCTCGGCGGGCACGAAGCGCGCGCGGCCATCCGCGGTCGGAAAGCCCTCGCCGAACATCACCACAGTGCCCTCTCCAAGCTCGGGCTCCGGGCAGGGATAGAGCCTGCCACGCTGGCCCAGCATCGCGTGCGAGAGCCCTCGGTAGCTGCGGCTATGGGACACCCACTCGTCGAAGATCTCGGCGGGCCCCTCGTACTGCATCGGGTAGCCCATGCGCGACCCGATCTCGCAGATGATCGACCAGTCGGGGCGAGCGTCGCCCGGCGGCTCGAGCGCGGGTCTCACGAGCTGGACCCGTCGATCGGTGTTCGTGAAGGTGCCCGACTTCTCGAGCGCCGACGTGGCCGGGAGGATCACGTCCGCGAACTCTGCCGTCTCCGTGAGGAAGATGTCCTGCACCGCGAGGAAGTCGAGGCGCGAGAGCGCGGTCCGCACCGCGTTCGTGTTCGGATCGCTGAGGAAGGGGTTCTCGCCGAGGATGTACATGCCGCGCACCTCTCCCTCGGCGGCGGCCTCCATGATCTCGACGGTGGTGAGCCCCGGCTCGGTGCTGAGCGGACGGCCCCACGCCGCCTCGAAGTGGGCATGCGCCTCGGCGGAGCTGGTCGGCCGATAGTCGGGATAGCTCATGGGGATCAGGCCCGCGTCCGAGGCCCCCTGGACGTTGTTCTGGCCGCGCAGTGGATGCAGCCCGGTGCCGGCCCGTCCGACATTGCCCGTCATCAGCAGCAGGGAGATCAGCGCACGGCAGTTGTCCGTGCCGTGGACGTGCTGGCTCAGCCCCATGCCCCAGAAGGCGATGGCAGCGCTGGCCCCACCGATGGCGAGGCCGACTTCCCGGATCGTCTCGGCGGGGACGCCGCAGACCCCGCTCACCAGCTCGGGCGTGTAGCGCTCGACAGCCTGCTCCACGACTTCGAAGTCGCGCGTGAAGCGTGCGACGTACTCCCGATCGACGAGTCCCTCCTCGATCACCACGTTCATCAGCCCGTTGTAGAAGGCTACGTCCGAGCCGGGCCTGATCTGGCAGAAGCGCCAGGCGTGCTCGACGATCGGCACATGCATCGGATTGACGACCAGCAGCTGCGTACCGGCCGCCGCGGCCTGCTTGAAGAAGGTCGCCGCCACCGGGTGGTTCGCGGTCGGGTTGCAGCCGGCGATGATCGCGAAGTCGGCGTTGGCGATGTCGGTGAAGGTGGTGGTGACGGCCCCCGAGCCGATCATCTGCAGGAGCGCGCTGACCGAAGAGGCGTGGCACAGTCGCGTGCAGTGGTCGACGTTGTTCGTGCCGAAGACCGCGCGCACGAGCTTCTGGAAGAGGTAGGCCTCCTCGTTCGTGCACTTGGCCGAGCCGAAGCCCGCGAGCGCCCCCGGGCCGCGCGCCGCCTTGATGGCCGAGAGCCGCTCGGAAACCTGGGCCAGCGCCTCGTCCCAGCTGGCCTCGCGAAACGCGGGAAGGATTCGCGCGTAGTCGACGGCGCCACGTCGCTTGCGCCTACCCTTGCCCGTACTCTGCGCAACCTCGTCCGTGAGTGGGCCCTTCGGATACCGGGTGCGGATCAGCGGACGGGTCAGGCGCTGCGGATGACTGGCATAGTCGTGCCCATAGCGCCCCTTCACGCAGAGGCGACCCGCGTTGGCGGCCTCGTCTCGCCCCTCTGCCCACGACACGCGATTGCTGGAGCGATCCACGTGGTAGCGGACGGCGCACCCCACGCCGCAGTAGGGGCATACGGAGTCGACCGTATCCCGCGCGCTGCGCGTGGGGTCGGTGCCTTCTTCCGGCCTCGAGATCAACGCGCCCGTCGGACACACCGCTGCGCACTCGCCGCAGCTCACGCAGCTCGACGCGCCCATGGGCTGATCGAAGTCGAAGCCGATCCGCGTCTCGTAGCCCTTGCCCACCCGGCCGATCACGTGATTGACCTGCAGGTCATCACAGGCGCGAATGCAGCGATCGCAGAGCACACAGGCCTGGTGGTCCACGGCGATCACCGCCGAGCTCTCGTCCCGGCCCCGCGGCTGCCCCCGGGCGACATCCAGCTGCGGGTCGGAGGGAAGGACCGCGAGCTCGTCGTCTCCGCGCAAGCGCTGCCGCGGCGAGGGGCGCGGCTGGTCCGAGGCGAGCAGCGACACGAGCTGCGCTCTGGCGCGCTCGAGCGCCGCGTCGCTGGTGCGGACCCGCATCCCCGGCTCGACGGCGCGGACGCAAGCCGCCGCTGGGAGGCGCTCTCCCTCGATCCGCACCATGCAGAGCCGACAGACGCCGGCCGGAGCCATGCGCGGCTCGTGGCAGAGCGTCGGGACGTCGATCCCCAGGCGGTCGGAGGCCTCCAGGAGCGTGGTGCCGGGCGCGACCTCGACCTCGCGGCCGTCGATTTCGAGGATGACACCGCTCATCCATCGCCTCCGGATGGCGCCCCGCCTGCCTGCGGCCGCTCCAGGTCCAGCACGCTGATGATCGGGACGAGCGCCACCTGCCCGAGTCCGCAGATCGAGGTCTCGCGCAGGGTGTCGTGGAGGGCCCGTAGCGCCCCTTCGTGGGACGCAGCGCCCTCAGCCACGAGCACGGCGGCCTTCTCGGTGCCCAGCCGACACGGGACGCACTTGCCGCAGGATTCGTTGCGGAAGAACTCGACGAGGTTGCGCGCAAGGTCGGTCAGCTGCCGGCCCTCCCCGACCACCACGACCGCCGCGGCGCCGAGTCCCCGCTCGCGCTCACGGAGCGCCTCCCAGCTCATCGGGACGTCCATCTCCGTGGCGGGCAGGAAGCCCGTGCTGGCGCCTCCCGGCAGAAAGGCCTGCAGGGCACGCCCGCCCCGCATCCCGCCGCAGGCGTCGATGAGCGCACGCAGCGGCGTTCCAAGGAGCGCCTCGACGACGCCAGGCCGCGCGACGTCCCCACTGACGGCAAAGAGCTTGAGGTCGGCCCGGCCCGTGCGCAGCGCGCGGGGGATCTGCGCGAGGGTCTCGACGTTGTTGATCAGTGTCGGCCGAGCATGCAGGCCCGACTGGCCCGGGAAGGGTGGGCGGTGCCGCGGCTCCCCGCGCCGTCCCTCGAGCGCCTCGAGCAGCGCGGTCTCCTCGCCGAGGATGTAGCCGCCCGGCGAGACGAAGACCTCGATCTCGAAGTCGAGATCGGAGCCGAAGATGCCCCGACCGAGCGCCCCCCGCTCACGCGCGTCGACCAGGGCCGACTCGAAGGCGGCGCGTTCGGGCCCGTACTCGTGTCGGATGAAGACGATGCCGCGGCTGCTGCCGATGGCCAGACCCGCCAGCGCCAGGCCCTCGATGAGCAGGTGGGGCAGCTCCGCGAGCCCCACGCGATCCTTGAAGGTGCCCGGCTCGCTCTCGTCGGCATTGCAGACGACATACCGTGGAGTCACGGGCTGCTCCCGCACCAGCCTCCACTTGCGGCCCGTCGGAAAGCCGGCACCGCCCATGCCACGCAGCTCGCTCTGGTCGAGGCGATCGAGCATGGCCTCCTGGACGGCCCCGCGTCCCTCGACGACCAGACGATCGGTCCAGGCGCGAAGCTCGCCGTAGCGCGCCCCTTCCGATTCATGCGGGTCCAGTCGCCACGCCCGGGTGGCCGGAGGGGGCATCGGTGCGGGCAGCGCGCCCCGCTCGGGTCGTCCCGACCGGAGCCACGCAAGGGCCTGGTCGACGCCCATCGGCACCTCGTCGACGCTGCAGGCCGGGGCGCCGTCGCAGCGCCCCAGGCAGGAGGCCGGCTCGAAGTGCACGTCGCTGCGCCCTGCACAGGCCGCGCGCAAGGCCGCGAGCCCCGCTCCACCATCCGCCAATCGGCAGCTCACATCGCGACAGGCGCGAATGGTCGGCCCCCGGCGCGGTGAGCGTCTGAAGTGGGGATAGAACGAGACGACGCCTTCCACCTCGTAGGCCGGCAGGTTCAAGCGCCTGGCGAGGGCCTCCAGTGACGGGCCGGAGAGCCAGCCTTCCTCTTCCTGGAGCGCGAGCAGCTCTCGAATCAGGTCAGCCAAGCTCTCCCCCGAGCGCCCTGCCCTCTCTCCCCGGAGCCCGGCGACAGCGTAGCACTCAAGTGATTCGGGTGATCGGGCGAGGCGTCTCGACTAGCTTCTCCGCGTGGGCGCCACCAGGCCGCGAATCCCGTCGGTCCGGAGCGCTTCGCACGTGGGGATGCCGACACCCGAGTCGCCCGGTCGGCCAACGCGGAGGAGAGCCTTGCCGGTCCGTTTCGTCGACTTCGAAGGGGCGCGTCATGCCAGGGGACTGAGGATGGTCGTGGTGAGCGGCGTACCGAGTCCATGGGGCGAGGCGGCCAAGGGGATCCTCCACGTCAAGGGCATCGAGTATGTCGCGGTCCGGCTCGATCAGGGCAGCGACGAGATGGCCGCGTGGACCGGCGAGCGGAGTGGTCCGGTCGCAATCCTCGATGACGAGCCGCCGCGCGGCCGCTGGAACGACATCCTGCTGCTGGCGGAACGCCTCGCCCCCGAGCCGGCGCTGCTTCCCCCGGACCCCGAGGATCGAGCGATGGTGCTCGGGCTGAGTCACGAGATCTGCGGCGAGATGGGCCTGGGCTGGGTCGCCCGCCTGCACGCCGTGAAGCTCGGTCTGGAAGGCGCAGGTGGCTTTCCGGCGGGTGTTGCCCAGTATCTGGCGGGCAAGTACGGCTATCGGGAAGAGGAGTCCGTCGGCTATGGAGCGCGCGTGGAGAGCCTGCTCGGCATGCTCTCCGAGCGTCTCGGGGGACAGCGCGACCGCGGGAGTCACTACTATGTCGGAGAGACGCTCACCGCCGTCGACATCTATGCCGCCACCTTCATGGCGCTCTTCGGCCCCCTTCCTCCCGAGCAGTGCGCCATGCCCGACGCCATGCGCGCCGCCTTCGAGAGCAACGATCCGCAGACCGAGGCCGCGCTCGACCCGATCCTCTTCGAGCATCGCGATCGGATCTACTCGGAGCACCTGGAGCTTCCGCTCACGCTCTAGCAGGCTGCGATCCGCCCGCAGCCGCGCAGCCCCTGCGCTCGAAGGGGGGCTCACGATGCGACCGA
>CAZQMY010000131.1:0-13744 GCA_964594405.1 uncultured Spirochaetaceae bacterium | reverse complement strand
GCCCATCACGACCGATAGCCATATCGGCGAGTACCTTCCCTGGGCCCAGGATGTCGCGGACCACAAGGGCATCCTCGACTTCTACGTCTACTACAAGAAGTGGATCGAGCGCAGCAATCCCGAGATCAGGACCACGCGCTCCGAGCGGCTGGTGAAGATCATCGAGGGGATGCTCTTGGACCAGCGCTACGAGGAGGCGGCGGTGAACGTGCCCAACGCGGGCTTCATCTCGCAGCTCCCCGACTTCATCGTGGTGGAGGTGCCTGCCGTGGTCGACGGCAAGGGGGTGCACGGAATCGGGCTGCCTTCGATGCCGCGGGGATTCGCGGGTCTGCTGGCCAATCAGGTGGCGGTGCACGATCTCACGGCCGAAGCGATCCTGAACGAGTCGAAGAAGCTCGCCCTGCAGGCGCTCCTGGTCGATCCGGTGGTGGATCAGGTCGACGCGGCCGAGGACCTGCTCGATCACATGATCGCACTTCAGCCGGAGTATCTCGGCTATCTGCGCTGACTCGGGTCGTCTCAGTCCACGATCGACGAGTAGACGATGTTCTTGAGCTGACCGCGGAAGTTGAAGGTGCGGCTCGGCATCAGCTGCGTCAGGAAGATCACAGAGAGCTCCTCGCTGGGATCGATCCAGAAGATGGTGCTGGCGGCGCCCCCCCAGGCGAACTCTCCGGCCGATCCGATGGCCGCTTGCCGCGTGGGGCCGAGGTTGATCGAGAAGCCGAGTCCGAAGCCTGTGCCCTGCATCTCGACCTCGCCGAAGAGGCCGACCGAGAGATCCGTCAGGTCCTGATCGCCGGGCAGGTGGTTCTGCGTCATCAGCTCGACGGTCTTGCGGCCGAGCAGCCGGGCGCCGTCGAGCGCGCCGCCGTTCTGCAGCATGAGACAGAAGCGGAGGTAGTCCGCCGCCGTGCTGACGAGCCCGCCTCCACCGCTGAGGAAGGTCGGTCTCGACAGGTAGGCGCTGGTGTGCGGATCGTCCTCGAGCACGACTTCCTTTCTGCGATTGCGCGCGTAGTTGGCGGCGAAGCGATCGAGCTTGTCACTCGGTACCCAGAATCCTGTGTCCACCATGCCGAGGGGCCCGAAGATCCGCTCCTCGAGGAACACGTCGAGCGAGACACCGCTGATCACCTCCACGAGATAGCCGAGCACGTCGGTCGACACGGAGTAGTTCCACGCGCTCCCGGGCGAGAACTCGAGCGGTGTCCCGGCCAGCTTGGTGATCATGTCCCGCAGTGAGTCACCGTCGGCCTCGCGGCCGATCTTCGCGCGTCGGTAGGCCGCGTCGACGTTGGTGCGCTCCATGAAGCCGTAGGTGAGCCCGGACATGTGCGTGAAGAGATCCTTGATCGTCATGGCGCGCTGGGTGGGCTCGGTGACGAAGTGGGGGGATCGCCCCTGCTTGTAGACGCGGAGGTCCTTCCATTCGGGGATGAGCTTGTGAACAGGCGTGTTCAGCTCGAAGTGGCCCTCCTCGAAGAGCATCATGAGGGCCACCGACGTGATGGGCTTGGACATCGAGTAGATGCGGAAGATCGTGTCCTCGGCCATGGGCTTGCCGCGCTCGCGGTCCATCAGGCCCTGTGCCTCGAGGAAGGCCACCTCTCCGCGACGGGCGACCAGCGTCAGGCAGCCGGCGATCTTGCCCGGCTGCACGTAGCGCTGGTCCATGTGAGTGGTGATGCGTTCGAGGCGTTCTTTCGAGAGGCCAACGCTCTCCGGGGCGACGATCTGCATGGGATACTGCTCCTGTCGGGGTTGGGGGAGGATCAGTCTCGCCCGGCGGCGGATGGCGCCTGGGCGGAATCCGTGGGGCTCTTCATCGCCTTCGTGGAGGCGATCATCTGCTTTCGCCAATCCAGGATCCGACGCCGCAGCGTTCGGGCCACTGCGGGATGCTGCCTCGCGAGGTCTTCCTCTCCGCGCGGATCCTCCCGGATCTCGTAGAGGGCCTCGGTCTCCCAGGCCTTGAACCAGACGTAGTGCCAGCGCGGCGTGCGCACGAAGAGCGCCAGGTCGCCGCCGCTCGGCTGCTTCTCGAGACCACGTTCCCGCACGTAGTAGAGCGCCCCGAACGCGGCGTTGCGGCGCCACGGGGCGCGCCCCTCGACGAAGTCGCGCAGGCTCTCGCCCTCGAGCGCCGGCAAGGGGTCGGCGCCGCCGAAGTCGAGCAGCGTGGGCACGAGATCGACCGTGGAGACGATGGCCTCGCGGTGACGCTGCGGCTCGATCCCTTCGGGCCAGTGCAGCACCAGGGGTGTGCGCAGACCCAGCTCGTGCGCCGTCATCTTGCCGCGATCGTCATCCATCACGAAGTGGACGCGCTCGCGGTCTGGGCGCTGGTCCCAGCCGTTGTCGGCCAGAAAGGCGATCAGCGTGTCCTTCAGACCCCGGGCCTCGAGGTGTGCGACCAGGCGGCCGACGAAGTCGTCGAAGCGGCTGATGTTCGCGTAGTAGAGCCGGGCCGCCTTGCTGATCGGCGCCTTCGCGTAGCGCGCCAGATGCTCGGGGCCGGGATCGTGCGGTGTATGGGGGAGGGCGGGGATGAGCCAGAGGAAGAAGGGGCGCTCGTCGTCGCGGTCGATGAAGTCGAAGACAGGCTGCAGGGTCGTGCGGCCCGGGTTGTCGGCGTTCTTGAACCAGGAGGCGGACCTGCCCGCTTTCTGGGCACCGTCCTCGAAGCCCGCGATCTGCGGCGTGTCCTCGTTGATCTTGCCCGAGCTGAAGGTGCGGTAGCCGGCGCGCCCCAATGCCCGGGGCAGTGTGTCGAAGAGCCGGGCCTGCTCGTAGAGCCCGACGGTGGTGCCGAGGGTTCGCAGCTGCAGGGTGCGCGCGCGCCATTGGATCGGATGCAGGCCGGACAGGAAGGTCCGAAGGCTCGGGGAGCAGATGCTCGACGTGCCGTAGGTGAGGTCGAAGACCGCACCGGCCTGCGCGAGGGTATCGAGGTGTGGCGTCTTCACGTGGGGCGAGCCCATGAAGCCGTAGTCGGGATAGCCGAGATCGTCGGCCACCAGCAGGATGATGTTCGGACGCGCGGCCGCGCCGGCCGCCGGCTCCGAGCAGAGCGCGCCGGGCGCGGCCGAGATGGCGAGCAAGGCGAGGAGGATCAGGGCGAGTCGCCCGCGAGGGAGCCCACTCATCGCGCGTCGTCAGCCATGGCCCTGAGTGGCGCGAGCACCCTGCTCGCGAAGAGCTCGAGGCTCTGCCACGCACGATCGATGGGTACGCCCCCGGCGAGGGGATGGAGCACGGTATGGGGGAGTGCGCCGCTGCGGATCTGCTCGATGGCCTCTTCCGGACGGAGGATCACGAAGCGCTTCTGGCGGCGCAGGTCGTCGACGGTCTCGACCGTCTCTTCACTCGGTCGCGGAACGCCGTCGACCTTCCACGTGCTGTACTCCTGCAGCTCGCGCAGGAAGCAGGGAGCCAGCTCGTGCCACGCCTTCTCGGGGTCGTCGTCCACGAAGAGCATCGAGTTGCTCTGACCCAGCTTGAAGTAGAAGCCCTGCTTGCCCTGGCGTTCGAGCTCTGCGTAGTAGAAGGTCTCGAGCTCCGGCGCGTCGACCGGCGGACAGAAAGGCAGGCCGAGGCGTGCGGCGCGCCGGGCGGCGGGTCTGCTCATCCCGCCGATCATGATGAGCGGATGCGGGCGCGTCATGGGGACGGGGGTGATGCGCACGGTCTTGCCACGGAAGGAGAATGGCTCCCCCGTCCATGCGGCGAGCATGGCTTCCATGGCCTCGTCCATGGCCGCGCCGCGATCGGCCCAGGACTTGCCCATGGCATGGTATTCGATGGGTCGATAGCCGATGCCGGTGATGTAGCTGGTCCGGCCGCCGCTGGCGAGATCCAGGATCGCGATGTCTTCGGCCAGACGCAGCGGATCGTAGAGGGTGACCAGCAGAGCGCTCACCGAGACGCGCACGCGCCGGGTTCGGGCGATCACCATCGCGGCCAGGGTCAGCGGCGAGGGCAGCCAGCCGTTCTCGGCACAGTGGTGCTCCTCGAGGTTGACCGTGGCGAAGCCCTCTTCGTCGGCCCACGCCGCCATCTCGATGGCGGCGCGATAGCGGGCGCTCTCGGCCACGGGATCCGGCGAGATGCCCGTCATGTTGAGCCGCAGCGTCGCATTGATCTCCATGGGGCGCGACGAAACACCAGGGGGGGGGCCACCGCAACCCTGCCGCGTGCCGAGCGCATCTGGCGCCGCAAACGCCCGCGATCCGGACGGGTCGCCCCCTTCCGGCGGCTGGGCCGGGGCCGGGAGCGCGTCCGATCCGGGGCGCCATCCGGACGCCCATACGCGCGGCAGACGCACTATGCTGGGGGACCGAGGCGCGCCCCACCTGGGCGCGCCCGGATCGAAACGGATACGTGCCGGGGAGAAGACGAGATGTATGCGCAGCTGAAGGAAGTCTGGGATCAGTTGACGGGCCCGGGTGCCCCCTTCGAGGTCAAGGAGGTGGAAGTTCGCGGCATTCCGGTCAGGGCCTACGCCTCGGCGCCAGGCTCCCTGCGCGACGTCTGGTTGATGAGCGCCGCCCACGGCGACAAGGACTACCTGGTCTACGAAGACGAGCGATGGACGTATGACCAGGCCCATGCCGAGGTCGGCGCGGTGGCGGCGTGGCGCGTCGAGCAGGGGGTCGGGCCGGGTGATCGCGTCGCGATCGCCATGCGCAACTATCCCGAGTGGATGCTCGCCTACTGGGCTGCCGTCTCGGTCGGGGCAGCGGTCGTCGGGATGAATGCCTGGTGGACGGGTCCTGAGATGGAGTATGGCTTGAAGGACAGCGACCCGAAGGTGCTGATCTGCGATCAGCAGCGGATCGATACCTTCCTGCCCATCCGACAGGCCGCCCCCGTCCCCATCGTCGTGGGCGTGCGGCTGGACCAGGCTGTCGACGACGTCGTGCCCTGGGCCGAGCTCAAGAGCTTCGGCGGCACCCTCCCGCAGGTCCAGGTCGACACCGACTCGGATGCCTGCATCTTCTACACGTCGGGGACCACCGGCCATCCGAAGGGCGCGGCGCTCACGCATCGGGGTTGCGTCAACAACCTCTTCAGCATCGCCTTCTCCAATATGTGCCAGGCGGCCGCGACCGCGAAGGCTCGCGAGGCAGGGGTGGTCTCGCCGAAGAAGGACGCGGGCGCACCGGCGACCGCGCTCTCCTTCCTGCTCTGCACACCCCTCTTCCACGTCACCGCGAACAACTGCATCGCTCAGGGCTGCACGCTCACGGGGGGCAAGCTCGTGCACATGTACAAGTGGGAGGCCGGCGAAGCGCTGAAGATCATCGAGAAGGAGAAGATCACGAACCTCTCGGGGGTCCCGGTGATGGCCCGCGAGCTCATCGCGCATCCGGACTTCGCGAAGACCGATACCTCTACCCTCAAGAGCCTCGGCGGTGGCGGCGCGCCGCTGCAGCCGGATCTCGTGGAGCGCATCGATCAGAAGGTGGCCACCGCACGGCCGCAGACCGGCTACGGGATGACGGAGACCAGTGGGATCATCACCGCGGTCTCCGGGGACTTCTTCGTCGACAAGCCCGCCAGCGCCGGTCCGGCCATGCCCGTCTTCGAGACCAAGTGCATCGACCCGGACGGAAAGACCGTCGCGCAGGGCGAGGTGGGCGAGCTCTGCGTACGCGGCGCGCAGGTGATCCGAGGCTATCTGAACCGGCCCGAGGCCACCGCCGAGGCCATCGATGCCGAGGGCTGGCTCCGCACGGGCGATGTGGCGCGCATCGATGAGGATGGCTTCATCTTCATCGTGGATCGGGCCAAGGATATGGTGCTCCGAGGCGGCGAGAACGTCTACTGCGCCGAGGTCGAGTCGGCGATCTTCGAGCACGATGCCGTGGCGGAGTGCGCAGCGTTCGGCGTCGACGACGAGCGCCTCGGCGAGGAGGTCGGGGCCGCCGTCGTGCTGGCGAGCGGTGCCCGCGTCAGCGGCGACGAGCTTCGGAAGCACTGCGCCACGCAGCTGGCCAAGTACAAGATCCCGCGATACATCTGGATCCTGGACGAGCCGCTGCCCCGCAACGCGAGCGGAAAGTTCCTGAAGCGACAGCTGCGAGAGGAGCTGGACATCGCAGACGCGGTGTAGCAGCATCCGCCCCATGGGCGGGGGAATCAGGCGCGAGCAGTCGGACGGCAACCTCGTCTGGCTCGACCTCGAGATGACCGGGCTCGAGGTCGAGCGGGACGTCATCGTCCAGGCCGCGGTGATCATCACCGACGCCGCGCTCGAGCCCCTCGAAGAGCTGGTCATCGACATCTGGCAGCCCGAGGCGAAGCTCGAGCAGATGGTCCCCTTCGTGCGCCAGCTGCACGCCACCGCCGGGCTGATCGAGCGCGTCCGCGACAGCGACGTGGACCTGCGAGCCGCCGAGCAGGACCTGATGCGCGTGGTCGCGGCCTGGTGTCCCTACCCGGCGACCATGTGCGGGAATACGATCTGGCAGGATCGCAAGTTCGTCGATCGCTACATGCCCGGTTTCGCGGGCTACTTCGGCTACCGCCTGGTCGACGTCTCGTCACTCAAGGTGCTCGCGCGAACCTGGTATGGCGAGGACGCGGTCTATCAGAAGCCGAAAGCGGGTGCGCACGATGCCCTGGTGGACATCCGAAACTCCATCGACGAGCTCGCACACTACCGCAGTCGGCTCTTCAAGGAGACGCCGAGCGGCCAATAACGGACCGTCACCCGATCGCCCGAGGCGAGCCCGTTCCGGAAGCGCGGCCCCCCCCTCGCCCACTCCGCGCGGTACCTCTCCCCGAAACGCGCGAGAGCGCGCTCGTGCACGGCCCTCGAGGTCTCGAGACGCGCCGAATCGGACTCCGCCGAGGCCAGCAGCCGGCTAGACGCCGCCGGGGGGCGCGGCATCGCGCGCGCTCCCGGTCGCGCCGCAGGGTCCCAGCCCCCGCCGCTTCAGCTCCTCGGTCATCTGCGCCTGGAATCTCGCGTTGTTCCCGAGCACGAGGCGGACCATCCCCGGGTAGCCTCGCGGCAGCTTGGGACTCTCCTCGAAGTGGCGCAGCTGCTGGTAGGGGCGTGCAGGCCAGGCATGGTGGTCGGCGTGGCGGGAGAGACCGATCAGGCCGTAGAGCGTGAAGCGGTTCGAGGTATCCCAGGAATCGCGCGGCTGCACACGCCGACCGCTGCGCTGCAGGCCCCAGTGTTCGAAGTAGTTCACGACCTCGAGGGCCAGGAAGGCGCCGAAGGCCTGGACGAGATGGAAGGCGAAGGCCAGGGTCCCGAAGATCGCCCAGATCACGAAGGCGAAGTACCACTCGGCGACGACGCCCTGGAAGACGCGGCTCCGCACGATGCGCGGATCCCAGGGCTTCATGTCCACGTCGCCCAGCCGCTTCGTCTCGAGTCGCCAGGCACTCTTGAATTGCCCCGGCACGGTGCGCCGGAAGAAGGGCCAGAAGCGCTCGCCGAAGCGCGCGGTGGCGGGATCGTCGGGCGTACCCACCCGCACGTGGTGGCCTCGCAGATGCTCGGTGAAGAAGTGCTCGTACATCACCAGGCCCATCATGATCCGGGCCATCCACTGGAAGCGCTTCTCGCGACGGTGCATGAGCTCGTGCGCGGTGATGATGCTGAAGCCCGACGCGCCGGGCACGACCAGGATGTAGACCAGCGCGTCCCAGCTGAAGAGTCCGGCCATGCTGACCAGACGCGCCCCGAGGACGATCGTTGCCAGCTGGAGCGCGAAGAGCACGTAGAGGAGCAGGTCGAAGGGCCAGCTCGTCATCTGCTCGGGCGGCTGGCTCACCTCGTCGGTTGCGTAGGTGTCGGCCAGCTCGAAGAGGGCCCCGGGGATCAGGAAGACCAGCGCCCAGGCGCCGGGATGCGGCCCGGTCGCGACGAAGGCGAAGGCGATCGTGGGCACGGCCAGGCTCAGCAGATGGCGGGCCCAGTGACGCGCGACGCGTCCTGTGGGGACCAGAGGGGTGGGGGCTTCGGCAGCGCTGCTCATGGGGACTCCCGTGTCGCGATTCGACTCGTTCGGCGGCTCTCGGGCGAATTCCGCGTTGACTTTCCGTCCCATTTGGCTGAGATTGGTCGGGCCAAAATTGGCTGGACCAATTCTAGGGGGCGCTCGGACGGGCGTCCAGCGATTTGTGATCCGAGGTGGTGCGCGGGACGGGCGCCGCGGGAGCGCCAGGGAGGCGAGGGCGGGTGGCCGACGCAAGGTCGAAGGAAGCCGAAGCGGCGCTCCTGGATGCGCCCGGCGGGCGGGTCCACAACATCGCCGCCTGGCTGCGCGACGAGATCCTGCGCGGCGAGTATCGCGCGGGAGATCGCCTGCCCGCCGAGCGTGATCTGGCCACCCGCCTCTCGGTGAATCGGGCCTCGGTCCGCGAGGCCCTCAAGCAGCTCGAGCAGCTGGGCCTCGTCACGATCCGACGCGGGGGCGGGGCCCGCGTATGCCACCTCCACGAGGCCAGCGTCGACATCGTCCGCCACCTGCTGCACGCCGATAGCGAGATCGACCCCTCGCTCGCCCTGCAGATCCTGGACGTCAACGAGATCATGGTCGCCGGCGCCACGCGCCTGGCCGTTGAACGCGCCAGCGAGAGCGAGCTCATGGAAGCCCGCGAGCTGATGGAGGACCTGGTGGCGGCCAGCGACGAGGCGGAGAAGAACCTCGCCGCCACCGACGCCCTCTTCGAGCTGATCACGCGGGCCAGTGACAATCTGGTGCTCAGGCTCATCCACAACGCCATTCGGACAACGCTCAACGGCGAGCTCGGGGCCACTCTCTGGCGCCTCCTGCATCCCGGTCGAGAGGCGCTGAGGCGAGAGGTGGATGCCATCGCCGTCGCGATCGCCGCGCGCGATGCACAAGGCGCCGAGGAGGCCGTCCGCAGCATGCTGCGCGGTCGCCGGCAGCGCCTCTTCGAGCTGATGAACGACCCGGCGCGGCCCCTCCGGCTGCGTCTCGACGGTGAGACGACACTGAGCAGCCCGTCCGCTGCTCCCCTCGATGGCGATTGCCACGAATAGGAGAGAATCCATGTCCAGCACCCCCCTGCCCGAAGCACACCCCGTCCAGACCGAGAGCGTTCGCACCGCCGTGGACGCCGTCTACAGCTGGAACTACGAGCCCGAGATCGAGCAGCTCCGCGTCCTCTATGCCAACGCCGTGGACGGCCAGTGGAGCGCGCTGAAGGAGCTGGATTGGGACGCGGAGATCGATCAGCGAGCCTTCTCCAGGAGCTTCGCCATCGGCGGGCTGCCGATCACGAAGACGCAGTTCTGGAAGACGCTGCCCGAGGACACTCAGTGGCAGGTGGCGCGTCGAACGGCCGCCTTCATGCTCTCGACCTTCCTGCACGGCGAGCAGGGCGCGCTCATGACCGCTTCGCAGCTGGTCGCCGCGGTGCCCCACATGGATGGAAAGTTCTACGCTGCCACGCAGACCATGGACGAAGCGCGACACGTCGAGGTCTTCGCGGCCTACGTGAAGAAGCTCGACATGGTCTATCCCATCAGCCAGGGCCTGCGGAACATCCTGGATGGGATCCTCGCCGCCGACGATTGGATGATGAAGGCCGTCGGCATGAACATCGTGCTCGAGGGTCTCGCCCTCTACTCCTTCCGCGACATGCGCAATCAGACCGAGGAGCCGCTGCTGAAGAAGCTCCTCACCTACGTCTCGCGGGACGAGGCGCGCCACACCGGCTACGGCATCAAGTACCTCGGCAATGTGAGCGGGCAGATCGGCGATGTCGAGCGCGCCGCCGTCGAGGACTTCGCCTTCGAGGCGACGCGTCAGCTCATCGATCAGCGGACGGGCAATGCGATCCGCGGCCCGCTGCTCAAGATCTGGGCGGATGCGGGCATCGACCCCGCCGAGGCGCTGAGCAACATGATCAAGGAGCGCGAGCTCCTGCAGAAGGCCAGCCAGAGCGATCGTCGACTCGGTCCGGTCCACGGCTTCGTGGTGCCGACCCTCAAGTCCATCGGCCTCTACAGCGAGCGGATTCGCGGCCACTTCCGGGACATGTGGGCCGCCAACCTGGGCCAGGAGCGCGCCGATCGGATGGCCTCCGCCGACGCCGCGCTCCCGACCGACCTCGATGGCTGGGTCAACGAGGGATACGAAGCGCTCTAGCCGTCAGTGCCAGCCAGGTTGTTCAGTTGCTCTTGAGTCGAGCGATCGGTGATCTCATGCCGCCGATCTCGCGTCGCCCGGGAAGAGCGGGCGGCCGGCGGTACGGAGTTGCCTCCGAGTCGCCGGTGTGTGAGGCCAACAGGGTCGGGGGCGGTGATCCGCCTTGCGAGCTGCCGTCGACTGGAAGGAATCCAGCGTAGGCGGAGCGTCGCCAGGCCCTGCGAGCGGCCATTCTATAAGGTCTGGTGCGGCGTCGGACGATACAGGGAGGCAGGTCCAGGAATCCGAAGACGTGGCGAAACGATCACCTGAGAGCGCGCCGCGAGCGCCCGAGGACCATGCCCAGGACGACGGGCGTGGCGGCGGCTGGAGTCTGTTCAAGAAGCGGGGCGGCGACCTCGCGCAGAAGCTGGCCGTGAGCGTGAAGGAGGTGGCGCGGAGCGCGCTGCTCAAGCAGGGGCTCGATGCGCGTGAGCGCGGGAACCTGCCCGCGGCCTTCCATCTGCTCCGGGAAGCGCATGATGAGCTGCCCGACGATCGCGAGGTGGCCACCGTCTTCTGGGACGTCGCCCTCGAGTACGGGCGGCCCGAGCAGGCGGCCGGCGCCGTGAGCATGCTGATCCGGACCCATGCCGGCGCGAAGGACGTGGAGCTGGCGGCGCAGTACTGGCTCGAGCTCGTGAGCGCGGTGCCCGACGCCATGGTGGAAGCCCCTGCGCTGGTCAGGATCGTCCCCCTGCTCGAGGCGCAGATGCAGGCCGAAGCAGGCAAGCCGTCGCAGGCCGAGCGCCGGGTCGCGTTGATGCGTGCGCTCGAGGCAGTCGTGCACCCCGAGAATCGAGGCATGAGTCCGGGTCTGGCGGTGCGAACCGCCGAGCTCGCGCGTCCCCACCATCCCGACGTGGCGCTCCGAGCGGCGAGGCTCGCCCTGGAGAGCGAGGAGCTGCATGAGGCCAAGAGAATCAAGCTCGTCGCCCTGGTCGGCGAGCTCGATCCCACGGCGGATGCGGAGGGCCCCGGGAAGCCCAGGGCCGAGGTGCGCCCCGAATCGCCGGAGCCCATCCTCCCGGCGAGCCCGGGCGCGGCCGGATGCGACGCCGTTTCAGCAACAGTCGCCGATACCCCTTCCGGTGCGGATCCCTCCGATCCGGCTCCTCCGGATCCCACGGAGCACGTGCCCGACTCCGATGCGAACCCGGCCTCGAGGCATCCCCTTCACGAGGCCTGCGCCGGGCCCGCCGGCCTCTCGGACGACGAGGTTTCGGCCCTGCAGTCACGTCTGCCGCCCTCAACGAAGGTGATGGTGCCCGATCGGTCCACGCCGGCGATGGAGGCGGAGACCGCGGCGCCAGGCGAGCCGGGGCTGACGGCTCGGGTCGACGCGACGGATGCCGCCGGGATGCGGGAGGACCAGCCCGCCCTGGAGATCGATCCGCTGGGCGAGTCCTTTCCCGAGCTGGAGGTCGACCCGGAGCCGGCGCCCGACCCGGACGTCCAGTCCGAGACGGGCCCACAGCCTGATTCCGGGGTGGACGCCCAGCCGGAATCGAGAGACGAGCGCGAGCTCGAAGTGGTGGCGCTCTACGGGAGCGAAGTCGGTGTAGACATCAGCGCCGAGCTGGTGGAAGAGCCGCCGATCGCCCCATCCGAGCCTCCGGGCACCCAGATCCTTGGCGAGCCCGAGGATCTGCTCGTTCCTCTGGTTGCGAAGACCCGAATCGATACGCCCGCGCAGGTCGTCGCCTTCGACGTGCCGGAGCTGTGCACCAACCATCTATCGCGCTTCGCCGATGCGAAGATCGTCGAGGCCTCGCTGGTCGGGCTCGATGATGCCGGTGTGGTCGTGTCCGCGGGCGACGGTCGGCAGAGCATCGTCGACTACGATCGGATCGAGGCGGTGGCCGCTGCTCGAACCGGCGGTGGCGAGCTGCTGGTGGACCTCCTGCTCAACTGGAAGTCCGCCGTCGCATGCGATCCCCTGCGATCGGTGCGCCTCGTCTCGACGGCGGCGGACGGCGCGCTGCTCGCTGCTCTTGCGGAGCTGCCCTCGCGCTGCGACGCCGTGCTGCTCTCGGGCACGGAAGAGACGGGCTACGGGATCCTGCCCCGCTACGAGGGTCGCGGCGCGTACGAGCGCGAGCAGCTGTCTCTCGCGCGCTGAAGCTCCTTCGAGTGCACTGAAGCTCTATCTGATCCAATCACGTCCACGTTGTCGAACCCGGAGCTCCTGTTCGTGGACCGATGCTCCCGTCGATTCCGTGAAGCTTTCGTGCATGGCTTCGAGCGCCTCCTCGATCGCTCGGGCTTCGCATATGCAGCCGGGCACTCATTCGTACGCTGAAGCGCTTCGCGAGGCTGCAGCGAGCTGGCAGAGCCTCTTTCGCACCTTGCGTACGGGCTCTCCTGATGGAGGAATCTCTGTTCAAGGATTCCTGATGCAGATTAGAATCGCTCGAACCGGGATGGGAAGGGTCGATCTACTGGTGCTTCGGGAGAGTTGAAATGCTTCGATCCACTGCCGCACGTGCCCTCGGTGCGGCCGGCATGCGCCCACTCGCAGAGACCGCTCTCCTCATCCTCCTCACGCTCACGCTCGGCAGCCACGCCATGGCTCAGGATCGTTCGATGCAGGATGCGAGCGAGGAGGTCGAGGGTGACGCGGGCGACCATGCCTACGGAGACTCCCAGGACGACGCCGGGACCACCGGCGAGAACGGCCTTCAGCAGGGGCTCGAGGACATCGTGATCTCGGCGGAGCGGCGGACGCGCAATCTGCAGGACACCGCCGCCGCCGTGAGCGCATTCACCACCACCGATCTCACGCAGCGGGGCATCACCGACTTCAGCACGCTCCAGTACAACGTCCCCGGCCTCTTCTCCGGCGGCGGGCTCACGAAGATCACCCTACGCGGTGTCGGCAGCGAGATCGTCGGCCCCGGCGTCGACCCGGGCTTCGCCGTCCACGTCAACGGCGTGTTCTCGGCCCGTGAGACGACGGGGCTGCTGGACTACTTCGACGTCCAGTCGGTAGAGATCCTGCGAGGTCCGCAGGGGATCCTCTGGGGCCGCAACTCGACGGGCGGCGCGGTCAACATGATCACGGCGCGACCCGAGTACGACTTCGACTTCAACGGCGACGTCGAGATCGGTCAGTTCGAGAACAACGCGACCGGCGTCCGGATTCGTGGCATGGTCAACATGCCCCTCGTCGAGGACAAGCTGGCCTTGCGCGTTGCTGGCCTCGCGTACATGCAGGATGGCTTGATGGAGATCAGCTCGGTCGACGGGCACTATCAGCGCGTCGGCGACGCAGGCACGCTCACCCTGCGTCCCACGTTGAGGTTCGAGCCCACGGAGTCGCTCACCATCGACCTGATCGGCAGCTTCTTCCGCTCGAAGGGGGCCGGACCGGCCCAGAAGTTCGACGGCGACTACTTCACGCCGCCGCGCAACCCAGGGACGCCGGGCGTCAGCGACACCTTCGAGAACTGGCCGGGGGCGGGGCCCGGCGCGAACTTCGACGGCGCCCTGCCGAATCCCGAATCCCCCTTCGAAGGCACGGCGAACGCGCCCCCACGCCTGGCCGCCAAGGTCTGGAC
>CAZQMY010000130.1:0-13769 GCA_964594405.1 uncultured Spirochaetaceae bacterium | reverse complement strand
CCCTTCCCTCCGCCTGATCCACGCGGGGTTGGCCGGTTGGAATCCCTGGCGGAGCGCCATGCGCGCGGGTCGACGGGCACCTCCCCGTCGCGGATCAGCTCAGATGGCCCATCTGGCGCGCCTCGCGCTCGAGCGAGTCACGGAACCGGGGCGCGGCGATGCGGATCAGGGCCGCGGTGCGGTCCCGGACGCCGCGGCCGCGCAGCTCGGCGACGCCGAACTCGGTGACGACCTTGTCGACCGTGTTCTTCATGGTCGTGACCGCGGATCCCGGGTACAGGCGCGGCACGATCCGGCTGAGCGTCCCGTTCCGCGCGGTGGACGGGAGGACGACGAAGCCCTGGCCGCCTTCGGAGTACATCGCGCCCCGCGCGAAGTCCGCCTGCCCGCCGGAGCCGGACCAGAAGCGCCCGCCGATCGTCTCCGACGCGCACTGGCCCAGGAAGTCCACCTCGGTCGTGCTGTTGATCGAGACCATCTGGCGCTCCTGGGCGATGATGCGCGGGTCGTTCACCCAGTCGACGGGTAGCAGCTCGATGGCGTGATGCTCGTCGAGGAAATCGTAGAGGCGCTTGGTGCCCAACGCGAAGGTGGCGACGATCTTCGATGGGCGCCTCAGCTTGTGGACACCCGTCACGACCCCCGACTCGACCAGGTCGATCATGGGATCGGCCACGACTTCGGTGTGGATCCCAAGATGGCGATGCCCGGAGAGCTCGCGCAGGACCGCCGTCGAGGTGCTTCCGATCCCGGCCTGGATGGTCGATCCATCGACGATGCGCTCCGCCACGAGCTGCCCGATCTGGTGATCGATGTCGTTGGGCTGCGGCGGCGGGGCCTCGATCAGCGGGTAGTCGGCCTCGCACCAGCCCAGGACCTGACTGAAGTGGATGTGATTGCGCCCGGATGTGCGAGGCATTCTCGCGTTCGCCTCGACGAAGAAGGGGAGCTGGCCGATGAAGCGCGCGACGTAGTCGGCATTGGTGCCGAGCGTGAAGTAGCCGTGGGCGTCGGGCGGCGAGACCGACGCGAGAATGATCAACGGTCCATCGAGCCGACGGAGCAGCAGGGGCACCTCGGAGAAGTGGCATGGAACGAGCTCACAGCCCCCCTCGGCGAAGGCCTTGCGCGTGGCCGGCGAGAGGAAGTACGAGACGTGCTCGAGGTGGGGGCGGCAGGCGCCGTGCAGATAGGGACGATCGTGCAGCGCGTGCATCTGGTGCACGCGCACGCCGTCGAGCGAGTCGTGGCGCGCTTCGATCGCATCCAGCACGGTGCGGGGCTCACCGTTCGCAAGGGGCACGATGACGTTCGTCCCCGGCGCCAGGTGATCGAGCACCGCTTCGGGCGAAACCGGCGGTCGCATCATCTTCGTTCCCTCCGCGGGCGCAGCGTCACGCGAGACTAGCGGCCGAGCCCGGTGCTCACATCCATCGTGCTCGTCTCTCAGCCGATCTGTGCCCGTTCCGTTGCCCGAGCGCCGAGTTGCGCGGCCCAACGCACGTGCACGCGGTCCCTTCGCGACGGCGTACGCCCGAAGCCGGGGCGGGCGGGGAGGACGCGATCGACGAAGGCCTCCGGACCGCGGCACCTCGACAATAGGCGCGTATCGTGCCATGACTTGCACGGTCTCTCGAGCGGGCAGGCGGCCCCGGCAGGAGGATCGAGTTCGTGAAGACGCATCTCTGGCTGGTCGGAACCGGATCGTCGCCCTACACACGCAAGCTGCGCGCAGCGATCCGCTATCGCCGCATCCCCTATCGCTTCGTGGTCGTCGGGAGCCCGGAGGCGCGGGCGTTGCCCGAGCGTCCGTTGCCGCTCCTGCCCTACCTGGTCCTTCCCGACGCGCAGGGGCAGCCCCTCGAAGCGATATCCGACACCACGCCGATCCTCGATCGCCTCGAGACCGAGTTCCCGGAGCGCCCGCTCCGGCCCCGGGATCCGGCGCTCAGCTGGATCGACGCGCTGATCGAGGACTACGGTGACGAGTGGCTCAGCAAGTGCATGTTCCACTACCGCTGGTCGTACGCGCCGGACACCAAGAAGGCTTCGGCGTACATGCCCTACGGGCAGATGACGACCATGACGCCCGAGACGGGACTGCGATTCGAGAGACAGATCGCCGAGCGTCAGATCTCGCGGATCGGCGTGGTCGGGTCGAACGCAACCACCGCGCCAGTGATCGAGGCGAGCTGGCGGCGCTTCCTGGAGATCTTCGACGCGCACCTGCAGCATCAGGCCTACCTGCTCGGTCATCGTCCGGGTGCCGGGGACTTCGCCTGCTATGGCCAGATGACGATGCTCGCCATGACCGATCCCACACCCATGCAGATCGCGCTCGACGTCTCGCCCCGCGCATTCGCATGGACCGAGAAGCTCGAGGATCTGTCCGGCTTGGAGGTCTCGGATACGGATTGGCTGGACCTGGACGCCCCTCCTCCTACGCTCGGCGAGCTGCTCGCCGAGGTCGGGCGGGTGCACGTGCCCTTCCTGATCGCGAACGCATCGGCGATCGAGCGCGGAGACGAGCGCGTCGAGTGTCGCATCGACGGCGCGCCCTGGGTGCAGGACGCCTTCATCTACCAGGCCAAGTGTCTGCGCTGGCTTCGCGAGCGCTTCGCCGCGCTGCCCGAGGAGGCGCGAGCACGCGTCGTTCGTGTGCTCGCCGGAACGGGCTGCGAGCCGCTCGTCGGCTGAGCCGGCCTTCGAGGCATGGGGTGACCAGCGTCGATGAGGAGGGCGCGCAAGGCAGCGAGCGGCGCATGGGCGCGATCGCATTCAGGCGGACTCCGCGGACGGTCCACTGGCGTCCCGTCAGAGCGCCCGTGTCGAGCCAGGGGCCGTCATCTACTCCGGGCGGCTCGAGCCCAGACCATCCCCGGCCCCGCGCTTCTGCGCGGCGGCGGCGAACTCGTCAGCGAGCAGTCGCGCCGAGCGACTGCGGCCGCTGCGGAGCGCGGCCACCACCTCTTCGAGACGCCCCTGCTCGATGGCATGCCGGGTGAGGCTGCCCACCCAGAGCTCGTACTCGGCGAGGCTCAGGCGGTCCAGGTGTGCCGCGAAGAGATCGGGATCGGAGGCCACGGTCTCCAGCCACTCCGCGGGCGTGGGCGGAGCCGCGTCGGCGACGCCGCTGCTCGTGGCGGAGGGAGCGGAAGCCTCCGAGGACACCACCGTGCCTCCTCCGTAGGAGCCACGCAGATCGCGCTCGGGCGATCCGCTGTAGCTGCTGGCCGGCAGGGCCGCTCCGGGATCGTAGCGGCGAGCCGGAACCGGTGACGGTGAAGCGGCGAGGTAGCGCTCCACGACCAGCGGCACGGCCGGACGCAGCCTTGCGGCGCGCTGTGAATCGCCCGGTGTCGAGGTGCCGCGATCCTGGTAGCGATAGGGAACGGGCGGCGTCTGGAACGCAGCGTCGGCGTCGATGTATCCATCTGCCGAACGCGCGCCCACGAGCGCCGCCCCACCCCCGTCATTCCGGGCGAGCTGCCGGGGCGCCGGCGTCGGGGCAGCTTCCCGGGGCTGAAGGTTCACCAGCACCTGCGTGGGCACCAGCACCTCTCTCTGGAAGGGCCACCCCACGCGTAGCTGGCCAGTCGAGATCAGGACGCCCGCCACTACCATCGCCATCGAGACGGGGTAGAGGATACGCGGGGCGAAGATGGCCGAGAGCGCTGCCTGCACGTGGTCGAGCAGCGTCGGCCGCGAATCGCCGGTGCGGATGCGCCGCATCACGTTGGCCGTGAAGTTGGCCGGGACCTCGGGATCGGGGAGGGAACGCAGCAACGAGATCGTGTCCTGGAGCTCAGCCAGCTCCGCAGAGCACATCTCGCATTCGTCCAGGTGGGCATCGACGAGGGCACGCTTGCCGAGGGGAAGGTCCCCTTCGAGGTAGTCGGCCAGGTGGCGTTCGACGTCAGCATGATTCACGGGGATTCACTCTCCACTTCTCGATCGATGAGCGAGCGCGCCTCCCGTGCCTCACCCATCCCGGTCCGGCCGAGTACGGCCTTCAGCTCTTCCTTCAGGGCCTTGCGCGCGCGATGGATGCGCGACTTGACGGTGCCTTCGGCGACCTCGAGGACCTTCGCGATCTCGCCGTAGGCGAGCCCTTCGATGTCGTAGAGCACCACCGGCAGCCGAAGCGCGGGCGAGAGCCGGTCGAGGGCCTCACGAACGTGACCGCTCAGCTCGCTGCCCGAGACGGCGTCCTCGGGATCGCGCGGCGTCTCCGGCAGGTGGTCGCCCGCCGCCTGGTGCTCGGCGAGCTTGTGCATGCGCGCGCGGTTGCGGCCCAGTGACCGACGCCGATTGAGGGCGGCGTTGGCGGCGACACGGTAGACGAAGGTCGAGAACCGGGCCTCCGCGCGGAAGCGCTTGCCGTGACGGTGGAGGCTCAGGAAGGTCTCCTGAGCCACGTCCTCCGCCTCTTCGCGGTTCCCCATCATGCGCATGAGCAGGCGGAAGACCCGCTGCTCGTGACGCTTGACGAGCTGCTCGAAGGCCGACTCGTCACCCGCCTTCCAACGATCGACCAGATCGATGTCCGGATCGTCGATGACCAGCCCGGCCGCGCGTCGTTCAGTCATCGGACCCACCCGGGCGGCGGGACCTCGCTCTACCATCTCGAATGTCATAGCAGGCCTCTCTTCCGAGAGACGCCGATCCGGATCCAGGGGTTCCGCCTGTCGCGATTCTTCTTCGCCTTCGGGCCCCGAAATCACGCACCCCCCTTCGCCGACGCCCGCGGAGCCATCCCCGTCGGGGCGGGCCCCGTGGGCTCGTGCAGCTCGGGGGGATCCTCGCCGGGACGGACGTAGATGCCGCTCTTGCCGCCGGTCTTCGCCACCAGACGCACGCGCTCGAGCGTCATCCCACGGTCGATGGCCTTGCACATATCGTAGATGGTGAGGCCCGCTGCCGAGGCGGCGACCAGCGCTTCCATCTCGACGCCCGTCTTCCAATGGGCCTGCACCCGCGCCTCGATCCGGACCGCGCAAGCGTCGGGATCCGGAGTGAGCGTCACCTCTACGGCGTCCAGCGGCATCGGATGGGCCAGCGGGATCCACTCGCCGGCGCGCTTGGCGGCCTGGATGCCGGCGATCCGCGCTGTGGCCATCACATCACCCTTGGCGATCGTGCCCTCGGTGATCTTCGCCAGGGTCGTCGGCTGCATGCTCACGTGGCATCGCGCGACGCAGACGCGATGCGTCATCGCCTTCTGGCCCACGTCCACCATCCGAGCGCGCCCCTCGGCGTCGAGGTGCGTGAGCTCACCAGTCGCCTGATCGGTGCTGCGCTCAGTCATGGTTTCGATGCTCCTCCGCGAACCCGGACGTGGGCGACCTCATCGCTCGGACTCGCGCTTCTCGACGAAGGAGAGCACGTCCTGGAAGATCGCCTCGCGGCAGGGCTCGTTGAAGATCTCGTGCCTCAGCCGAGGATACGTGTGCAGCTCGCTCCCGGTCACCGTCTCCTTGGGCAGGCGCTCGAAGAGCTTGCGACTCCCGGCGGGAGGACAGAGCGGATCGTCCTCGCCATGGAGCATGAGCATCGGCATGCACACCTCGCCGGCCGCCGAGTGGACGGCGGGCACGGTGTCCATGATGCCGGCGGCCAGGGCGGTGCTCATGCGGCCGTGCACGAGGGGATCGGCCTCGTAGCGGCGGATGACCTCCGGATCCGTGGACAGGCCCGCGTGATCGAGTCCAGCGTCCATCGCGAGGCGCGGGGCGATGCGGCGCAGCAGACGAGCGGCGGCGATCTTGAGCGCGGAGAGATCGGACGAGAGCTCGAGCAGGGCTCCGCTCGTCACGAGCAGGTCGATGTCGGGATGACGCAGCGCAGCGAGGGCGCTGACGACCAGGCCGCCCATGCTGTGTCCAACGAGCACCCTCAACGTCCCGGCGGCGCTGCCCTGATCGACGCGGTGCAGGAACACCTCCAGATCGTCGAGCAGCGCCTCGACGCCGTCGGCGTGGCCGCGTGGCCCGGCGGAGGCGCCGTGACCGCGTTGATCGTAGGCGTGGACGTCGAAGCCGCGAGCGGCGAACCAGCACGCCATCTCGTCGTAGCGACCGCTGTGCTCTCCGAAGCCGTGCACGAGCACGAGGCTCCGATTGGCCGGACCCGCCGACCAGCTCCGAGACAGCAGGCTGGCGCCGTCTGCGCCCCGGAACCGCTCCTCGCCGCGCCGAATACTGGCTGCGCCCATCAGACCCCCTCGCGCTCGGGGCCACCCCCGTGCCCCTCGACCGAATGGGTAGCACGGTGGAGGGGTGTCCGAGGTGGACTCAGGAGGTTCTCAGGCCGCGCACCCGCTCGCGCGCCGCGTTCACCTTCTCGAGATAGGCCACACCGCGAATCCGGGAGCCCCAGAAATAGGCGGAGATACCATCCTCTTCGCCGAGACGACTGATGTTGTGCGCCAGGATCGCGCAGCCCGCCTCGATGTTGCTCTCGATGGTGGTCATGTTCCCGGCGAGGCGCATGGGACGCATCATGTGCGGCATCACCTGCATGAGCCCGACGGCACCCTTCGGCGAGCGCGCCCAGGGCCGCGCGTCGCTCTCGACCAGGATCACCGCCATCACCAGATCGACATCGAGCCCGTACTGGCCGCTGAAACGGATGACCGCCTCGCGGATGCGGGCGCGGTCCATCGGCGTGAGCGAGGGATTCGCCTGAGCGAGACTGGCTTCGACCCAGCTGGACACGGGGTCCAACGCGTCGTCCCTCGCCGGCGGCTTCGTCGAGACTTCCGGCAGCGGCGCGAGCCCGGCTTCGCCCCCGCGCGGGATCGGCGAGCCGCTCGTCAGGAAGACCGTCAGCAGCGCGAGCAGCAGCACGCGCGAACGTCGGCTCTGCGCCGCATGGGCATCGTGGGCGGGGTCGCGGAAGGACACGCTTGGCTCCACCAGGCGCGCCCCGAAGCGAAGCGGCGGGCGCGATCGGCTCTCGATCGGGCGGGCGGATCCGCGCGACTTGGGGGGCTTGGCTCGACGATCGTTCTCGTCTGTCGGCCGGAGTCTACAGCTCGATGCGACGGCTGGCCACGTGATCGCTCTCCGCCCTTCACCCCAGAGGCGGGCGACTTGCGAGCGGAGCTTCGGGAATCGGCAGTCGATGTGCATAGGCTTTGGACTCTGAAGCGCTTTCCGTCGATCGGCGCTCCGCGCGAAGCCGCCACACAATCACCGCGAATTACCCACGGTTTTCACTGTCCCCGTCGAGATTCGGGGTGTTAGCATCGCTTCACGAACGAGCAACTCTGCTCCCGCGCCCTATGACGAACGAAACGTCGAACGAAGCCTGCCAGGAATTGCCCCTCGACGACGTCGCCACCCAGCGGATGCTCGAGGGCCTCGCGAGGCTGCATCCGCTGGTGATCGTGATCGATCACTCCACGCGTGTGGTCTGGATGCGCGATCAGCTCGGCCTCGTGCCGGGCGGCTCCGAGAGCAACTCCGGTCGCCCGATCTGCGAGGCGCTGCCGTCCATCCCGGACGCGATGGCGCAGATGCGTTTCGCGGAGCAGGTGACCCGCATCAAACGGCACCTGGCGACGCACGAGAGCGTCACCAACGTCCAGCTCGACTTGAGCCTCCGCGCGGGGCGCAGCGAGCGGTTCGAGTTCTCGGCCTTCCGGATCGCCACCCAGGACGGGCGCCCGCTGATGGCGATGATCGTCGACCCTCTGGGCGCCAGAGAGCGCGCGGAGCGGCGCGAGGAGACCCGCAGCGACATGACGAGTGGCATCCTCGATGCCTCGCCGGACGCCATCCTCGCGTTGGACCGCTACGGGTTCATCAGCTGGGCCAACGCGGCCGTCGACCCGATCCTCGGGCTCGATCCGCGGCAGATCATTGGCAAGCCCGCCGCCCTGCTGATGCCGAACAACCCGGATCTCTTCCGGCTGATCTCGGGGATCGATGCCGGCGATCAACCGCCGGGCACCGCGCTGCGGCTGGACCGGGCCCTGGCGAAGCTCGCCAAGCCAGGCGACCCCTCGGACCGCGCGGGTGAGGTGGCCGGGGAGTTCGAGCTGAACGTCGGCGAGAGCGGTGAACAGCGCCTGCACGTCGCCCTGCGCCGGGCGAAGCTCGGCGACGGCCACCGACACACCATCGCCTACATTCGCAACGCCGACCTCGCTGCGCGCCGCGAGAACGAGCTTCGCCGAAAGAACACCGAGCTGGAGAACTACGTGCACAGCGTGTCGCACGACCTGCGCTCGCCCCTGGTCTCGCTGCTCGGCTTCTCTCGGCTCCTGCGCCAGGACTACGCGGTGTCGCTCGACGAGACCGGGCGGCACTTCATCGACCGCATCGAGCAGGCCGGCACCACCATGAGCTCGCTGATCGAGGACCTGCTGGCCCTCTCCCGCATCGGCGCGGACACCGAGTGCTGCACGCGCGTGGATCCGCGGGCCGTGCTGGGCCAGCTGCAGGCCGAGCTGAAGCTGCGCCTCGAGGAAGAGGATGCCACGCTCGTCATCCCCGAGAACCCGCCCCTGGTGCTCTGCGATCGAATCCGGCTCTATCAGCTCTTCTCCAACCTGATCGGCAACGCCCTGCAGCACATGGGCGACACCAGGGATCGTCGGATCGAGGTCGCCATCGAAGCGCGCGCGAGTGATCACCTGATCACCGTCACCGATCACGGCGTCGGCATCGCCCCGGAGCACCACGAGTCGATCTTCGGCGTCTTCCGTACCCTCGGTCGCCGGAGCCGGAGCGGATCGAGCGGCGTGGGGCTCGCGATCGTGAAGAAGATCGCCGAGACCCACGGCGGCAGCGCCTGGGTGGAGAGCGAGCCTGGCCATGGCGCACGCTTCTGCGTGACGCTCGCGAAGAGTTAGCCCGCTCCGCCGACCCGCCATTGCCCGCCCCCAGCCCACCGGGTAGGCTGCGCGCCATGTACCCGGACATCCTCACGATCCCCGGCACCAGCTACACCATCAGCAGCTTCGGCGTGATGATGGCCCTCGGTTTCCTGGCCGGATACTGGATCACGATGCGGCGAATGGCCGAGCAGGGGCTCGATCCGGAGAAGGCCGCAGACATGCTGATCTGGATCATGATCGGCGGCGTCCTGGGCTCGAAGCTCTACTTCGCCGTGGACGTCTCACTCCGTGGCGGCGGCACCTTCACGGAGCTGCTCTTCAACCGGGCCGGGATCACCTGGTACGGCGGACTCATGGGTGGCGGCCTCGCGGCCATCCTCGGCTGCCGCTTCCATGGCGTGCCGCTGAGGCAGTTCGCCGATTCGGCGGCGGTGGCGCTGCCGGTGGGACAGAGCCTGGGTCGCATCGGCTGCTTCCTGGTCGGCGACGACTACGGCGTGCCCACCGATCTGCCCTGGGGCGTTTCCTTTCCCAAAGGCGCTCCGCCCACTGACGAGCTCGTGCACCCGACGCAGCTCTACGAGGTGATCTGGCTGCTTCCAGTGGCGGCGGTCCTCTGGAAGCGTCGCTTCAAGAGCCCCTCCCTCGTCGGCGAGTACTTCATCTGCAACGGCCTGGGTCGGGTCGTGATCGAGAACTGGCGCCTGAACGAGCGGGTGCTCTTCGGCCTGACGGAGCCGCAGCTGATCGGCGTCGCCCTGGTGGTCTTCGGCTCGGCGCTCTGGATCCACTTCCAGCGCAAGGGCCGGCAGGAGGCTGCGGCGGCCACTGGCTGAGCGCAGCTAGCCGACCTGCCCCGCGTGCTCGCGCAGCTAGCCGACCTGCCCCGCGTGCTCGCGGAGCAGCTCGTGGAGCCGCTTGGCTTCGCCCAGCAGCGGTGCCTCTCCGTCGAGCAGGTTCGGCATCTTCGCCAGCGCCGCCGTGGCGAGCCGGACGTGGGCTGCGCTCTCACCCTCGAGCCCCGCCTCGCACCATTCGGCGAGCTGCTCGATGCAGCGTGGATAGTCCGCGCTCAGGAAGGCCTGCATACCTTCGGCGTAGAGCGCGAGCCGACGAACCTGGGGGTGCTCCACGACCTCCGCACAGCGGCCTCGAATCACCGCGAGGGCCTCCACGAAGTACGCGCTCTGCAGATAAGAGGCCGCTGCGACCAGGTATCCGATGGCCGTCTCGCCGTAGACGAACGCGAGCAGGCCCTCCGTGCGCTCGGGGAAGACATCGTCCACCCACTCCTCGTGCTCGTAGAGGCAGCGGGCGAGCAGGCCATTGCTCTTGTGGGCCTGGAGCAGCCACTTGAGCTGACCTCGGGTCTGGACCAGCAGCACCTCGGTCTCCTCCACCGCCTCGTCGAGGCGCTTGGCGGAGGCCGACAGGATCTTCTCGAACTCCTCGAAGAGCTCGGCCGTCTCGTCGTCGCGCTCACCGATGTGCCGCTCGTCGGTGCGGAGCGTGCGGACCCTCGGGAGGTAGAACTCCTGCTGGTAGAGGTTCTCGCGCAGCTTCATGGCCTCGTGGAAGAGGGAGCCCATGGCCAGATCGAAGAGGACGCCACGATCGTGGGCAGCCAGGTCCCCCGCGCTGCGCTGTCGAAAGCACTGGTGACAGCGCTCCTTCAGCCGGTACAGGCGGCTGCTCGGATCGCCGCCGACGAGTCGCTGGACGACTTCGAAACGCAGCGACCCCTCGCGATAGCGGCGAAAGACGTCGTTGAGCTCGCGATGGGCAGCGAGGAAGTCCCGAAGGATGTCCACCATGGCCGATTGGAGATCCTGCATCGCCCGAGCATAGCCGACCCCGGAGCTGGAGCGGCCCGAAGACTGCCAGAGGTGGAGCGAAGTCGCCGAGCGCGCAATCATCCAGAGTTCGACGCGCTATCCCCAGGCAGGGCCGGGCCCAGAGCCCCCCAGAATCCATCCCGATCCCCCAGATGCCCGCGAGCGCGGGCCCAGCCCGATCACGCCCGGAGGCGGATCGCCCACGACCGGAGTCCACCGAGCTCGCGATGCCGCCTCAAGACACCGATGAACACCAGCCGGGATTCTCCCGACCCGGATCCCGGGCGGTGATCCCGATCGTGTTCACGACGATCCTGATCGACTTCGTGGGCTTCAGCGTGCTGATTCCGGTGCTCCCGGAATACGCCGACATGCTCGGCGCCAGCGGCTTCCAGGTGGCGCTCATGCTCGCCATCTACGCGCTCTCTCAGATGCTCTTCCTGCCGGCCTGGGGATGGTTCTCGGACCGATTCGGAAGGAGGCCGGTCATTCTCGTATCGCTGGCCGGGACGGTCGCGTCCTTCGTCATGCTCGCGCTCGCGAGCAATCTGTCGATGATCTACATCTCGCGGATCCTCGGCGGATTCTTCGCCGCAAGCGTGGGAACCGCCCAGGCCGTGATCACCGACGTGACCCCGCCCGAGGAGCGGGCGGACGGCATGGGCAAGATCGGCGCCTCGCTCGGCGTCGCGCTGGTGCTGGGCCCGGCGTTCGGCGGCATCCTCGCCGGCTTCGACATGGCCGTGCCCTTCTACGCGGTGGCCATCATCGCGGCGCTGAACTTCGCGGTCGCCGTGATCTACCTGCCCGAGACGCGGCCCGCCGACGACACGTGGCCGAACAGGCGCGAGCTGCTCACGTCGCTCGTCCCGACGCCGATCCGCATGATCGCCATGGTGCACGACCGTCGCATCGGCCTCTATCTCTATCTCTGGTTCCACGTCTACGTCGCCTTCGCGGCGGTGGAGGGCTGCTTTCCGCTCTATCTCCTGCGGCGCTACTCGGCGAACTCGCTGGACGTGGGAGTGCTCTTCGCCTGGCTCGGCGTCTTCGTCGCCGTCTCGCAGGGCGTGGTGGTCGGGCGGCTGGGGCGCTTCATGAGCGAGGGGGCCATGGTCGTGCTGGGCCTGGTGCTCACCGCCTTCGGACTCTTCGCCATCCCCTTCTCGCCGAGCTACGCCTGGCTCTACGCCATCGGGCCGGTGGTGGCTTTCGGCAATGGCATCGCATTCCCGGCATTCACGAGCTTGTACACGAAGGCCTGCGAGGCCCGCGACGCAGGCGAGCTGCTCGGACAGGGCAACAGCATGGCGGTGGCCGGGCGCGTGGTCGGAGCCCTGATCGCCGGGCTCCTGATGGACTACTTCGGGCTGTCCACGCCGTTCGTCATCTCCGCCCTCGTGATGGCGGTCGGCGGGGTCATCTTCGTCGGCTCCTGGGGCACGCTCGTGCCCGGCGCCCCACCGCGTGCCGAGCCGGTCCCCGGCGAGCAGCAGGGAGCCTGAGTGCCCCCCGGGTCCAATCTGGAGGCCCCGCGAGCAACCATTGGCTTCCTTGTAGGCAGGGCGCCCGTTCTCTATTTTCCGGCGTTCCGTGACCCCCGAACTTCCGTCGGCGCCCTGCGGAAAACCATGAAAAACAAGGAATTGCAATGAGCGACGTCGAGCGCGAGAGCATGGAGGTCGACGTTCTTTACGTCGGCGCAGGACCCGCCAACCTGGCATCGGCCTACCACCTGATGAAGCAGGTGGAGGCGTACAACGAGAAGGCCGAGGCCGAGGGCACAGAGCCGATGGAGCCTCCGGTGGTGCTGATCATCGAGAAGGCGGCGGGTGTCGGCGACCACCAGCTCTCCGGCGCGGTGATCAACCCCATCGCCATCCGCGAGCTGATGCCCGACTTCGTCGAGCAGGGCTTCCCCACCGAGTACGTGTGCGACGACGCCCAGTTCGTGATCTTCACGCGCGGCGGCACCATCAAGTCGCCGTTCACGCCGCCCCAGTTCCAGAAGAAGGGCTATCACGTCGCCTCGCTCTCGAACGTCTGCAAGTGGCTCGGCGAGAAGTGCGAGGAGCTGGGTGTCGAGATCTACCCCGGCTTCGCCGCCGCCAGGATCCTCACCGAGGGCGACAAGGTGCTCGGCGTACGGACCGGCGACATGGGCATCGACCGCGAGGGCAAGCAGAAGCCGACCTACCAGCCCGGAATGGATATCTTCGCCAAGGTGACGGTGCTCGGCGAGGGCGTCCGCGGAACGCTGACCAAGCAGCTCGTCGCCGGGTTCGATCTGCACGGTCCGAACCCGCAGACCTATGAGACCGGCATCAAGGAGATCTGGCGGGTCAAGCCCGAGAAGCACAAGCCGGGCCGCGTGATCCACGGCTCGCTCTTTCCGGATGCGTTCTCGCAGATGTGCGGCATGTGGCTCTACGACATGAAGGACAACCTCATCTCCTTCGGCTTCGTGACGCCGCTCAACGACAAGAACCCCAACAACGATCCGCACCTCAACGCGCAGAAGTTCAAGACCACGCCCTTCATGCGCGACCTGCTCGATGGTGCGGAGCTGGTCCGCTATGGCGCCAAGTGCATCCCGAGCGGCGGCCTCTTCGCCCAGCCCAAGTTCTACTGCAACGGCGCACTGCTGGTCGGCGATGCCGCTTCGATGCTGGACATCGCCAAGCTGGCGGGCGTCCACATGGCGATCAAGTCGGGCATGATGGCGGCGGAGACCATCGTCCATGCCATGGCGGAGGACGACTTCACGACGACCACCCTCGGCACGATCACCGAGCGCTACAAGGAGAGCTGGGCCTACCAGGAGCACCTGGAGGGTCGCAACTTCACCGGCTCGGTCGAGATCTCGCCGCTCTTCCTGATGGCCGTGAACACGCCACTCATGATGATCAGCGGCGGCCGCGGGCTGATGGACAACATCGAGACCCATCCCTCGCACAGCGGATACAAGAAGATCTGGGAGCTGCCCAAGAGCGAGCGCGAGCCCGAGCCCTTCGAGTTCGACGGAAAGCTCACCTTCAGCAAGGTGCACCTGGTGGGCTTCTCGGGCACGGCCCACTAGTCCGACCAGC
>CAZQMY010000129.1:0-13869 GCA_964594405.1 uncultured Spirochaetaceae bacterium | reverse complement strand
GTGAACATCAACGTCGTGCAGTCCGGGGTGCTGGTCTTCACGCGAGACATGATCACTGGCGGCAATCAGTTCACGGTGGTGGTCCAGAAGGCGCTCTCGGTGTCCTTCGAGGAGGCCGAGCGCCTGAAGCTGGGCGGTGCCGAAGGTGACCAGAGTCAGGAGGTGGTGCCTCAGGAAGTCGAGCACGCCATCCGTCAGGTCACGGATACGGTGATCGGCGAGATCTCTCGTTCGCTGGACTTCTTCTCCGCGACGGCGGTGGACAGCCGGATCGGCAAGGTCCTGATCTGCGGTGGCGGCGCGAAGATCGCCGGATTCGCACAGAGCTTCGCCGAACGCACCGGGTTCGAAGTCGAGCTCATGAACCCCCTCTCACGCATGCTGCCGAGCAAGGGCTTCGAGGCCGAGTACCTGGAGGGGATCGGCCCCTCGCTGGGCGTGGGCGTCGGCCTGGCGACACGGAGGTTGGAGAGCTGATGATCGAGATCAATCTACTCCCGCATCGCGAGGCACGTCGTGTCGCGGACCTGCGCGAGAGCGTCGCACTGCTGGTGCTCGGGCTCGTGTTGATCGGTGGCGGGGCGCTCTTTCTCGGGGATCAGGTCGACTCCGAGCTCTCCCAGGTGCAGGCTTCCGTGAAGCAGCTCGAGAGCGACATCGAGCACTTCAGGCCGCAAGAGAAGCAGGTGCAGGCCTTCAAGGCCAAGAAGTCCGACCTCGAGGACAAGCTGGACGTGATCAAGGGCCTCGATCGTGCTCGCACCGGTCCGGTCCGCATGTTCGACGAGCTCGCGAAGCACACTCCCGATCGGCTCTGGATCACGAAGCTCACGACCGAGGGCGCACGCCTCACCCTGGAGGGCGACAGCCTGGACAACGGCGTGGTCGCGGACTTCCTGCGAGAGCTCAATGGCTCGGAGTACTTCGACAACGTCGATCTGCTCCGCACGGGGCGCGGCAAGGCCATAGACGGCGTACGGCTCGTCAACTTCGAGATCACGGCCGACCTGGTGAATCCCGCCGACGACGAGGATGGTGGTTCCGCCGGCGAGACGGCAGGCGCCTAGGAGGGATCGGCCATGGAACTGAACTTCGACTTCGATGAACAGCTCGAGCAGCTGGGCAAGGTCCCGAAGCCCGTCAGGCTGGCCGTGGTCAGCGGCGTGCTCGTGGCCGTCGCTGCCGCCTACTACTTCCTGGGCTACGCGCCGAAGGCGCAGCAGGTCACGCAGATGAAGGCGAGCGCCCAGCAGCTGCAGCGCAAGCTCAACAACGTGCGTGCGGTGGCGACCAACCTGGCGGCCTTCGAGCAGGAGGTGGCCGACCTCGAGCGCGATCTCAACAAGGCGCTGAAGCAGCTGCCCGACGGGAAGCAGTTCGAGGATCTGCTGCAGGACATCAGCACCGCCGGCAAGCAGGTGGGTGTCCAGATCAAATCCATCGAGCGCGGGCGCGAGGTGCCTCACGACTTCTATGCCGAGGTGCCGTTCAGCTTGGAGCTCGAGGGGAGCTACCACGATCTGGCGCGCTTCTTCGAGAAGGTCGGAAGGCTCGCGCGCATCGTGAACGTCGGCGCGCTGGAGATCACGACGGCCAGCGAATCGAGGTCGGGCACGCGGCTGCGAGTGGGGGGCAAGGCCACGACCTTCCGCTTCATCAGCGAGACGGAGCGCTCGGCATCGGTGACGACGGCGGAGCGCCGCCATAGTGGTCGGGCTTAGGAGGGATATCGTGAGCAAAGCGGCAATCGGAGGGGTGCTTTCGCTCCTGCTCTTCGGGCTGATGCTCACGGGCTGCGAGAACGAAGCGCCCGTGACGGCCACGAAGACGTCGGACTACGCGGCGCAGCGTGACGCCCTCAAGAGATCGCTCGAGAAGAAGCAGAAGACGGCCGGTGCAGAGCGCACGACGCTCGCCGCCGAGGGCGAGCCGGGCGAGTCGATGGAAGACGTGGCCTATGCCGGTGGCGCCGAGGGCTACGCCTACGACGCGACGGGCAAGCGAGATCCCTTCCGGTCGATCAGGTACAAGCACGTCCAGGCGATGGACGTGGGAATCGGTCCGCTGGGTGAGTACGAGCTCGGTCAGCTCTCGGTGATCGCAGTGGTGTGGGATGCGACGAGGCCTCGGGCGCTCGTTTCGGATCCGAGTGGGCGCTCCTTCGTGATCAGGGAAGGATCGCAGATTGGCAAGAACAGCGGCCGGGTCATTCACATCGGGGACAACCTGGTCCTGGTCAAGGAAACCTACGTCGACTTCGAGGGGACCGAGTCCACTCGCGACGTGGAAATGCGGATTCGCAGGAGCCAAGGAGGGTGAGCTCGATGGTCGGTCCGATCAGCGGAAGCCAGAGTAGAATTTCATGGATCATCGGGGCCGCGTTGGCCATCGTGATGATCGCGTGCGCTTCGACGGAGACCCCCGAAGGTCCTGTGCCGTCCGAGGGCCGCAGCGCGGCTCGAGGTGAGCAGCAGACCCTCGGCGACGTCGCCGTGGAGAGCGAGGATGAAGAGACGATCATCATCCTCGAGGGGCTGTTCCAGCCGAGCTTCAGCAGCAGCAGCGAGGATGACACCCTCGTGATCGAGCTGCCGGGCGTGAAGCAGGGCTCGAAGAGCCTCTTCGCAGCGCTCTCCGACGCCTCCCAGGAGGTCGAGGTGGGCGACGGAAGGGTCGAGCGCGTGCGGGCCGAAACCTTGGTAGAGGACGATTGGCCCGTCACGACCGTCTCGGTGACCTTCGCGGGCGCCGCCGAGCACGAGGTGGTGACGACCCGGGACGGGCTCACCGTCTTCGTCCGCTCGGGTGTGGCCGCAGAAGAGGTGGCCAGCGATTACCCTGCCAGCGATGAGGGCATTGCCCCCTACGCCTCCGGCGGGATGGCCGCTCCGGAAGACGGCTCCGATGCCTACGCGGATGAGTACGCGTCCGAGTACGGCGCGGAAGAGCCTGCCGAGCGCTACGAGGAGAGCTACAGCGCAGAGGGCTACGACCAGAGCCACGCGGCCACCGGCCATGAGGTGGCTTCGGAGACGAGCGTTGCCGATCCGTGGGCGACGGCCTCGCCGGCCGACGACGAGCCCATGGCTGGAGAGGTCGAGGGCGCAGCCGAGGCGGAGCCCGTTCCGGTGGCGGTGGCAGAGCCGGCGACCATGCTCCACGCACTCAACCTCGAGGAGGCGAGCAGCGGGCTGCTGCTCCACCTGCAGGCCAATGGCGCCATCACGTCCGCCGAGAGCTTCGTGATCGAGAATCCGGATCGGTTGGTCCTCGACCTGCACGGCCTCGAGAACGAGATGCCGCAGTCGGCGGTGCAGATCGACACCGATCAGGTGGCTCGCGTCCGGATCGGCACGCACCCGGACAAGGTGCGCGTGGTGCTCGATGGTGGCCCCGGCTCGAACGCCTTCGTCGGGCGCCGCGTGATCACGGCGAACGATGGACTCTACGTCACCGTCGGCGAGGGACCGGACCTCGACGAGGCGCTCGCAGCGGGGCTCAGCCTCTCCAATGGATCGGCGAACCTCGCAGCCACCGAGGACTGGGAGCAGCCGGCGCCCGCAACCGCTGCACCGCGACCGGACGGGGCTCCGAGCATCGAGGAGCCCATGGAGGTGGCCGAAACCGCTCCGGCTTCCAGCTGGGATGCAGAGCCGATCGAGCCGGCATCGACGCCCTCGGCGTTCGAATCGGCACCCACGCCCAGCAGCTGGGATGCGTCCGGCGATGCAGCGTCCGCCGAGATCTATGGCCTCCAGTACGATCGCAACTCCGATCGCGACCGCGTGGCGGTGCTGAGCAACCGCACCATCGCCTATGAGCTGATGACGCCCGACGAGGAGACGGTGGTGATCGCCATCCGCGACGCCGTGATCGAAGACGCCGCGGGCGAACGCATCACGCCCGAGCTCGGTGGACCGATCTCGCTGGTGACAACCTTCCAGCAGCCCGAGGTTCCCGGCAACGAGGTTCGTGTCGTGATCAAGCGCGGCATGGGCATCCAGCCGCGGCTCACCAACCGCGGCTCGCTGCTCTTCGTGTACTTCCCGAACACCGGCGTGGCGGCGGCGCCGCCGCCGGCCTTCATCCCCGGAGAGACTCGAGCTCAGCCTGTCGAACGGATGGCCAGCGGTCTGACGGTGACGGCCGACGTGCCGATGGACGAGGCGTATCCGAGCGACGAGCAGGTCAGCGGCGAGGCCGTGGCCGATCCCATGGCCCCCCCCTCGGAGCCCTCGCCCGAGATGGCCGACGAGACGATGCCGATGGCCGAGGACGTCCCGGCGGCCGTCGCCGAGACGGAGTCCTACGAGGACCTGCCGCAGTTCGACGATGCGCCGGTCGCGCCGGAGCCGGTGGATCCGGGGCAGGAGTGGCTCGCGTCGGCGCCCACGCAGGCGGAGGAGCCGGCGCCGCCCGGCAGCCTCGCTGCTCCCGCGGCGGTGGACATCCTCGAAGAGGGCGGCCTGATCGACGGCAAGGAGTACACCGGCCGCCGCATCTCGCTCGACTTCAAGGACGTGGAGATCGCCGACGTGCTGCGCCTGATCGCGGACGTGAGCGACCTCAACATCATCGCCGGTGACGAGGTGGCGGGCAACATCACCATCCGGCTGGTGGACGTGCCCTGGGATCAGGCGCTCGACGTGATCCTGCTGACCAAGGGATTGGGCTTCATCCGGGTGGGCAGCGTGCTGCGCATCGCGCCGCAGGAGATCCTCAAGGTCGAGCAGGAGATCCGCCTGCAGGAGCGCCGCAACGCGGAGAAGCTCGAGGACCTCGAGGTCAAGCTGCAGCCGGTGAACTACGCCTCGGTGAAGGATACGCAGAAGCTCGTCAAGCGACTGCTCTCGCCGCGTGGCACGGTGAACATGGACGAGCGCACCAACACGCTCATCATCAAGGACATCAGCAGCGTGATCGACGAGGCCACGGCGTTGGTGCAGGCGGTGGATACGCAGACGCCGCAGGTGATGATCGAGGCCAAGATCGTAGAGGCGAACCTCGAGTTCGCGCGCGAGCTCGGCTCGGTCTGGGCCGTCGGGACGCAGCAGTGGCAGGATGGGTTCAACCCCGGCACCAACCCGCGTACGGACCTGCCCGGTGGAGACAACTTCCGCTTCCAGGGCGAGAACAGCGTGGTCTTCAGCAATCCCATCACAGCGGTGCCGACCGGGCTGGTGAACTTCGGCGCCTTCCTGCTGGATGACAAGATGCGGGTCGACGTGCAGATCCAGGCCATGGAGGCCACCGGTGACGGCAAGGTGATCAGCAGCCCGCGCGTGGTGACCCTGGACAATCGGGAGGCGCTCATCGAACAGGGTGTGTCGATTCCCTTCCAGACCTTCGAAGGTGGCGATGCGAATCTCGAGTTCATCGACGCGGAGCTCTCGCTCAAGGTCACGCCGCACATCACCACGGACCAGAGCATCATCATGACGCTCGAGGTCACGCGAAACGCCCCGGACGCTTCGGTGTCCACGCCGACCGGCTCGCCGGCCATCGCGAAGAACCAGGCGAAGACGGAGACGCTGGTCAAGGCCGGCCAGACCCTGGTGATCGGTGGCATCTACACCGTGGACAAGACCCTGCGCGATACACGTGTGCCCTACCTGCACAGGATCCCGGTGCTCGGGGCGGCCTTCAAGTCCAAGGAGGTGTCCGACGTGCGCAAGGAGCTGCTGATCTTCGTGACGCCGCGTGTCGTGGTGAATCCCGCGCTCGCCTCGAACTGAGCGCAGCCCGAGACGAGCGGTCGAGGCCGACTCGTGTCGGCCTCGGGGAGACTCCGGAACGCAGTGGGGGGCACTTCGGTGTCCCCCGCTCGCGTTTCGGGCGGAGCAGGATCCAGGGCAGTGGGCGTCGGGCGCACGACCGCGCGGAGGCTCCGGCGACGCCGATTCCGGTCATTCCAGGGGCGGCGCCGGTCGATACGAAAGAGGCCGGGCCGGCATTTCTCCCGAGGCGCGAGGGGCGCGTCCGCCCCGGGGCGGTCACCGAGGCCCGGGCGCCGCGGACATGCTAATGGTCGCGGCGGGATGAGAGCGTGCCCGCTGAGTTGATCGGGAGGATCGGATTGGAGCAGCGCGAGGAGAACATGGACGAAGCGTTGGGGCAGAGCGTTCGTGAGTACGACCTCGAGGCGCTCCGTCGCCTGGTGGAGGACGACCCGGGTGCGCCGGAGTTCCCCGCGCTGGCCGAGGCGTTGCGTCGCGCCGGAGACGCTGAGGCTGCGCTCGCCGTCTCGGAGACGGGCCTCGAGCACGCGCCCGCGCGGCTGGCCGGGCGGGTATCGCTCGGGCTGGCCCTACTCGATCTCGGGCGTCGCGACGAGGCCAGGGACGCCCTGTCGGAGATTCTCGATGCCGTGCTCGAGCCGCACCGCCTCCAGGGCATCGAGTCGGCGCTCGACGTGGCGGCCGAGGATGATCGCAGCTCGTTCGAAGGTGCGCAGACCGGCGGCCCAGCGGTGGCCGGCGGAGAATCCGACTCGGGCATCGTGATCAGCGACTATCGACCCGCCGAGCTCGACGCGCCGCGCCCGCTGGCCACCGTCGACGTCGGCTGGATTCCGCAGCCCGCTGCAGGCGCCTCTGCCGACGCCTTCGAGGAACAGCTCGCCGACGACGAGATCGAGGAGGCCTTCGAGGCGGCCGAGGCGCAGCCCGATGAGATGATCTCGGCGAACACCATGGCCGAGCAGGCGCTGCTCGATCATGCGCCGAGCGATGAGGCCGTGGGGGAGGATGCGCATCCCGACGCATGTCTCGACGAGGAGATCCCCGCCTACGAGCGCGACGACGAGGAGAGCGGGTTCGAGCTCGAGGAGGTCCGGGCCTTCCGCACCGCGACCATGGCCGGGCTGCTCGAAGCGCAGGGCGATCGCGATCGTGCCGATCGGATCCGTGCCGAGATCGAAGAGCAGCCCGCCGCCGAGGTGGAGTGCAGCGCCGCGATCGGTGAGAGCGAAGGGGCGGAGGAGGCGGCGCGCGCCGAGGAGGGCCTGGCCGCACTCGAGCGGATGCCGATCCCGGATATGGATGTGGAGGTCGGCGGCGGCGCGGTCGTCGAGGACGCCGCGGAGGCGCCGCCGCTCGGGATCATGGACGCTGCGGAGGCGCCGCCACGCGCCGCGATCTCGGCCGGGCACGACCCCGAGGCGGAGCGGCGCAGTCGGATCGTCGCAACACTGGAGCGGTGGCTGCATAATCTCCAGCGGGGCGCGTGATGCCCCGGAGCCCCGGAGCCCCGGAGCCCCGGAGCCCCGGAGCACTGGAGCACTGGAGCACTGGAGAGAGGGGAGTCCGATGAGCTTCGAATCCATCCTTCAAGGCATCGTGAGCGAGTGCAAGGGCGTCCTCGGGATCGCCCTCATGGAGTCCGACGGCATCGCGATCGCCAGCAGCCCGGGAAACGCGGCGCTGCCCGGCGGCGCCTTGCCCGACGTGGGTTCGGCGGGCGTCGAGTTCGGGCGCATCATGACCGACATCGCGAAGGCCTCCGATGCACTCGGGGGTGGCTCGGCCGAGGAGACGGTCGTCACACTCGCCCGATTCGTGCTGATCTTCCACCAGATCGAGGACGGGATCATGCTCGTCATGGCGCTGGCGCGTGATGGCAATCTCGGCAAGGCGCGCTATCTCATCCGCCGAAATCTGGTGGCGCTTCGACAGGAGCTCTGAGGCGCCCTCCGCGATTGCCCCCTCGCTGGCTGCTGCGATCCGTCGAGCGCGCGCCCGGCTCGGACGGGCGGTCACCGTCGCAGGCCGGGGCCGGCGCGGGGTCGACGCTCCGGGAGAGCCCCTTGCCTTCGATCCTCGTCCTGCACGGCCCGAACCTGAACCTGCTCGGGCGCCGGGAGCCCGAGGTCTACGGTCGCACTACGCTGGCGCAGATCGACGAAGGCCTGCGCGAGCTGGGACGCGAGCTCGGCGTCGAGGTGCGCAGCTTCCAGTCCAATCACGAGGGTGCACTGGTCGACCGTATCCAGGAGTCGCTGGGCGAGTCGGACGCCGTTCTCATCAACCCCGCGGCCTACACCCATACGAGCGTCGCGATCCGCGATGCCCTCGCGGCGGGCGATTGGCTCGTGATCGAGATCCACCTCTCCAACGTGTACGTGCGGGAGGCGTTCCGCCACCACTCGTTCGTGAGCGGCGTCGCGACTGCGGTGATCTCCGGGCTCGGCGCCGAGGGGTACCGCCTCGGGCTGCGAGCGCTCGCCGCGCGGATCACGCGCTGAGGCGGCCAATGGGCCTCCGCTGCGCCGATGCCCGGGGCCTGCGGGCGTAGGCGATGCCGCCCGATCCCCCTTCCGCTGCTCCTGAAACCCGGTGACGGATTGCGCGCTCGCCGGACGGGGCGCGTCAGCTGGTGTGCAGCCCCGATGGGGCCACGAAGCGATCTCAAGGGTTTACGCGAACGGCCGATGAGTGACGGCGAGGGGCACTTGCCCATCCGTTGCCCACCCACGTGCTGCACGCTGAGGGACCCTTGGCCATCAACAAGCGAAAAGTACTCGACGCCGCTCGGAAATACGCGCAGAAGGGCGCGAAGCAGAAGGCGCTGAAGGAGTACAACAAGCTCATTCAGTCCGATCCGCGCGATGCGAAGCTCCTGCTCGAGCTCGGTGATGCCTATCGGCGATGGGGCCAGGTTGAAGAGGCGATCGCGCAGTATCACAAGGTGGCCGGCCAGTACAAGGAGAGTGGCTTCGACGCCCGTGCGGTGGCGGTGCTCAAGCAGATCCTCAACCTGGATCCGAAGCGCTACACCGCACACGTCTCCCTGGCGGAGCTCTATCAGCGCATGGGCCTCGAGGCCGATGCGATCAGCGCCCTGCAGACCGCCGCGGACGCCTGCTATCAGGAGGGCCGACGCCGGGAGGCCCTCGACCTGCTGCGCAAGATGGGCGCGCTGGATCCGAGCAACACCACGAGTCGCCTGAAGGTGGCCGATCTGCTGCGACAGGAGAACCTGGAGGACGAAGCAGTCGCCGAGTACGAGGAGGTGGCGGTCGAGCTCGAGCGCCAGGCCGCCACCGAGCAGCTGCTGCACGTTCAGGAGCGCATCCTCGAGCTCCGCCCCGATCGGGTGGACCTGCTGGCGGGACTGGCGGAGAGCTTGATTTCACTGGGCAAGCCCGAGCGGGCCGAGCCCTTTGCATCCCGGGCGCTCCAGGCCGAGCGCACGCCCGAGCACTTCGAGCGGCTCATCGGCATCTACAAGACGTTGGACGACGTTGGGCGCTTGACCGAGGTGACGCGTGCGCTCGCCGCCCTCTACCGCGAACGGGGCGACGAAGACGAGGCACGCAGCGTGCTGCAGAGGCTCCCGAGCGAGGACGTGCTGCCCGGTGCGGGCCTCGGTGCCGATCAGTCCGAGGTGGATCGAGACGCACTGCTCGCCGACGACGAAGTGCTCGGCGACGACGAGTTCCTCGTCGGCAACGATGACGGCGACGATTTCGACCTCGACGGCGACTTCTCACTGGACGCGCCCGTCGACTCGCCGGATGTCGAGCCATCGGCGGCCGCGGAGCCCGAACCCGCCGAGAACCCGCCACTGCCCGAAGGCGATCCGGAGCAGCTCCTCGCCGAGGCGAGCGTGTACCTGCGATACGGCAAGCGCGACCAGGCCGTCGCCAATCTCCGGGGCATCCTGGCGCAGGAGCCGGGGCATCGTGGTGCGCTCGAGAAGCTGGGCGAGGCGCATGTCGAGGCCGGCGAGACCGCAGAGGCCGTCGCAGCCTACTCCCTGGCGCTGGAGGCGGCGCGCGGCGAGGGCGACAGCGAAGGCTTCGCCCTGCTGCACGATCGCATGGCCGCGCTGGATCCGGCGGCCGCGGCCGCCATCGAGCCCATGTCCGCGGGTGCCGTGTCGGCTCCTGCCGAGGACGAGCCCCACCTCGAGATCGACCTCGATCTCGGCGACGAGGAGCTGCTGGAGTCTCCCGAGGCGCCGGAGCCGACCCTGAGCGAAGCCGCAGACCAGGGGATCGCCATCGACCTCGACGAAGGCCTCGACTTGGATGGCGCCAGCGAGGGGGTTGAGACGGGCGGCTTCGAGATCGACCTCGACGGAGGCTTCGATCTCGACGTCGGCTCCGAGGCCGCGAGCGAGGGCGACGCACAGGGGATCGACCTCGCCGAGGACGGCGAGGGCAGCGGACTCGAGATCGAGATCGACTTCGACGGGCGCGATGAAGAGACGCCCGATGCCAGCGACGGTATGGACGCCAGCGCTGAGATGGATTTCGACTTCGCCGAGACGTCGGGCCAGAGGCCGGACGCGCCGGAGCCCGAAGCGGCGGCCGACGAGAGCAGCGGGATCGACTTCGACATCGACGTGGACCTCGGGCTCGATCCAGGAGCGGAGGACGAGGGCGTTGCGCCGCCCATCGAAGCGCATGACCACGATCCGGGTGCCGACGTCGACATCGAGATCGATCTGGAGGCGTCCGCGGCGGCGCCTGCACGGGTCCGGGCCGAGAGCAGCTCGACGGACGGCGGGCAGAGCACGACCACCTCTGCGCAGATCAAGGAAGACCTGGAAGAGGCGGAGTTCTATATCCAGCAGGGACTCTCCGACGAGGCCGAGGGGATCTATCGTCGGATCCTGACACTCGTGCCCAATCACCCCAGCGCCCTGCTCAAGCTCGGTGAGCTGCTGGCGGAGCGCGGCCAGGATCCTGGAGACCTGACCACGTCTGCGGCCCCGAGCGCCGAGGCGGCGCGAGCCGCCGGCGAGCGGGGCGCCGACGCGCAGTCTGGGGAGCAGTCTGGGGAAGAGCCGAGCGAGGACGCTTCGGACGCCGTCGGCCCCGACCTCGATGACGTCGACATCGATCTTCAGGCGGCCCTCGCCGAGGCGGCAGGCAGCGTCGCCGATCCCACCGAGGAGGCGCCCGCTGAGGCTGGGGCGGCGGCAGGCCTCGAGATCGACGTCGAGATCGGATTGGAGGACGAGCACGAGACGTCCGACGAATCGGCTCTCGCGCAGTCTGGCGCAGAGCCCCGGGCCGAAGCCCCTCCGGTCGACGACGCTCCGGCCGAGGACATCGACGCCGCCGACGACTTCGGCTTCGACCTCGGCGCCGCCATGGAAGAAGGCGACGAGGAACCCGTCGAGATCGAGGCGCGCAGCGAGCCCGGGCCGCCGGCGTCTGCCGACGGGGCACCGCCCAGTGGCGAGGACGCCACCGAGGTCGAGCACCTCGGCCTGGTGCCGGCGGAGGCGGAAGAGGACGCATTCGAATCCGAGCCGGTGATGGCCGAGCCCGAGCCGAACGGCTTCGCGGACGAGACCCAGCCTCTGGCGCCGGCCTCCGCAGAGCAGCCCCCCGAGCCAGATGCCCGATCGGAGCCGCTGGCCGCCGCGGTCGCCGAGAGCGAGGCAGGGGGCGGGATGTTCGACCTCACGGAAGAGCTCTCGGATGTCTTCGACGCCGAGGAAGAGGACGAGGCATCGAGGGCGGCCGTTGCCGAGGACGCAAACGCAACGTCGCAGGGGGAGGACGGCTTCCGATCCCTCTTCGCCGACTTCAAGAAGGGCGTGTCGGCGACTCTCGACGAGGGGGACTACGATACGCGCTTCGATCTCGGCATCGCCTATCGGGAGATGGGCCTCTTCGAGGATGCCATCGCGGAATTCAAGGTGTGTCTGGGCAGCGACGCCCGACGCTTCGAGAGCCTCTCGATGCTGGGCGTGTGCGCCTTCGATCTCGGACGATTCAGCGACGCGGTGAATCACCTGGAGCAGGCGTTGGCGATGCAGGACGAGCCCGTCGAGCGACAGGCGGGCGTGTACTTCGATCTCGGCCGAGCCTACTGCGGGGTGGGTGACGTGGAGCGGGCACACGCTGCCTTCCGGAAGGTGCGTGCCCTCGATCCGGGCTTCCCGGGCATCGATCAGCAGATCGCCAACATCGAGGCCGGAGGGACCGGACTCGAGCTGCAGGCTGGGGGAGCCGATTCGCCCTTCGAGCCCTTTGATGAGGTGACCGAAGACAACCCGGAAGGCGACGGTGTCTTCGTCGAGGACTCGCCCGAGTCCTTCGAGAGCTTCGACGACGTGATCACCGAAGCCGCCGGAGACGTCGAGCCGATCGCCGACGTCGAAGTCGAGCCGGAGCCCGCCGAACCAGCCAGCCCGGACCCGGGCAGCACGGGCAGCGGCCGCCGTCCCGGTGGGCGCAAGAAGATCTCGTTCGTCTGACTCCGCTTTCCGAGCGGGCCACCCGGCCCGCACCCAGCCCGAGGGCTGTCAGAGAGGAATGACCGTGCAACACCTGCATCACTTCGGACTGACCCAGGATCCCTTCTCGAACGAGCCCGATCTCAGGTTCTACTTCGAAAGCGCCGCCCACGCCGACGCGTTGAGGCGGGTGGATCGCGGTCTGCGACAGCACAAGGGCCTGACCGTCCTGACGGGCGACGCGGGGACGGGCAAGAGCCTGCTCGCGCGGCGGCTCTTCGAGAGCCTCGAGGAGGAGGTCTTCGAGGCGACTCTGATGGTGATCCTGCCGGGGGCCGCCGACGCCCAGACCGTGCTGCAGCGCTACGCGCGGCAGCTGGGCGTGGAGGAGCCGGCAGCCGATCGTTCGATTCTGCTTGCACAGATCTACGAGCAGCTGGCGATCGTTCGCGAGGACGGTCGCCACGCGATCCTCGTGGTCGACGACGCCCACATCATGAGCGCCGAAGACGTGGCGGAGATCGGAGGCCTGCTCGGAATGGAGTACGAGGACCGTCGACTGATCTCGCTCCTGCTCGTGGGCATGCCCGAGCTCGACGAGCGCATGACCGGCGAGTCGGCGCTGATGCAGCGGGTGGACGTGCGGGTGCGTCTCCAGCCCCTCGACCTGACCAATACCACCGCCTACATCGCACACCGACTCACCGTCGTGGGCGGTCAGCTCAACCTCTTTCCCGCCGAGTCCATCGAGGCCCTCTTCAAGCTCAGCCGCGGGAGGCCCCGTCTGATCAACACGCTGGGCGACAACGCGCTCTTCGAAACCTTCCTCGCGGGCCGGCGCGCCGCAGCGGCCGGCGACGTCGAGCGAGCGGCCAGCGATCTCGGCATCGGCCCCGATCCCGGCACGACGTACTCGGGCCTCGCCCCGGTGGCTCCGCCACCCGCGCCGGCCCCTGCAGCCGCTCCCTCGGTCGCACAGCCCCCCGCGCCGTCGCCTCCCCCGCCCGACGCGCCGGTCTTCGAGGAGAAGACGTTCCGCCGGTCCTCCAACAGCCCCGAGCCCCGCGAGGCGGTCTGCGGCGACGTCAACGGCGACGACCTCGAGGACGTCGTCGTCATCGTCCACGACCGCGTCCTGGTCTACCTCCAGGACCCCGGCCCCGACGCGGACGCCGCCGAGGAAGGCAAGGAACCCAACGAGGGCGACGAGCCGATCCAGGCCGGCACCGAGGACGACCCGGACGAACAGGCCGGCTGACACGGATCGCCGCATCGCCGGAGGCGAGCTTTCTCGTTCCATGAGAGCCGCACGCCCGATCCGACGGCCGACCCCGCGAGCGAGGTCTCGCGCTGACCGCCCTCGCTGACGCTCCGGCTCGCGCGGGATCGCGGCTTTCGAATGCAATGGGACGGCCGGCCAAAGACACCCGCCGGGGTGACGGGGACGAACGACGAAACGGCTCGCTAGCCGTCCATTTCGAGCCAGCCGCGGTGGATGCGGCCGTCGCGGACGACGTAGAAGGTGAGGGGATTGATGCCCTTCTCGCGCTGCTGGCGGAGGACGTAGACGACGTTCTCCAGGGAGACGGTCTCCCAGTTCTGCAGGCCGATGAGGACGTCGCCGGGGCGGAGGCCGGCTTGGCTGGCCGGGCCGACGTCGCCGACCGCTTCGAT
>CAZQMY010000128.1:0-13882 GCA_964594405.1 uncultured Spirochaetaceae bacterium | reverse complement strand
GAGCGGCGGCGGGTCCGACCGCTGCTAGTCGATCATTTTGGTCGACTTCTCTTGCGGCTCGGTGCTCGCGCGCGTCGAGTTCGACGCGGCCTCCTACGCCGACATGATCTACGCACTTCCGAGCACGCCCGCGGTGCTCGACCTCGACTTCGACGGCTTTGGCGACGTGGTCTACATCGGCGATCTCGGCGGACAGATCTGGAAGTGGGACATCAGCGCGGTTGGCGCGGACTCCGACTCCGATGGCGAGATCGACAACTGGCCCTCCGGCGTCTTCTTCGCGACTCCGTCGGAGGACATGGGCGGCTGTGTGTACCACTACCGTAGCTTCTTCTATCCCCCCGCGGCCTCCTTCGTTCGCGGCAATCTCGTCCTCGCCTTCGGCAGCGGCGAGCGGGAGGATCTTCGCTATCCGGGCGATGCCTCCTACGACGAGAACAATCGCATCTATACGGTGACGGACCCGAGCCCGACCGGGGCGAACGCGTTCGCGACGATCTACTCCGAGCTCTATCTGACGGACATCACCGCGAAGTACATCAACGACGACCCCACCAAGGCGGGCTTCTACTTCGATCTCGCCGACGGCGAGAAGATCGTCAGCGACATCCTCATCTTCGCCGGCTACGTGATCGCCACGAGCTTCTCGCCCGAGATCCTCTCCGCCGACCCCTGCCTCTCGGCGTCGGGGGTCTCTGCGCTCTACGCGTTCCGGATCGACAACGGCGCGGGGCTCTTCCGATCCACGGCTTCCACGCCTCCCGAGGCGCGCAAGGAGATCGTGGGCATGGGCGTGGCGAGCACGCCGCGCATCTCGATCTCCCCGGATCCGAGCCATGACCAGATCTACGTGAAGACCTCGAAGGGGCAGGTGCTGACCATCGACCCACCCTCTCGCAGCGAGTCGGGCAGCTCGGTGATCTACTGGCGCCAGAAGCGCTGAGCGCTCCGATTCAGGGCGCCGAAGAGCCCGTCACCTCGAGGATGCGATGGGCGTGGTGCTCGCGCCCGAACTCGTCGACGGCGCGCACGGAGAGCGTGCGCGTGCCGGGGCCGAGGTCGTCGGGCAGCGCGGCGACGAAGACGTGGCTCGACGGTTGCGGCTCCACCCAGGGCTTCTTGCTGTCTTCGTTGCGCGCGAAGAGCTCGTTCACGAAGGGGTCGATCATCGGCTGGCGCTCCATCGGCACGGGCTCGCCTCCATCGATGGCGTACTCGACGCTTGACTTCGGGCCCCCGTCGAAGAGATTGACGAGCACGCGCGTGGAGGGCACGGCGTCGACGCTGAGCTGGCCGTCGAGCAGCTCGCCGTGGCGGTACTGGCGGAGCGCCGGCGGCCGGACGAGGTGCTCGGCGGAATCGATCATGATGCGCATCTGGAAGTCGGCGGGCTTGCTGGCGGCCTTGTACCGTACGACCGCGGTCACGCCATCCACCTCGAGGATGTGGTAGCCATTGGGCGTTCCGTCGCGCTGCTCCGCAGTGGCGATGCCCCTGTCATCCATCGGACCACTCCACCAGCTGCCCGAGCCGGTGGCCAGCACGTGATGGTGGAACTGGCCGGGTCCCTTGAAGCCGTCGGCCTTGCCGAAGTAGTGGTGCTCGGTGGTGTGGGTATGGCCCGCGACGGCGTAGAGATGCTCTCGGCCCTTCAGGAGATCGAAGAGCTTCCTGCGATCCTGCGTATTGGCCCCGGCGTGGTCCCCGAGGTACGTGCGGAGCGGAGCGTGCATGGCGAGGAAGACGAGCTTGTCCTCCGGAACGTAGGCCAGGTCGCTCTTCAGCCACGCGAGCTGCCGCTTCCCGATCCGGGCCTCGTAGCCCCCGCGCTTCCGGAAGTCCGCCGGGTCGCTCTCGCCGCCGCCCTTGTAGTCGATGTTGTCGAGCACGTAGAAGACTGCATCGCCCACCTCGAACGAGTAGTAGGGCGGCCCGAAGACCCGCTTGAAGGTCTCGAGCGAGTCGGCATCGCTCTCGGCGTCGAAGTTCAGCTCGTGATTGCCGGGCACGTTGTACCAGGGGATTCCGGCCTGGGCGATCACGGCGTTGTAGCGCGGGAAGAAGGAGAGGTCGTCGAAGAGGATGTCGCCCAGAGTCATCCCGAAGAGAGCGGGTGTGCCGATCAGCTCCGCGATGATGTCGTCGCGCAGGTATCCCAGCTCGATCTCGGTCTGGGGCTGCGGATCGGCGATCAGGATGACCTCGAACCGGGAGTCCTCCACACGGCGAGAGAGCGGGAAGTCGATGGACTCCGGAAGCGGGCCAGTGGGCGCGATCCCCGGATAGCGCAGGTCGGGCGATCCCTGCGGTGAGTGGATGTAGTAGAAGCGCGGCAGCTGTCTGGCGTCGACGGGCGTCATGAAGCCCGCCGGCTTGGTCAGGAAGACGATGTCGCCCTCGCCGACTTCGATGGACCATCGACCCGAGCCATCGGTCTGCGTGATGGCTCGACCGTTGGAGACCCGGACGCCTTGGACGCCGGGCTCGGACTCGTCTCGCAGGCCATCGCCGTCCAGGTCTTCGAAGACGAAGCCCCGCGCGGTCTCCGCCCGCGCGGCCTCCGGCCTGCTCGCGGCGATGAGGGCTGCGATGCACGCGAACAAGGCGAAGAGGGGCAAGAAGCGGGACGACATGCGGTTCCTCCTTCGACGGGAGTGGCGCGACGGAAGTGGCGAGCCAGCATAGGACCTCGCTCGCGCGATGATCCGCCGCGTTCTGTGATTTTAGGGCGGAGATCCCGGCGAATCGCTCTCCTCGGCCCACACGGCTTCGGGGGCCAGCCGATCGACGAAGCCCGCGAAGTCGTCGAGCCATGCGGTCGTCTGGACGGGTGGCTCGGCGCAGGCTCCGTCGATGGGTCGGATCGTGGCGCTGCGCAGGCCCCCCGTCCGCGCCGTCACTCGGGGTGCTCCGAACGACGCCGCGTTCAACGGCTGCCGAGCTCTGCGTCCATCAGTGCATCGAGCGACTCGAGGATGTCGCTGGCGACCTGCGTCGGAGTTCGTCGACCGGCTTCGACGATCCTGTCGAACTCGGCGAGGGCGCGCTCGCGCGCCTCGAAGTGCCGGGCGAGCTGTTCGCTGTTGCGCGGGGTCCCGAGGACGAACTCGGGCAGGCTCGCGGGGGCCCGTTCGAGCTGGCCCTGGATGGCCTTGAGCAGGGCTTCCACGGGCCGTCGGAGGTAGGCAACCCGCGCCTGGCCACGGAGCGCACGTCGACAGCCGGCGTCGGCGATCAGCCTGGAGTCCATGACGATCACCCCCACCGGCTGCCGAGAGAGTGCCGACTCGAGCGCGTCCCGCTCGAGTCGGTCCAGCTCGGGCATGCCCTGCTCGGCCACCACGCGGGTCCGCTCCATGCCGGCGCTGGCTTCCGCCAGCCGGGCGATGTCGTTGAAGGGGAGCCCGGTGCGGGCACAGACGACCCGGCCGGTCAGCGCGACGCCCGAGCCTGGATGCCCCACGAGGACGAGGGGGCGGGCCAGGACGGCCGTGGGGTGGGGGTCGTAGTAGTCGGCTTCGTATTGGATCATGGCTTCCGTCGATTATCTGGACAAAATTTACTGTTAAGGTCCGAGAGCGATTTAACGATTGTATGTCACGATATTATTTGTACAATGTGAACATCCTGTACGGGGTTCGAGGCATCAGCGGCCGCAGATGGGCCACAACAGAGTCAAGAGAGCCTCCTCGTCCCAGGATGATCCGAACGCGCCCCGAACAGCAGGGAACAAGCGACTCAGATGAGTGTCGCGCACCAGAACGGAGGATCGTCATGACCGAAGACTACACGCAGCAGGAAGGCCCCATGCCGGCTGAGGACGCAACTGATGCGTTCATGCGTGAACTCAAGGGTCTGGAGCCGCTCGACCACTCGCGGCTCGTCGAGCTCGCCCATACCTTCCACGCCCACGAAGAGCGCTTCCGGGCCGAGATCGTCGAGGTGGCCGGAATCGAGGACTACTTCCTCGACATCTGGCTCGACGCGAAGCGCGCGGGGCGCCGATCGGGGCGCCTCTCCGAGGACTGCGAGAGCTCGCGCGATGCCAGCAACGATTCGGATGACCGGCGCGTCGACGCCGCCTTCAGCCAGATCGAGGCGCTCGTAGCGGATCGCACGAACGAGGAGGAGGAGGCGGGCGCGTCGCTCTCGGAGGCCGCGGAGGCGTCGGCGAAGGAAGCCGCCCGGATCCTCGCGTCCGTCCGGATCCGCTTCGACCTGCTTCGTGAGGGGGCCACGTGGATGCGGGGCCAGCTCGATCGGGCCACCCGACTCAGGCGACCCGTCCGAGCCGGGATCTCCACCGCCGATTGCCGCCGGGCGCTCGCTCGGGCCGAGGCGAGCCTGGCCGCACGCGACCGGGCCCGGGACGAGATGGCTTCCCGCAACCTGCGATTGGTGGTTCACGTCGCGCGCCGCTACCGCGCGATGGGTGTCCCCCTGCTCGACCTCATCCAGGAGGGTGGCATCGGGCTGCTGCGCGCCATCGACAAGTTCGATCCCGATCGAGGCTTCCGCTTCTCGAGCTATGCGGTGTGGTGGATCGAGCAGGCCATGATCCGTGCCGTCCAGTCCCAGTCGCGCACCATCAAGCTCCCCAGCCACGTCTGGGATCAGCAGAGGCGTTATCGCAAGTGCGAGGAGCATCGCTTCAACCTGACCGGCCGCTCGCCGATGGACGAGGAGCTGGCGAGCGATCTGGACATCACCGCAGAGCAGTCCCGGCTGCTGGGCGCCAGCCTGCGCGCGCCGATCTCGATCGATCTGCCGACGGCGCAGGGCGAGGGCGAGCCGCTCTCGGCCCGTCTGCCGGACGAGGAGGGTGCCGACACCATCGATGCCCTGGACGAGGAGAAGCTGCAGACGAGACTGCAGCGCGCGTTGAAGCGACTGAGCACGCGTGAGCGAAAGGCGCTCGAGCTTCGCTTCGGGCTCAAGGACGGCAACGAGCGCAGCCTGCGCGAGACCGGCGAGCTGCTCGGATGCTCGGGCGAGCGTGTTCGACAGATCCAGTTCGGCGCGCTCGAGAAGCTGCGCAGCCTCGAGGGGCTGTCCGAGTTCATGGGCTACGACGACGTCGCCGACACCAGCCGACAGTAGGACCACAGCCGGTCCATCGGACGTGCCGGGGCCCCCTGCCCGGCACGTCCGTGATTCGCGGCCTCTCGCTGGTCTTCGCGTCGCACGAGAACCGTTGATCGAGTGGCGATCCCGCTCAGGGCGCTGACGGCGCATGGACGTCGACCCATCCGTCTTCGGCCAGGAAGCCTTCCGGGGACGCACCCACCCACTCGCAGGCTTCGTCCATCCGTCGAAACGCGGTGTACTCGGTGCTGCGCCCGTCGGACAGCATCGAGAAGGCACGCGCCAGGCCATACGCGACGTCGGTGATGGCGACGAAGGCCATCCTCGGGTGGTTCAGCTCATCGGGAAACGAACGGTTGTAGTCCCGCAGATGCTCGAGGCCCCGGTAGGTGACGCCGGCATCCGCTGTGACCTCGCGGAGGTCGACGATACCGTTCAGGCCCGCCTCGAAATCGGGATCCTCTCCGATCGCGCGACTGGCTGCGAGGAGCTCGGCATCGGTGAGCTCGCCCCAGCATTGATGAAAGACCATGCGGTGGACCCGATCGATGCGATACCTGATGGGCATGGCATGACTCCCGGAGCGCGGGCGGCTTCGCCCGGGGCTCGAGGATATGCGCTGGCAGAGTGAGCGCACCATGGCCGATTGCCCGCAATGGCCGAGCCGCTGAGGGAGTGCGGGCGTACAAAGGGCGCCCTCATACGTCGTGGCGTACGAGGGCGCCCTTGCCCCGGGCTCGTGCGAGCCCACCCATGAAATCCGCTGTCGCCTGTCGTCACGGGCCGTCGGGCTGGCCCCGCTCTCGCGTCCCGCATCTCGCGTCATCGGGCGGTTCCGGCTCGCCGGGCCGAGCTCGGCCTCCGTATCGCTCGAGTCCAGGCGACTCGAAAAACGGTGTTCCAAGTTTCGTGCCAAGGGATAGAGCTGCGTCCTGCGATTCAGGCGACTCGCCGGCGGGCGCGTCGCGGCCCTGCACCGCGCGGTGCCCATGATATCGGCGCGGCCGCTCATCACGCGTGCATCGGCGCAGGGCGGGGCGGCGGATCGTGGCGCACGTGCATCGATTCCGATCGCGGGGATGTCGCAACGCATGCGTGTTGCTCCGCTTGCCGGATCACCGGGACGAAACGCTCTGCGCGTGGCGCGGAGGCCAAGTGTCGGCGGCCCCTGTGTCGCGCTACGGGGAGGCCTGGATCAGGGCCTCCAGCTGCGCCCGGACCCGACGGGCGGCGCGATCGTCGGGCTGATCGGATCTGCCCTGGCGCAGCCAGAAGCGATCCAGGACGCGATCGCCTCGGGTATCGAGCGAGAAGGCGACGGGGAAGAGCGATCCGTAGGCCAGTCGCCTCAGCAGCGCCGACAGGAAGCCGATGCGGTCCTCGCCCTCGACGGCGAGCTCGAGGCTCGCATTGCTGCGCTGCGACTCGACGAGGCTGAAAGCCCTGAGCACGATTGGCGTCCGGAACCCGGCGCCACATTCGGTGTCGAGCATGCGACGCACATCCTGCGCCGCGAGGTCGGCGCGGGACGGAGTGCGGAGCTCGAGCCTCGCGTTCCATGTGAACGAATCGAGCTGGTAGGCGCTTCCTCGGACGATGGTGTAGTCGCTGCGGGCCAGGCCCGTAGCCAGGTTGCCGGCCCAGCCTGGCAGAAGTCGCCCGCTCAGCTCGAGGCGGCGAAGGCCTCCCGCGGCGTGCGAGAGGACGACGGCCGGACCACGCGCACGCGAACCCTGACGCGATGCACTCGGAGGATGGTTGCCGGTCTCGATGGCCCTGGACTCCTCTGCTCGATCACTTCGCCCGCCCACCGAGCGGGAACGCGCAGCGATCGAAAGGGGCGAGGCTGCTCTGCGTTCCCCTCTTCGTCCATGCCCCGCTCGACGTTGAGTGCGTTCAGCGCACCCTCGATCCGGATCGGAGGCCAGCCCCGGGCAGGGCTTGGCATCGCGAGCCCGCCCAGACTCGCGATGCCTCGCCCCACGCCCGCCCCTTGGCGCCGAGTGGCTGCTCCTCGATTGGTGGCGCGCTCCGCTCTCTTGCGGAGCGGGGGGAGGGCGCTGCGGGCTGCTCCGGCGCCCCGGGCTCGCGGCGGGCCGTACGGCACGGCGGCACCTCCGCTTCGAATGGTCGGAGAAGAAGCCGCGGTACCATGAACATGGCGCCAGTCATGCGGCGGCTTCCCCGTAAACGGGTGAGTGAACGCCTGTGGCGTCGCTCGGCCATTCCACCCCCCGCGACGACCAGATGCGGCATTCGGTCGGATACGTCGCGGGAGGTGGAAGGCTTGGGCCCTGAGCCGAGCAAAGCGAACTCGTCACGGGAGTCTGCAGTGGTGGCGAACCGTCCTGACATTTCCTGATCCAGTCTCGATGCGCTCGTCCCGGGCCCGGGAGTGAATTCTGCTCAGCCTGCCATCACGCTGGCGAGGATCTCGTAGGTCCTGGTCCAGGCCTTCCTGGCCTCTTCCGTGAATGCATCACCGAGCCGGGCATCGAGCGTGTCCAGCAGGACCGCTCCGATGACCGGGTAGTGCTCGGGTCGGGCGCCGTAGCGATCGTGTCGATCGCCGAGGGCCTCGAAGGGAGGGATGATGGTCTCGAGTCGATCGAGGTTGTGCACGGCCATGCCGAGCATGTCGAAGAATCTCCGCCCCTGGTCCTTCATGTCCGCAGTGAAGAGTGGCTTGAGCTCCGGCGCGACCTCGAAGAGCCTTCCGTAGAAGAGCCTGGCAGAGGCTTCCTGGGCCTCCGCCACGGGCATCCATGTCTTCCATATGATTTCGATCTCACGATCCGTGAACATCTCGATGCTCCTGGCGACGATCGATCGAGCGTCCAGCACCTCTGCGTCGCATGAATGTGCTGGTCATCTTCCATCCTCGAACCACGGCACATCAAGATCCATGCCAGCGCCGCGAAGCCTTTGGGGATGGGACCTTCGGCGCACACTCTGGCATGATCCGGCCGGCTCTTGCGGCCTGGCACGCGAGTCCGTGCACTGGGCATCAGGATTTCCGCGTCCGTCCCTGTCGCGCGAACGGGCAGCGATGCAACGCGGCTGAGCAGCGACCAGGGCGGTCTCGAGCCTCGAAGCCGGGGCCTGCAGTAGCCTTCGGCCGGGGAATGGCGCGCCGTGCACGAGGAGGAGGAGTTGCTGGATCTCGAGCCCGTCTGCTGCCGGCTGGAGCGGGCCGTCGAGCGGTGCGCGCTGGACGCACCGGGTCAGTATCGGCGCTGGACGGTGGACGGGCCCGGTCGCGATCTCGAGGCGAACCCCTACGGTTGCGCCGATGCTGCCAATCTCCTCTATACGCTCGCGCGCCTTCCCGAGGACGCCGGGCGTCGGGCGGCGCATGTCGACGCGATTCGATCGTTCCAGGAGCCAGAGAGCGGCGGCTTTCGCGAACCAACGCACCACCCGGTCCACGTGACCGCGCACTGTGTGGCCGCGCTGGAGCTCTTCGACGCGCGTCCTCGGTATCCCCTGCGCCTGCTCGAACGGCGCGAGGACGAAGGGGCGATCGAAGCCTACCTGGATGGCCTCGACTGGCGCGACGATCCCTGGCATGCCTCGCATCGCGGCGCCGGCTGCTACGCGGCGCGCGTCGTCTGCGATGAGGCCTCCCGCGAGTTCGAGGATCGCTACTTCGCGTGGCTCGACGCCGAGTGCGATCCGGACACCGGCCTGTGGAGACGCGGCGCCGTGGGGCCGCCCTATCGCTGGGGCGATAGCCGCTTCCCCCATCTGGCGGGCACCTTCCACTACCTGTTCAACTACGAGCATGCCAGACGCGCGCATCCGCATCCGGCCGCGCTCATCGAGACCTGCCTCGACATCGAGGCGCGCGGGACCGACTGGCCGCTGGGCCGAACCGTCGGCTTCGCCGAGGTGGACTGGGTCTACTGCCTGTCCCGCGCCATGCGCCAGTCCGGGCATCGGCGCGATGAGGCGATGGCGGCACTCCGCGCGTTCTCCGAGCGCTACGTGCCCTTCCTCACGCAGCTCGATTGGGAGCGCGACGATGGCGGCAGCGACCTGCATCGGCTCTTCGGCGCCGCTTGCGCGCTGGCCGAGCTCCAGCGGGCGCTTCCCGGCATGCTTCGATCAGCGCGGCCGCTGCGGCTGGTGCTCGATCGGAGGCCCTTCATCTAGCGGTCGTTCGTTCGAGCACGCTTCGCACGAAGGCGACGTCGGCCGCCAGCTTCTCTTCGAGGGGAATGGGCTCCCAGGAGAGGAACTCGAACGTCATCGGACCCGCGTAGCCCGAGCCCAGCACCGCTCGCAGGATCGCCTGGTAGTCGAGCACGCCGCCTTCGAGCGATCCGCCCGGCATCAGCGGGCCACCGCGCTCGGGATTCTCCCGGTAGTTCTTCAGATGGACGTACGCTGCGTGGCCGATCAGGGCCTCGGCGTCCTCGGCCTGGTGGGCGACCCGATCCGGCGAGAGGAAGTCGAGGACCTGGTAGTTGAGGGCGAAGTTCTCGCGGTCGACCTCGCTGATCAGACGTTCGATGCGTTCGGGCGTATCCGCGAAGGAGCCGACGTGGCGCTCGACGACGAGCGTGATGCCCGATCCTCGAGCGGCATCGCATCCTGCGCGCAGCGTCTCCACCGTCTTCTCGAAGCCGGCATCGGCCTCTCCTGCGATCGGTTCGGCCCAGACGCGCAGCAGGGGCGCCTCGAAGGCCCTGGCCACCGCCACCTCGCGCTGGGCGCGGGAGATGCTGCGCTCGCCGGTCTTGCCGAGATAGGAGCCGTAGGCGAGGACGTAGGCGCCCGCCGCACGGATGCCGCGCAACGCCTCGGCGGCGGCCCGGGCATCGTCCCCCTCGTCGAAGTGGGGCGGACGCTGGGTGACCTCGATGCCGTCGAGTCCGGCATCGCTGGCGATGGCGGCCACCTCGGCGAGGGGGCGGTCCAGGGCGCTGATCGAGCAGAATCCGAGCTTCATGCGATGAGCTCCCAGGCCTCGGCCCGGACCTCGTGCTCGAGGACGTCACCCCTCACGAATCGCTCGATCTCGTCGAGGGCGAGATCCACCAGGCGCCATCTCTCCGTGCCCATGGCGCCAGCGATGTGCGGTGTCAGGAAGACGTTGTCCAGCTCGTAGAGCGGAGAGTCGGACGGCAGGATCTCCGGCTCCGTGGTGTCGATGACGGCATCGATGCGTCCGGCCTCCAGCGCGTGGGCGAGCGCCTCGTGATCGACCAGGCCACCGCGGGCAGTGTTGATGAGCACCGCGCCATCCTTCATCGAAGCCAGCTGCCTGGCGCCGATCATGTGGCGCGTGGTGGGGAGCGAAGGGGCGTGGAGCGTGACCACGTCCGAGCACCGCATCAACTCGTCGAGCGCAGCCGGCTCCGCTCCGAGCGCCCGCGCGCCGTCTTCGTCCAGGGTCGGATCGAAGAGCAGCACGTCGAAGTCGAAGGGGCGCAGCAGCTGCAGCAGGCAGCGGCACACCCGCGACGCACCGACGACGCCGACCACCTTGCCCAGATTGCCGATCCCTGGCGCCTCCTGGCTCCACATCCTGAGCTGCCGCACACCGGCGTAGCGCCGCTGCAGCCGGAAGGCGCGCTTGTTGGCGAGCAGGATCGTGGCGAGGGTGTACTCCGCGACGGGAATCGCATTGGCGGCCGCCGCCGACGAGACCCGGACACGGGCGAGGGCGTCCGGGGAGACATGGTTCTTCACGGTGCCGGCCGCGTGCGCGACGAAGCGGAGGGCGGGCAGGCGCGCGAGAGCCGTCGCATCGAGCGGTGGGCATCCCCAGCCCGAGAGCACGATCTCCACCTCGGGCAGCAGACCGTCGAGTCGCTCCAGGTGGGCGGCGTCGTCGAGGCCGCCGAGGGGCTCCGGGATCGGTATCCGACAGCTTCGTCCCAATCGCTCGAGGTGCGCGTCGGTGATCATGCCGCGCGTCAGGACCGGGGCCATGAGGATCAGCGCGATGGGGGCTTCGGGCATGCTCTCCTCGGGCCGGGGTTGGCTGGAGAGTCTAATTCAGCGTCCAGTCGCGGGGAGATGGCGCTCGGATCTCATGGCCCCCGAACGCCAAGAGGCTCCCGAGGCTCCCGATCCGGCAGCTCGAAGCCAGGATCGCCCGGCTCGCGACGGCCACGCCTTCGGCCAAGCGCAGCTGCCCGCTCGAGCAGATTGCGAGCACGTTCGCCTGTCTTTCGGCGGTCGGCGCCGTCGGCGTCCGGGCCCGACAGTCCGACGAGGGGCTCCTGGAATTGGACACAATGCGAACAATCAAAGAGAGCTGTCTGATCGTGTACGGATTCCGTGCCGGTGATCACTTGATTGTGCACTCTTGCTCGACTTCACGTTCGTTTCACATACTCGGCCGCCCAGGTCTCGCCTTTTTGTACTGATTTAATCCAGAAAATTCCGTGGTTCTGTTCTGATAATTGTCTAGGTTCTGGGCGTCCGAAGAGACCGGCAGTCGAGCCGGCTCATCCATTCCCGTGAAGGAGCACGCTAGAGATGAAACGGCTCAGAAAGCTTGGACTGATCTTGATCATGGCATTTTCCCCCCTGATGCTGGCCTGCGGCGAGACCGAGGGCGAGCCCCAGGGCGTGGGGACGATCGTGCAGGTCGCAACCGACGACGGTCGGTTCACCGTTCTGGTGGGCGCCCTCGAGGCCACCGGCCTCGTGGAGGTGTTGAGTGGAACCGATGAATACACGGTCTTCGCGCCCACCGATGCCGCCTTCGACCTCCTGCCGGATACGCTGATCTCGGGCCTCTCGACGGACCAGCTTCGCGAGGTCCTCCTCTATCACGTGGTGCCCGGCTCGGTGGGCTCCGAAGCGGTGGTCGGCCTGGACGAGGCGACCAGCGCGGACTCCGCCGGCACGACCATCGACATCCAGGTCGACGGCAATACCGTCGTCCTCAACGGCCGGGTCCAGGTGATCGTGACCGATATCATCGCCGATAACGGGATCATCCACGTGATCGACGCCGTGCTGATCCCGGGCGTGTTCCCGGGCAGTGTCGTCGACGTCCTCGCCGCTTCGCCCCGATTCAGCACTCTGGTCGATGCCGTGGCCGATGAGGGGCTCGCCCCCGTCCTGGCCGATGCGGCCGCGGAGTTCACCGTCTTCGCGCCCACCAACCCCGCGTTCGGTCTCCTGCCGGCCGACGCCATCCCGAACGCCGCCGCCGCCAACGCGCTGCAGAACATCCTGCTCTACCACGTGCTCGGCAGCGCCGCGGACTCGACCGCTGCGTTCTCGACTGCGAGCGTCGGAGGCGAGCTCGAGACCGAGGGCGTGGATGAGAACGACGATCCCGCCTTCATCCGGCTCGCGCTCAGTGGCGTCCGCATCTTCATCGATGCGCGAACCGAGATCGTCTACACCGACATCGAGGCGGAGAACGGCTTCGTCCACATCATCGACTCGGTGCTGCTGCCGGGCAACGCCTTCCCCGGGACGACGGTTCAGGCGCTCCAGGCCTACCCGCGCTTCACGGCGCTGGTCGGTGCGGTGGTCGCCGAGGGCCTGGTCGGCGCCGTCACGAACAGGACGGTCTTCGCCCCGGTCAACGAGGCCTTCGACGGACTCGATCTCACCGGCGTGAACGTCGCCGAGATCCTCCAGTACCACCTGCTGGACGGGCTGGTCGAGTCGGACGAGCTCATGGTGGTCGAGACGACGCTGCTCGGGGAGGACATCGTGACCACCCCGCCGCCGGACATCGTGCTCAACGGAACGGTGAATGTCATCCGGGCCGACGTGCTGCCCTCCGATGGCGTGATCCATGTGATCGACGCCGTGCTCCTGCCGCCGGAGGAGGATCCTCTGTAGCGGCTGGGACTTCGCTCCGATCGGGGCGCTCGAACGTCGGAAACCAGGGCAGTGGACGTGTGTCGACCCCACGCGTCCAGCGCTCGCCAAGCGAGCGAGCGCCCGGCGTTCGAGCGCCCCCTCTCCTTCCAGCGCCGGATTCCAGCGCCGGATTCCAGCGCCGGATTCTCGAAGGATCGGGCCGTGGCCCGATTCCTGCAGACGCCTCGACCATGGACCCCCTCGACGTCTACGTTCTGCGCATCCCAGCACCCAGGCTCCTCGAGTCGGCCTTCGCTCATGTCATGGCCTGCCCTGACGTCGCGAGCTGCATGATCGAGCCGGACAACCACCAGATCCGCTTCGTAGCGCCCCTGGCGCAAGCCCAGGCGTTGATCGAGCGGATCTACCTCGATGGCGGCCTCCAGTGGTCGAGCCGCCACGCTCTCAACTCGGATCCTCGCGGAGCCTGAGCCCCTCTCCGCTCAACCGGGCCGCTGCCTACCGGGTGGTCACGCCTGATCGATTGCCGAGCACGGGCATCGAGCGCGCCTCTCGACGGCGACGAACGACGGATCCTCACCGATCGCCCTGCCGTTGCGCGCCATCGGATGCGGATCGGTCAACGGATGCGGATGGGCATGGGAAGCTTCGCCTGCGCGTGCACGGGATGCCCGTTCTTGGTGGGCGGCGTGAACCGCCACTGCTTGACCTGCCCGAGCACGAAGCTGTCGAAGCGCGGCAGATCCGAGGAGTGGATGGAGACTTCGATGACCTCCCCCTCCGGGCCGAGCTTCAGCATCAGCACGATGGTGCCCTGTGCGGCCTTCTTCCGGAGATGACGCGGGAAGTTCAGACCCGTGATGCCGATCGGCCGAGGCAGCTGATCCAGCGCGCCGAAGTCCACGTACTCGGTCACATCGGTGGTGCTCGTCGCACTCGCCAGGCGGCCGAGGTCGGGCAGGGAGACGTCGTGGCCCGGCTCGAAGGGGCGTTG
>CAZQMY010000127.1:0-13889 GCA_964594405.1 uncultured Spirochaetaceae bacterium | reverse complement strand
CGGAGCCGTAGGACCAGATCTCGCGGGTCTCGGGGAAGTGGACGATGTACTTGTTCTCGCCGTCGCAGGGCCACGGCACGTCGTCGATCTTGTTGCCTGCGTCGTCGACGAGCGGCATGCCCACCGAGTGCAGGCAGTGGACGAAGTCTCCATCGCCCAGCACGTCGAGGACCTTCTCGCCCATGCGGGTCATGATGCGCATGTTGGCCACGACATAGGGGGAGTCGCTCAGCTGCACGCCGATGTGGGCGATGCGGGAGCCGAGGGGACCCATGCTGAAGGGAATGACGTACATGGTGCGCCCGCGCATGCAGCCCTTGTACAGGCCCCTCATCGTCTCACGCATCTGCACCGGATCGGACCAGTTGTTGGTCGGGCCCGCGTCCTCTTCCTTCTCGGAGCAGATGAAGGTGCGGTCCTCGACGCGGGCGACATCGGCCGGATCCGATCGGATGAGATAGGAGTTGGGTCGCTTCTCTTCGCTGAGCCGCTCGGCGGTGCCCGAGGCCAGCATCAGCTTGAACATCTCGTTGTACTCGTCCTCGCTGCCCGTGCACCAATGCACGTTGTCGGGTTGGCAGAGCTCTGCCGTTTCCTCGACCCACCTTCGCAACTCTTCGTTGGACGTCATCGCACCGACTCTCCTGTCTCGCCCGAGCGTGGCCCCGGACGTTTCTTTCGTTTTTGGTTAGGACCTGCGGCTCACCGCACTTACTCTCTCGTCGCTCTCTCATCGGAAGATTCGCATCTCCGACGAAGCCAAATGATCCGGAAACGGATCCGGATCTGAAATCAAATGCGAATCGTCACGCCGACGCCTTGAATTCCGGGTGTGCGCGGCCGGGGCGATTCGGGGAGCTATGGGCTGCTTCGGCCAGCGAGCTGGATCGAGCCTGGCAGATGGATCAGACCGGGTATCGTGCTTCCCCATGACTACCTTCGCCACCGAAATCGGTACGGCAAGGGTGCCTTTTTCCCCGGACCGCGGGTCGCCCTCCGCTGCGACGCGTCCGCCCCGTGGATCGGCGATCTCAGCGGCTGGGCGCTCGAGGCCGCGAGACGCCCGATGACGGCTGTCTGGGGGCATCGGCGCGCCGATTGCGTCGTGGGACGAGCAGGCTCGGGAGGGGGATCGCATCAAAGGGTTGCACCATGTTCGCCCGGTCGATCACCGGGGATGTCCGGTCGACCGATCCGTCCGCCGTCGACCCGGGCTCGTGCCCCGTTCATCGCCGGGGTGACGCCGGATTGCGTGATCGGCCGGGTTGCGGGTCATTGTAGAGGCGACTGTCGTCCTCGTCCGCACGTACGCTTGGATTGATTCATCGAATGCGATTGCAGTCGTGCTCTCCGGCGTCGACCTGGGATGGATTCCGCGCACCGCGGCTGGGCGAGCCCACGCCCTGCTAGACTCAGCGATCCAGCAGGAGGGAGGCTTTCGGGCATGGAAGAGTCCGGATCTGGCGAGTCCGCGGTGCCTGCCCTGGAGCCCGTGCAGGACCACCTGCTCGCGCTGCAGGACCGGATCTGCGAGGCGATCGAATCGGTGGACGGCGAGGCGCGCTTCGTGCGCCAGGAGATCGAGCGGGAGGGCGGAGGTCGGTCGCGTCCCCGGGTGCTCTCCGATGGGCCGCATGTGGAGCGCGCGGCCGTGAACTACTCCCATACCGTCGGCAATCGGATGCCGCCCGCCGCCACCGAGCGTCGCCCCGAACTGTCGGGTGGCCGATACCAGGCGGTCTCGGTCTCGCTCATCGTGCATCCGCGAAACCCATATGCGCCGACCTCCCACGCCAACTTCCGCTTCTTCATCGCGCAGCCGCCAGCCGGGGCGGCCGACGACTCGCCGGTCTGGTGGTTCGGCGGTGGCTTCGATCTCACGCCCTACTACGGATTCGAGGAGGACGTGTGCCATTGGCACCGCGTGGCTCGGGAGGCCTGCGTGCCGCTCGGCGAGGACGTGTATCCGGCCCTCAAGAAGGCCTGCGACGCGTACTTCTATCTGCCCCATCGCGAGGAGGCGCGCGGGGTGGGAGGACTCTTCTTCGACGACTTCGATCGCGGCGGCTTCGACGCGAGCTTCGACTTCGTGAAGCGGGCGAGCTTCGCCTATCTGGACGCCTACGTGCCGATCCTCGAGAAGCGCAAGGACGCGCCCTACGGCGAGCGCGAGCGGGACTTCCAGCTCTACCGCCGCGGTCGCTACGTCGAGTTCAACCTGCTCCACGATCGGGGCACGAAGTTCGGTCTCCAGGCCGCCGCGCGGACGGAGAGCGTTCTGGCGTCGCTCCCGCCCCTGGTGGCCTGGCGCTACGACTGGCGGCCCGAGCCGGGCACGCCGGAGGCCAGGCTCTACACCGACTTCCTCCCCCCGCGCGACTGGATCTGAGACGCGCCTCTCAGAGGGCGCCGTAGAGCGCGTCGAGCAGGCGATTGGTGCGCGGCGGCTGCCAGCGCCGACCGGGTCGATTGGTGATGAAGGCGAAGGCCATGTCGGCGGCCGGGTCCGCCATGCCGATGGAGCCCCCATAGCCGTAGTGGCCAAAGGCCGACGCGCTCGGCCCCATGGAGCGGCCCGGCTGCGGGAGCTGGAAGCCGAGTCCGAAGCGCGAGGGCCGGCCGAGCACACGATCGTCGCCATCCGAGTGGGCGGCACACGCCTCGGCGCGCAGCCCCTCGCCGACGAGCGTGCGCCCCGCGACCTTGCCCGACAGGTACGCCCGATAGAGGGTCGCCACGCCGCGCGCATGACCGTGGCCGTTCGTCGATGGGATCGCCGCCCGCCGCCACGCCGAGGTGTTCACCGTGCCGATGCCCGAGAAGCCGGCAGGGTTGAAGTAGGTGCGCCAGATCATGAGGTCGTGCTCGGCGTCTCCCGTAGGCGGGAAGGCGAGGGCCCACTGGCGCTCTTCCGTGAGCATCAGATCCGGCGCGAAGACCCTCGAGACGTGCGCGTGCAGAGCGTTCGGGAGGCCCCAGTAGAAGTCCACGTCCAGCGGCCCGCACAGCCGCTCCCGCAGGAGCGCGCCGATGCTTCGGCCAGTGGCGCGCCGAAGCACCTCGCCGACCAGATGGCCCTGCGTGTTGACGTGGTAGCCGTGGTGCTCGCCCGGCGCCCAGAAGGGCGTCTGATCGGCGAGCTCGGCGCAGATCAGCGCCCAATCGTACATGGCCAGTGGATGCAGGATCCGCCTCACGCCCGGTAGTCCGGTGCGATGGGCGAGCATGTCGCGGACGCTGAGCGCGTCCTTCCCGTACGCCTCGAACTCCGGCCAGTAGTCGGCCACGCGACAGTCCAGGTCGATCTCGCCGCTCTCCACGCAGGCGAGTGCCAGCATCGCGAGCACGCCCTTGCCCACCGAGTAGGCATTGACGAGGGTGTGCTCAGCCCAGGCCGAGCGCGCCTCGGCGTCCGTGAACCCGGCCCACAGATCCACCACCCGGTGCGGGCCCACGAAGGCGCACACGCTGGCGCCCCATTCGCGATCGTCGGCCTCACGGAAGTTGGCGCGGAGCGCCTCGCGCACGGCTTCGAAGCGCGGATCGCAGGATCCCTGCACCTCGACCCGAGCGGCCAGCTCGGCGCTCTCAGCCGAGAGCGGAGGCTTCGTTTGGGGGGCTTCGGGCATGCGCGACTCGTGCTGCGGAAGAAGGCGCCTCGGGCCGAGAGCATAGGACCACCGCCCCCCCGCCGCGCGTACGCCCTGCGCCGGCTCGTCGCGTTGCCGCCGAGAGCTTCCGGGCCGAGCCAGTCGTCTCCGCGCGCGCGCTACGCTCGAGCGCTCGTCGCGCCGACCCCGCTCGCCGCGGCGGCACGGAGGAGGTGATCATGGGGCAGGGGGCACTCGGCGCGCTCATCGTCGGCACGGGCTTCGGTGTGCTCACCCACCATCGCGCGCTGCGCGGCGCTGGCTTCGAGGTCCGCGGACTGGTGGGGCGCAATCCGGAGAAGACGGCCGAGCGGGCGGCGAAGGTGGGCGTCGCCGGCGCCTACACGGACTTCGCGGAGGCGTTGGCCCAGCCTGGCATCGACCTCGTCGCCGTGGCGACACCGCCCCATACGCATTGCGACATCACGCTGCAGGCCATCGCGGCGGGCAAGCACGTCGTCTGCGAGAAGCCCTTCGCACGAGACGCCGCGGAGGGGGCCAGGATGCTCGAGGCCGCGGAGCGGGCGGGCATCGTCCACATGCTCGGGACCGAATTCCGCTGGTCGACGGGGCAGGCCCTGGCGGCGCGCGCCATTCGTGAGGGCGTGATCGGCGAGCCGCGGATGGCGACGATCATCATGAACGTGCCCGTGCTCGCCGATCCGAGTGCGGAGGTGCCCGATTGGTGGTCGGACGCGGGCCAGGGCGGCGGCTGGCTGGGCGCCTATGCTTCGCACATCATCGATCAGGTGCGCAGCACGCTCGGAGAGTTCGAGGGCGTCTCCGCCTCCGTCTCCCGGGTCTCCGACCGTGAATGGAGCGCGGACGACGGCTATACGATCCACTTCCGTACGCGCGGTGGCGTGGACGGCGTCATGCAGAGCACGGCGGCGGCGTGGGGCCAGCCGGTGATCTGCACGAACTTCTACGGCACGACCGGCTCACTGGGGATCGTCGGTGACAAGGTGATGGTCACGGATCGGAACGGCCCGCGGACCCTCGAAGTGCCGAAGGATCTCGTCAACCCGGCACCCGAGGGCCCGCCCGCGGAGCTCATGGTCACCCCCTACGACCACCTCCACGCCGCGGGATTCGATCTCGCGCCCTATACCCGGCTCTTCGCCGCCATGGGCGAGCGCATCCGGGGCAACGCGCTCCCCGCCGATCCAGCCCCCGCCACCTTCGCGGACGGGCTGGCGGGACAGAAGGTGCTCGATGCCGTGAGACGCTCGGCTGCCGAGCGTCGCTGGGTGGAGATTGACTGAGCGCGGCGCGGTCGATCTCGGCAAGGACGCCGGCGCGGCCGCGGGACGCGCGTGTGGCGCCTGCTCGCTTTGCTGCACGGTGCTTCGCGTGGACGAGCTCGCGAAGCCGGCGGGCCGCCGCTGCCCCCACCAGCTCGACGAGGGAGGCTGCGGGATCCATGACCAGCGACCGGAGATCTGCCGCGCCTATCACTGCCTCTGGCTTCGCGGCGGCGGTGAGGAGGGCGATCGTCCGGATCGGCTCGGCGCGGTGGTGGACGTGCTCGCGCAGGGGGTGGGGACGCGCCTCTCGATCCAGGAGTCCACGCGCGGTGCCTTCGATGCCTCGCCCCGCCTGCGTGCCATCGCCGAAGCCCATCGAAGGAACATGCCCGTTCGCGTCGTCGAGGCGGGCGCTGAAGACGATCCCGACCGGCCTTTCCGCGTGCTGCTGCCCGATGGCGCCGAGCAGCGCGTTCGCGGCGAGTGGATCGAGACGCGAAGACCAGGCGAGCCGACACGCACACGACGCATGCCGCTATTGGAGCGCCTCGCCCGGCGTCTTCAGATCGCGCTTCGTCGCTGGCGACTCCGGGCCTGAAGCCCGCATGTTCGACGTCGTCGCCGCCCATTCGGAGGAGAAAAGCCACGAATCAGCGCGCGGCGTTTTTGGCGACCGCCCCTGGGGCCGGCGAGTCGAAGTAGATATAATCGCGCCGCCGTGCCCGGGGGAAAGCCCGGGGTCGTGTGCCGGGGAAGCCCATCGCGCGGCGTCGGCGGGCGTGTATTGGCACACAGCACGGGGTCATCCAGGGGTCATCTCCCGGGGGCCATCTCAGAGGAGGGATCGATGGACATCATCACGACCATGGCGGGTTGGGAGTACCTCTTCCGCTACATGCACTACCTGGCCGGCGTGTGCTGGATTGGCATGCTCTGGTACTTCAACCTCGTCCAGACGCCTTTCTTCGGCACCGAGCTCGGGGGGCAGGCGAAGAGCGCCATGACCCGAGGCCTCGTCCCGAATGCCCTCTGGTGGTTCCGCTGGGGGGCGATGTTCACCTTCCTCAGTGGGCTCTACATCATCACCAGCAGACTCCATATGGGCGTAGGCCTCGGGGATGGCTACATGACGCGCATCCTCACCGGCGCGCTCATGGGGACGTTGATGTGGGCGAACGTCTGGTTCGTGATCTGGCCGGCGCAGAAGGTCGTCATCGCCAACGCGGAGAACGTCGCTGCCGGGGGCGAGGCCAATCCCGAAGCCGCTGCCAGAGGCGGCCGCGCGGGCATGGCTTCCCGCGTCAACACGCTCTTCTCGATCCCCATGCTCTTCTACATGGGCTCCGCGAGCCATTGGCAGGGCTTCCTCAACGGCACGAACGACCTCGTCTACTGGCTGATCGTCTTCGTGCTGGTGTTCTTCGCCGAGGCCCAGGCGCTGATCGGTCCCGGGGCGCCGACGCAGAAGCCGCTGACGAGCGTGTCCGGCACGATTCACGCCGGCCTCGGACTGACCGTAGTCCTCTACCTGGTGGGGGCCGTCGTCAACTAGACTGACGGTGCACGCCGACCCACTGCAGACGGGGCGATGCGCGCGGCGCATCGCCCCGTCTTTCGTCGAGCCCGCCCCATCGAGGCGGGCCCGGGGCAGGGCATGAAGTCGAAGATCTTTCGAAAGACCAAGATCGTGGCGACCATCGGGCCCGCTTCCGATGACATCGATACGATCAAGGCGATGCTGACGGCGGGCATGAACGTGGCGCGCCTGAACTTCTCCCACGGCTCGCACACCGAGCACAGGCAGCGGATCGAGACCATCCGGCGCGCCGCCGACGAGCTCGGCGCCCCCATCGCGATCATGCTCGACACGCGCGGTATGGAGATCCGCACCGGTCGCGTCGTCGAGGGCCAGGCGGTGCTCACCACCGGGGGCGAGATCCGCATCTACGGCGATGGACGCATGGGCGATGCCAACGCGATCTCGGTCTCGCTGGAGAGCTTCCCCGATCTCGTCAAGCCGGGCGCCCGCATCCTCATAGACGACGGCGTGATCGAGCTCTACGCCACTGCGATCGATGACGGCGCCGTCGTCTGTACCATCGCGCGCGGCGGCGTGCTGCGCGATCGAAAGGGCGTGAACCTCCCGGGCGTGGACCTGCCCGAGGTGGAGATGACGGCCCAGGAGCGGGAGGATCTCCGCTTCGCCGCCGAGAACGACGTTGGCTACATCGCGGCCTCCTTCGTTCGCAACGCCCGCGACGTGCTCCTCATCGAGAACATCCTGAAGGAGTTCGGCGCGAGCATCCCGATCATCGCGAAGATCGAGAGCCGTCAGGGCGTGGACAACCTCGCGGAGATCCTGGACGTCGCCGACGGCTGCATGGTCGCACGGGGCGATCTCGGGGTGGAGATCCCCGTGCAGGATCTCCCCCTGGTGCAGAAGCAGATCATCCACACCACGGTGAGCATGGGGAAGCCCGTGATCACGGCGACGCAGATGCTCGACAGCATGGAGCGCAACCCGCTGCCCACCCGCGCCGAGGTCTCCGACGTCGCCAATGCGATCTTCGACGGGACCAGCGCCGTCATGCTCTCGGGCGAGACGGCCGTCGGCGCCTACCCCGTCGAGGCGGTGCGCACCATGTCTACGCTGGCGTTGCGCGCCGAGGGCGCGCTCGGGCAGTACGGACACCTGCAGCAGACCTTCGTCGACCCAGGCTACAAGATCACCGACGCCATGAGTCGCGCGGCCATCACCATGGCGGAGCACCTGAACGCCGCGGCCATCGTCACCCCCACCGAGACGGGCTTCACCTCTCGTTCCATCTCCAAGTTCCGCCCGGACTGCCCGATCCTGGCGATCACGCCCTCGCAGGACGTCGTGCGCAAACTCTCCATGAATTGGGGCGTCCGCGGCATTCTCTTCGAGGGCGAGTTCCACGGAAACTGGGGGGACGAGACGATGATCCGCATGGCCATGCGCCGTGGCATCCAGCTGGGATTGATGGCGCCGGGGGACATCATCCTGGTGACGCACGGCGTGGACCACGAGGCGGGCAGCACGAGCATGTTGCAGGTGCTGACGGTGGACGAGAACGTGTAGCGCTGCGGAGGACACGAGTTGAGCAGGCCTTTCCCCGAGCAGGATTACCTCACCGGCAACTTCCGGCCCTGGCCGATGGAGGGACGGATCGACGACGTCCAGGTCGAGGGTCGCATCCCCGAAGCGCTCTGCGGCAGCTACTACAAGAACGGCTCCAATCCCCAGTACGCGCCGGGCCCCGGCTACCACTGGTTCGAGGGCGACGGCATGGTGCACGCCTTCCACTTCGAGGGGGGGAGGGCGCGCTACCTGAATCGATGGGTGCGAACCGAGCGCTTCCTCACCGAGCGGAAGCACGGGGAGGCGCTCTTCTCCGGGCTCGGCCCGCAGACGGGCAACGATCCCCGCATCGAGGGAAAGAGCCCGAATGCGTCCAATACCAACGTGGTCTGGCACGCCGGTCGTCTGCTCACGCTCTGGGAGGCCGGTGCCCCCTACGAGCTCGACCCGCTCTCCCTCGAAACCATCGGCGTCTGCGACTTCGACGGCGCGTTCATGCGCGATCGCTATGGCTCACGCCAGCCGGACATCATGACGGCGCATCCCAAGATCGATCCCGATCTGGGCGAGTGGGTCGGCTTCGGATACAGCCCGCTGCCTCCCTATCTCGTCCATCACGTGGTCGATGCGAAGGGTAGGCTCACGCGTTCGTTTCCCATCGAGTCACCCTTTCCGAGCATGATGCACGACTTCATCGTCTCGTCGGGGCACGTGATCTTCCCGGTCTTCCCGGCGGTCTTCGACCTCTCGACCACGAGTGAGGACGGATTGCCCGTGGTCTGGCAGCCGGAGAAGGGAACGCACGTCGGCGTGCTGCCTCGAGGCGGAGACGCCGACGATGTGGTGTGGATCGAGACGGATCCCTGCTTCTCGTTCCACACCGTCAGCGCGCGCACCGAGGGCAGCAGCGTCATCGCCGAGCTCTTCGTCTTCCCGCAGCTGGGCATGGGCAACTCTGCGAACCGCGAGCCGACGCCGCCCCGGCTTCATCGCTGGACCATCGATCTGCAGCAGAAGAAGCTCCGCGAAGAGCTCCTGGACGATGCCCCTGCGGAGTTCGGCCGCATCGACGAACGCTTCATGGGCAAGGACTACCGTCACACCTGGACGCTCGGCAGCCTCGGCCTTCAGGAGATGTACGGCGAGCCCGAGAAGTTCAATTGCCTCTTCCACTACGACCTCGCCACCGGCGAGCGCAGGGCGCATCGCCTCCCTGTCGAGGATTCGGTAGGCGAGCCGATCTTCGTCCCGCGCGGGCCCGCTGCCGAGAAGGGCGACGGCTGGGTGATGGCCATCGTGCATCGTGTCGGGGAGGACAGGAGCGACCTCATCATTCTCGATACCCGACACTTCGAGGACGAGCCCGTCGCGACCCTGCAGCTCCCCCATGCGATCCCGTACGGATTCCACGGCAATTGGCGCCCCGGCCGGAGCTCTTCGGCAGCCTGCCAGCCCTGATCCGCGAGACGGATCAGGGCTAGGATTCAAGCTCGACGAGGAGGGATGATGAAGCCGGCGGCGCTGGACGCTGCGCTCGAAGAGTCGTTCTCGTGCCTGGACGCGAATGCCCTCGAGGCGCGCTTCCAGGAGCAGAACGGCCTGATCATCCTCGAGGACCTCCTGCCCACGTCGATCCTCGACGAGCTGATCGCGCGATACGACGCGGAGCTCGCGTCCAGGATCCACCGCAGCTACGTGCCCGGGCAGAAGAAGGGCGGCAGCGTGAGTCGCCACGTCCTCGACCGGCACGCGCCCGCATTCGCGGTGCTCTACGGCTCGCCCGTGCTTCGCCGTTTCGTCGAGGTCATCACCGGCGAGCGCCTCCTCGCCTGTCCTCGGCGCGATCCCCACGCATACGCGCTCTACTGCTATACCGAGCCGGGCGATCACATCGGCTGGCACTTCGATACGTCCTTCTACGAGGGCAAACGCTATACGATCCTCTTCGGCCTGGTCGAGAACGCGAGCTGCCGGCTCGAATGTGAGCTCTACACCAGGGTGCCGGGGAGGCCAAGCCAGGCGCGAAGCATCGTGGTCGCGCCCGGAACCATGGTGCTCTTCGACGGCGACCAGCTCTGGCATCGCGTCTCACCGATGGCACGCGACGACGGTCCGCGCGTGATCCTGGCGATGGAGCTGCTCACCGACACGGTGATGCCCCCGTTCCGCCGCCTGATCTCCGACGTCAAGGACGCGGTCGCCTACTTCGGCTTCCGGGAGGTCTTCCTGGGCCCGCGGAGCGGGGCGCCCGGTGCGTGAGATGAGCCACCCCATCGGACGCCGGGACGCCGAGGCGCGCACGAAGGAGAAGGTGGTCGACGCGGACAGGAAGTACGCATACGAGAGCCATCAGGATTCCATCCTCCGCCCCTACTACCAACGCTACCTCTGGAACGCCATTCTGGGCGCCCTGCCGCAGGCGTTCTCGCCCAATGCGATGACGGTGATCAGCACCCTCTGTGCGGGCGTCTCCTTCGTCCTCGCCGCGACCATGGTGCACAGCCCGCCCGCCCTCGTCCTCGCCGGAGCCCTCATCCTCTCCTATGTGACGCTCGACAACCTCGATGGGGCGCATGCGCGGAGGACGGGCCGGAGCTCGCGGCTCGGCGAGTTCCTCGATCACTGGCTCGACACCGTCAACACCGGCTTCGTGACCGGGGGGGCGTGCCTTGCCGCCGGACTCGATTCGGGCTTCATCGTCGCCGTGCTTCTCTGCGGCGCCCTGGCGTTCTTCGCCGTCCAGTGGGAGCTGGCCCGCACGGGCGTGTTCCGGATGGGCCGCGTCGGCGACATCGAGGGCAATACGATGGTCGCCCTGCTCTACTGGGTGATCGCGCTCCTCGGCCCGGAGAGCCTCTCGATCCGGCCCCTGGACGGGCTGCCGACGCTGGCTGTGATGATCGGTCTCGGCGTGATGGGCCAGGCTCTGGCGACGGTGGCGAGCGCAGTGTCCCGGGTCCGATCGGATCTCGTCGACTTCATCCCCATCACCCTGGCGCACGGCCTGGTGCTGCTCTGGGCCTGGCCCGGTGGGATCGACGCGCGGATCTTCCTGCCCGCAGCCATGCTCCTCAACCCGGTCTTCACGACGCGTCCCATCTTCGGCCGCGTTCTCGGGCGCGCCGATCTCTGGCTCGAGCCAGCGGCGCTCGGCCTCCTGGTGCTCGGTCTCGCTGCTGCGCTCTGGGCCCCGGCCGCGGGCAATCTCTTCGGTGTCCTGGCCAACCTCGGACTGGCCGGTCTCACGGTCCGCTCCTTCGGGATCGCGCTCATAAGGCTGCGCGACTAGAGCGGAAGATCGGCGCGGAGGAGGCCGCGGCCGATCCGGAGGCCAGCATGGAGGCAGATCGTACCCGGCGCCTCCCCCGGCCTCACGCTCGACTTCGAGATCGAGCCCGAGTGCCGGGTCGCGCGGAACGAGGCCTTCCAGCAGCTGGGCGCTCGCCTCTCGCATCGCGACTTCCCGCACCTGGAGAACGCCGTGCGTGCGCAGAGTCCGGCGAAGCTCGGCCCGAGGGCGCACCTGCCCGACTGATCGCCGCGCGCAGCCCGTGGATGCGTATCCATCGATTCCTGCGTGGCCCGCCATTCAGCTGGTACGCTAGTCCCGAAACCGGGAGAGCAGACCTTGGACGAGATTCGACGCGTGTTGGTGGCCAATCGGGGCGAGGTCGCGATCCGTGTGATGCGGGCCGCGGCAGAGCAGGGGATGCACAGCCTCGCGGTCTTCGCCGAAGACGACGCCGACGCGCTGCACGTGCGCCGGGCCGACGAGGTGCTGCCGCTGGCGGGACAAGGCGCCGCCGCCTATCTCGACGCGGACCAGATCATCGAGATCGCGCAGCGCGCGGGTGCCCAGGCGATCCATCCCGGCTACGGCTTCCTGAGCGAGAACGCCGCCTTCGCGCGGCGCTGCGAGCGCGCAGGGGTTCGCTTCGTGGGCCCCTCGCCGGAGACGCTCGAGGTCTTCGGCGACAAGGTGCGCGCGCGCGATGTCGCGGCGCGCTGCAAGGTGCCGCTGCTCGCCGGCAGCGCGCAGGCGGTCTCCATCGAGCAGGCCCGCGACTTCTTCGCCGCACTGCCGACCGGGGGCGCCATGGTGATCAAGGCGCTGGCGGGCGGCGGCGGACGCGGCATGCGCGTCGTACGGGCGGCGGGCGACGTCGACGAAGCCTTCGCGCGCTGCAGCTCGGAGGCCGAGTCGGCCTTCGGCGTCGCGGACGTCTTCGTCGAGGTGCTGCTCGAGCGCGCACGCCACGTCGAGGTTCAGGTCCTGGGCGATGGCGCCGGGAACGTCGTCCATCTGCACGAGCGCGAGTGCAGCCTGCAGCGTCGTCATCAGAAGCTCGTCGAGATCGCGCCGAGTCCCACGTTGCCGACCGCCGTGAAGTCCGAGCTGCTGGCGTCGGCGCTGCGCATGGCCCGCGAGATGGGCTTCCGCAGCCTCGGGACATTCGAGTTCCTGGTGGACGACGAGGGGCACATCGGCGAAGGGGCGGGCTTCGCCTTCATGGAGGCGAATCCGCGACTGCAGGTCGAGCACACCGTCACCGAAGAGGTGACGGGCGTCGACCTGGTCCAGGCCCAGCTGGCCATCGCCGCCGGGCGGACGCTCTCGGAGCTCGGCCTCGAGCAGGACGAGATCCCTCCGCCGCGCGGCCATGCGATCCAGCTGCGCATCAACCTCGAGACCATGGACGAGCGGGGCGAGGTCCGGCCCTCCGGCGGCGTGCTCGATCGATTCGATCTGCCGAGTGGTCCCGGTGTTCGTGTGGACACGCACGGCTACGCGGGCTACCGCACCAATCCGAGATACGACTCGTTGATCGCGAAGCTCATCGTCTCGAGCGTCTCCGCGGACTACGCCTCGGCGGCGCAGAAGGCCTACCGAGCGCTCTGCGAGCTCCGCATCGAGGGCGCGCCCTCGAACGTGCCGGTCCTGCAGAGCCTGCTGGCGCGGGACGACGTGCGTGCCAATCGGGTGCATACACGTTTCGTGGATGAGCACGCAGCGTCACTGGTCGCGGACGCCTCTCATCCCGCCCTGCACTTCGGGGGCGCTGGATCGGCTTCGTCCTCCGCGCAGCGGGCCGGTGCGAGCATCGACGGTCGCGATCCGCTCGCCGTGCTGGACCACGGACGCGCCGAGGCCTCTCGATCCGTGCTGGCCCCGCCCCCGCTCGCCGCCGACGCCATGGCGATCGCTGCGCCGATGCAGGGCACCATCGTCAGCGTCGACGTCGCCGAGGGCGAGCTGATCCGTCCGGGTCAGCAGGTGCTCGTGATGGAGGCGATGAAGATGGAGCACGTGGTTCGCGCCGCGGACGGCGGCCGCGTCCTGCGTCTGCTCGTGTCGCCGGGCGAGGCCGTCTTCGAGGGTGCAGCCCTGATCGAGCTCGAGGAGGCCGTGGTCGACGGCGCGCTCGAGGAGGTCGACGAGCGGGTCGACCTCGACCACATCCGGGCCGACCTCGCGGAGGTGCGGACGCGTCACGAGATCGGACTGGACGCCGCCCGGCCGGAGGCGGTGGCCCGGCGCCGCAAGACGGGACATCGGACGGCGCGCGAGAACATCGCGGATCTCTGCGACGAGGGGAGCTTCAGCGAGTACGGGCCGCTGGTGATCGCTGCCCAGCGCCGCCGCCGGGAGCTCCAGGACCTGATCGAGAACACGCCGGCCGACGGCATGGTGGGCGGAATCGGGAGCATCAACGGCGACCTCTTCGCGGCCGAGCAGACGATCGCGGGCTCGCCCACGCAGTGCGTGGTGGTCTCCTACGACTACACGGTCCTGGCGGGCACCCAGGGCGCGCAGAACCATCGCAAGAAGGATCGCCTCTTCGAGATCGCCGAGCAGCGGCAGCTGCCGCTGGTCTTCTTCACCGAGGG
>CAZQMY010000126.1:0-13909 GCA_964594405.1 uncultured Spirochaetaceae bacterium | reverse complement strand
CGCCGCCTTGGCTTCGGTGGTCGCTTCCTCGCGGGAGATCGCGGGGATCGTGGGGGGGCTGGAGGTGCGCGCGCTGGTCTTCCTCACCATCGCGGTCACGGTCGTGCTCGTCGGGCTGACGGCGGGCCCGGTCGCGCGCCTGCTCGACGTCCGCCTGCCCGGGCGCGAAGGCGTCGCCATACTCGGCGCGAACGCGCTGGGCGTCGAGCTCGCCCGGGCGCTCCGCAGCGGGGGCGCACCGGTGATCTTCCTCGATTCCAATCCTCAGCACTGCCGCGCGGTGGAGGAGGCGGGCTTCCAGGTGATCTTCGGCAACGCGATCCAGGAGCGCACCATGCAGCGGGCGCGCTTCGAGACCGTGAAGACCGTGGTGGCCCTCACGGGCAACAAGACCCTGAACGGCGTCTTCATCTCGCGGGCCCGCCAGGACTTCGGCGTGCCGCGGGGGCTCGCCGCCGTCGACCAGGATCGCAAGGGCCTGGTGGCCGAGATGATGGGAAGGGGCGAGGTCGACATCATCTTCGACGCCCACCACGATCTGGAGAGATGGGACGTCCGAGCCCGGCGCGGTGACCTCGAGACCGCGCGCTGTCGCTATCGAGCGCCGGATGAGGACGCTGGCGCGCGCTCGAGCGGCGGGGAGCGCTTCGTGATCCTCGCCATCGCTCGCGGGAGCACGGTCCTTCCGATGTCGCTCTCCCTCAAGCTCCAGGAAGGGGACGAGGCCATCGTCGCGGTGCATACCCCAGAGCGCGAGGATGCCTTTCGCGCGCTGGAGGCGCAGGGCTGGTGGGCGATGGAGGAGGAGACGGAGGCCGACGGGGCGGAGCGGACGCCCGAGGCGGGCTGAGCGTTCAGCGCATGAGCGCGCCGCCATCGGCGATCAACGAGTGGCCTGTCACGAACGAAGCGCGATCGCTGCAGAGCCAGAGCGCCGCCTCGGCGATCTCCTCGGGCTCGCCGAGGCGGCCCATCGGGACCGAGCTGCGGATCATCCGTTCGACCGCGGGGCTGACCTCCATCGATCGGCGCAGCATCGGCGTGTCGGTGCTACCGGGACAGATGGCGTTGATCCGAATGCCCGTCCGCGCATTCTCCTGAGCGGCCGAGCGCGTCAGTCCGAGGATGCCGTGCTTGGTGGCCGAGTAGGCGGCCATCATGGGTGCGGGCACCATGGCGGCGCCCGAGGCCATGTTGACGATCGAGCCTCCGCCCTGCGCGAGCATCGCCGAGATCTGGTGCTTCATGCAGAAGAAGGTCCCGGAGAGGTTCACGTCGACCGTACGCCGCCAGGCCGTGCTCTCCATGGTGTGCAGCGGGGCCATGGGCCCGGTGGTGCCGGCGTTGTTGAGCGCGCAGTCGATGCGGCCGAAGCGGCTCCGACACGCGTCGACCGCGTGCTGCACGGACGCCTCGTCGCTCACGTCCAGCTCGATCGCGTGGGCCCGGCCGCCCGCCGCGACGATCTCTTCGGCGACGGCTGAAGCCCCGGTCGGGTCGACGTCGCCCAGCAGGACGGCCGCGCCCTCCCGCGAGAAGAGGAAGGAGCTGGCGCGCCCGATGCCACTTGCCGCACCCGTGATCATCGCGGCTCTTCCGTCCAGCATCCCCGTCACGTCGATCCTCCCCTCGGCTTCCCCCGCCGGAGACCTCGCTCTCGATAGTGCCATTTCGCCGGCGCCCGCGCGCCTTTTGGTATGTTGGAGCGATGCGAATCGAATGCGCCACCGCGCCCGCACGGATCGGGCTGCTCGGCAATCCCTCCGATGGCTACGGGGGCAAGGCCATCGCGCTGGCGATCGAGGACTTCGACGCCCGGGTCGAGCTGCGTGAGCACCATCGCCTGAAGATCCTTCCAGGACACTCCGACCTGATCGCCTTCGAAGACCTCCATGCGGCGACCGCGGCCTTCGCGACTTCGGGCTGCGACGACGGGCTTCGGCTCCTGCGCTCGGCGCTCCTCGTCTTCGTGCGGCACTTCGCGCTGGAAGGGCTGCGACTCGAAGGCGATCCGCGCGGACGCTTCACCATCGGCTACCGGACGAGCGTGCCTCGCCAGGTGGGCCTGTCGGGCTCGTCCGCCGTCGTCGTGGCAGCGCTCCGAGCGCTCTGCTCCTGGTTCGAGCGGAAGATCGCCCCTGCCGAGCTCGCGGAGCTGGCCCTGGAGGCGGAGGTCAGCGAGCTCGGCATCGCAGCGGGTCCGATGGATCGGGTGATCCAGGCGCACGGCGGCGTCATGGCCATGGATCTGCGCGAGCCGCGGACCGAGGCCTCGTATCGAAGACTGCAGCACCACCTCGTTCCGCCTCTCTACCTCGCGTGGGATCCGTCGGGCGGCCGATCCTCCGCGCGCGTCCACTCGACGCTGCGCGCGCGCTTCGAGGCGGGGGATCCGCAGGTGCTCGCCGCGATCGATCGCTATCGCGAGATCGTCGACGAGGGCGTGACGTGCCTGGAGCAGGGTCAGCACGACCGGCTGCGCGCCCTGATGGACGAGAACTTCGACCTTCGCGTCCGCATCTTCGCGGTGTCCGACCGCGATCGCGAGATCGCAGCCCTTGCGCGCCGCCACGGCGCTTCGGCGAAGCTGACCGGGTCGGGGGGAGCGCTGGTCGGCATCCCGGCGGATCCCGATGAGATCGATGCCCTGGCGTCCGCCATCGAGGACGCGGGCTATCGATTCATGCGCCCGCATCCGGCGCCGTGTTGGCATCCGGAGGGCGAGTCGTCGCCGTGAAGGTCTTCGTCCTGGCGGCGGGCTACGCCACGCGGATGTATCCGCTCACGCGCGATCGGCCGAAGCCGCTGCTCGAGGTGGGGGGCCGGCCCATCCTCGATCACATCCTCGACCGGCTGCGGGGACTCGAGCGCCTCTGCGAAGTCATCGTCATCGGCAACCACCGCTTCAACGCCCACTTCATGCGCTGGCTCGAGGGCGTGGAGTTCGACGTCCCGATCCACCTGCTCGACGACGGCTCCACCAACGAAGACGACAAGCTGGGGGCCATCGGTGACATCGCCTTCGCGCTCGAACGACATCCCGTCGCCGGCGAGCCCTGGCTCGTCGTCGCTGGCGACAACCTCCTGCGCTTCGACCTCTCGGCCCTGCAGCAGCGTTTCGAAGCGGTAGGGCGCTCCATGCTGATCCTCCGCGGCGTCGATCACGATGGCGGACCGACGCGCTACAACGAGGTCGAGGTAGACGACGAGGGTGGCGTCCTGCGGTTCCGGGAGAAGCCGCCGGACGCCACGAGCGGTCTGTCTGCGCTCGCCCTCTACTTCTTCCGGCCCGAGGTCGCGGATCGCGTTCGGGAGTATCTGCGCGAGGGCAACAACCCCGATGCGCCCGGGTACTTCATCGAATGGCTGAGTGCGCGGGAGGCTCTGGCCTCTGCGCCGCTGCCGGGCGAGTGGTTCGACATCGGGAGCCTCGAGACGCTCGCGGAGGCTCGGGCGCGCTTCGGCGAGCGCTGCGAGGATGCCGACCGCCACTGCTAGACTTCGGCAATGGACCGGAAGCAGCTGCTGGCCAGCGTCTCCATATTCGACTCCCTCGAGGATCGTGAGCTCGATCTGCTCCTGCAGGTCACGGCGACGCGGAGGATCGATGCCAAGGAGGTGCTCTTTCGCAAGGGCGATCCGGGCAAGCAGCTCTACGGTGTGCTCTCGGGGCGCCTCAAGGTGCTCGCGACCGGCAAGGATGGCAAGGAGCTGGTCTTCGGTGTGATGGGGCCGGGCGAGGTGATCGGCGAAGTGTCTCTGATGGACGAAGACGCTCGTTCGGCCACGGTGGTTGCACTCGAGAAGTGCGAGCTACTCACCCTTCATCGGCGCGAGCTGATCCCCTTCCTGCAGCGCCATCCGAAGGTGGCGATCCACCTGGCGGGCGTGTTGGCGCGGCGCCTGCGCAGGCTCTCGGAGCACACCGAAGACGCGGTCTTCCTCCCGCTTCCTTCACGCATGGCGAAGACGCTGCTGGCTCTTGCGGACAGCTACCCGAGTGCCGAGGAGGGCGGGCCCATCGACATCCGTCTTGCTCAGCAGGACCTGGCCGACATGGTCGGCACCACGCGCGAGAGCGTGAACAAGCAGCTGCGCGCCTGGGAAGATGAGGGGACGGTTGCGCTCAAGCGGGCGCGGGTGATCGTGCTCGACCGCGACGGTCTCGAGTCGATCGCCGGCTTCAGCCCCTTCTAGGGCCGGAGCTTCCTTGGCGCGAGGTGGCTTCCTTTGGAAGCGAGTGCAGACCTGCCGAAGGATGGGCGATCGTCTAAATTGACCCGATGGGCGAGACGAAGCAGGCGCAGGATCGAGGCGGCGCGCGCAAGCCGCGCAGGCAGGAGCAGGAGGATGCGCGCGAGGAGGTGACCGAGGTCGCGCCCGGCGTGCTGCGCATGGAGCTGCCGATCCGGATCCCCGGGCTCGGCCACGTCAACTGCTACGGTCTGGTGGATGGCGATGGAATCGCTCTGGTGGATCCCGGCCTGCCCACGCCCGGCTCCTATGCGACCCTGAAGTCGCGCCTCGCCCAGGCGGACTTCGAAGTGCGCCATGTCCACACGGTGATCGTCACCCACTCGCATCCCGATCACTTCGGCGGCGCGATCCGGCTGGTGCGAGAGACCGGTGCGACGCTCGTGGCGCACGTCGGCTTCCAGCTCGGCTCGCCCTCTCCCGATGAGGAGCTCGAAGTCTCGGTGGAGGATCTGCACGCCCACTCGCACGCTCATGATCACGATCATGGAGACGTAGCGCCGCACGAGAGCGGGTCCGATCCGGGACGCACCGATGCGCACATCAACCCGGCGCGCGAGCCCTTCGTTCCACCTCAGCCGGCCTACGGCCGCCGGGGCAAGACGCCCTGGGGCGGCGCGTATCCGCGCCCGCCCCTCACCATGCGCATGCGCTTTCGGCTGATGCGCATGATCGGAAGAGGGCTCGGCTTTCCGGAGGTGAGTCGGCCGGTGGGAGCGGGTGACGTGCTGCGGCTGTGCGGGCGCGAGTTCTTCGTGATGCACACGCCCGGCCACACCCAGGACCACATCTGCCTGCACGATCCCGAGGAGCGGCTCTTCCTGGCGGGCGATCACGTGCTGCCTTCCATCACGCCTCACATCTCGGGCATCTCCGCCGGCGATCCGCTCGATGACTTCTTCGATTCGCTCGATCGCGCGGCGGCCACGCCGGACGTCGAGAACGTCCTACCGGCGCACGGCCATCCCTTCGGCGACCTCGCCGCGCGGTGCGAGGCGATCAAGGAGCACCACTACGAGCGGCTCGACAAGGTCCGGGCCATCGCTCGCGAGATCGGCCCCGCGAGCGTCGAGGCCTTCACGCAGAAGCTCTTCCGACCGCGCAGCTGGGGTGCGATGGCGGAGAGCGAGACCTACGCGCATCTCGAGCACATCCGACATGCCGGCGGGGCCGAGCGACACCGGGATCGCAAGGGGATGCTGATCTACGAGATCTGAGCGTGTCGCCTCAGCGCTCACTCTCCTCCGCGGCCACGTCCGCCCAGGGACGGCGGTCCTCCGGGCCTCCGAATCGGTCGGGGTCGAGGACGACCGCGAGCGTGGATCCATGGATCGGCGCAACGGTTGGCCAAGCCTCCATTCGAGCGAGCAGATCCTCCACCACCGCCGGATGCTCGGCGGCCTCCCGCCAGCGGCGTGTTGTCCGAAGCGCCGGCGAAGATGTTCGCGCGCGCGAACTCGAGGGTCTCGATGGGCAGCGGCTCTCCGAAGAGGGCGACGAGCTGACGCACGAAGCCGACCACGAGGGGCGGGAACGCGCTCTCGTGAACTCCACCGTTGTCGCTCATGAACCAGATCAGGGTGTCGTCGAGCATGCGCTCGCGCTCGAGGGCGTCGAGGACTCGGCCGATCCCGCGATCCATCTCGCTCACCATCGCGGCGTGGATCCGACGGTCGGGATCCTGGATGTCGGCGCATGCGGCGATCGCCTGCGCGGGCGCCTCGTTCGGCAGACGAGGCGCGTTGTAGGCGAGGTAGAGGAAGGTCGGTCGGTCGCGATCCCGCCCCTCGATCACGCGAATCGCTTCATCGGTGAGCAGCGTGGTCGAGTAGCCTTCCTCGCGCAGGGTCTCTCCCTCAGCGTTGCGCTGCCAGTCGTGTCCTCCGCCGTGGTTGTGATTCCAGTAGCCGATGCCGCCGGTCACGTTCCCATGGAAGTGCTCGAAGCCTCGCCGATGGGGAAACATGTCGACGGTCGCGTGGCCGAGGTGCCACTGGCCCACCATCAGGGACTGATGGCCGGCCTCGGCCGGGTATTGCGGCAGGATGCGCTCTTGCCGGGGCAGGCCCCTCTCGTCGTTCGTCGCGATGGGCTGGACGATGCCAAGCGCGACGGCGACTTGCCGGTCAAGCCAGCGTTCCGCCGTCGACCCGGATCCGTTCTCCGTTGATGTGCGACGCTTCGTCCGAGGCGAGGAAGGCAACGAGTGAAGCCGCCTTCTCCGGCCCGCTGAAGCCGGAGAGGGGGATGATGCGGTCCAGCAGCTTGATGTCCGCGCCCTCGGGCAGCTTGAAGACCGAGTGCATCGCGGTCTGCACTCCGCCTGGGCAGACGGCATTGCAGCGGAGGCCCTGCTTTCCGTACTCGACGGCCAGCGTATAGCTGAGCGCGAGGATCCCCCCCTTCGATGCCGAGTACGCCGCCGTCCAGGGATGCCCCGCCATCCCGGCGGTGGAGGCCATGTTCACGATGTTCCCTCCGCCGTCGGCGAGCAGGTGCGGCAGCGCCGCCTGGCACATCATGAAGGTGCCGGTGAGGTTGACCTGGAGGACCTGGTGCCACTTCTCGAGCGAGAGGTCGTGCGTGTTGTCGAAGTGCAGGATGCCGGCGATGTTGCAGAGGCTGTCGAGCTTGCCGAAGGCGCCGAGGGTCTTTTCGACGGTGCTCTTCACCTGCAGAGGGTCGGATACGTCGCAGGCGATGGAGATGGCCTCTCCGCCCGACTCGCGAATCTGCTCGGCGGTCTGCTCGGCGGCCTCGGTCTGCAGGTCCGCGCAGGCCACGCGCGCGCCCTCCCGGCCCATGCGCAGCGCGCTCGCCTCACCGATGCCGGCCGCCGCCCCCGTCGCCAGTACGACCTTGTCTTCGAAACGATTCATCCAGCACTCCTGTTCATTCGGCACTCCCATTCATCCGGCACTCCCATTCATCCAGCACTCCCGGCACTCCCGGCACTCCCGGCACTTCCGGGAATGCCGGTATGGAGCCGTCGACCCCCTCGGCCGTCCACGCTCTAGTTCGGTGTGTACTTGCGCAGCTTGCGCTGCAGGCTCTGCCGATGGAGACCCAATCGGCGCGCGGCCTGGCTGATGTTGCCATCGCATTCCGCGAGCACGTACTCGATGTACTCGCGCTCGTGGCGATAGAGGCTCTGGAAGTTGTCCGGGATCGGCACTACCTCGTCTTCCGAGTCCTGCTCCGTCAGTGCCCGCTCGAGGGCATCCATGTCGACCGGCTTCGTGAGGTAGGCGGTGGCGCCGAGCTTGGTTGCCCGCACGGCCGTAGCAATGCTTCCGTAGCCCGTCAGGACCACGATCGTCGTATCGGGGGAGCGCTCCTTCAGGTAGATGATGGCATCGAGGCCGCTGTCCTGGCGGAGGCGCAGATCCACCACGGCGAAGCTGCAATCGACCCTCTCCATGGCGGTCAGCGCCTCGAGCGAGTCCACGTGAGCCACGCGATAGCCGCGATCGGTGAACTCCGCGGCCAGTGTGTCGGCGAATCGCTGGTCGTCCTCCACGATCAGCAGCGTCTTCTCTCCCTCGCTCAAGCTTCGACCTCCTGGAGTCCGGGCTCGCCCGGGAGCTTCGCGGGCAATGATATGCGGGCGATGGCGCCTCCGCCCTCGCGGTCGTCGAGATGGAGCTCGGCGCCCATCGCCTCAGAGAGGCTGTGCACGAAGTAGAGTCCGAGCCCCACGCCATCGCGCTTGGTCGTGACGAAGGGCTCTCCCAGATGCGAGCGGACCATGGAGGGCCAGCCCTGGCCCTGATCCTCGACCAGCAGCTCGACGCGCGTTCCCGTGCCGCGCACGGTCACGTCCACGGGGAGCTCGGGCCCCGCCGACTCGACGGCATTGTCGATGAGGTTGATCAAGGCCTGGCTGAAGGCCACCGAGGGCAGGACCGCCCGCCTCGGTCCGCGTCCATCCACGTGGAAGCGTACCGTCACATCATCGTGTACTCTGGAAATGCTGGTGACCACCTGCCTGGCGAGCAGATCCACATCCACCGTCTCGAGGTCCAGCCGCTCCGGACGGAGCTGCGATCCCGCCATGTGCCGGAGCACCTGTCCGCAGCGGTCGAGCTCTTCGCGCGCGGTGATCAGGTCGCCATCCTCCTCGAGGCCGTGGGCGCGCTCCAGGCGTGAGAGGCGAAGTTGCGCGGTGTTCAGCGGTGTCGCGAACTCGTGACTGAGGCCGGCGGCCAGCGCTCCGACGGCTCGCAGCCGGTCGATGCGCGTCTTGCGCTCCTGCGACTCGGAGAGCTGCTGGTGCAGGCTCCGCAGCGTTCGCGAGAGCCAGGTCGTGAGGATCCAGAAGACCAACGCGATCACGAACTGCGCCGGGAAGAGGATGATCGGGGGAACGAGCGCGCCCGAGAGGCCGGGTGGGATGTAGCTGTTCGCCTGGATGAGTCCCAGGCAGAGCACGATCACCCCGAAGAAGCTGAGCGAGTAGCGACCCTCCAGGAGCATGGCTCCGAGCACCGAGTGGACCATCAGGATCTGGATGAGCGGATTCCATGCTCCGCCCGTCATGCCGAGCAGGATGGAGAGCGCAGTGATGTCCGCGCAGAGCTGCACCATGATCTGCGGCTGTGTCGTGCGCCGCTTGCCGCGCATCCACACCCAGGTGACCGCGTTCACCGTCGCCAGCGAGAGCACGATGCCCAGGAACCAGGGGAGGTGGCGCGGCTCGAGCACACGGAACTCGAGGGCGGGCAGGATGGCGATCAGCGTCGCAGAGAGGGCGAGCCAGCGAAGGCGCACCAGCCAGTTGAGCTGAGCGATGCTCTCTGGGCGATCGCCCCCGATCGGCGGCGCGAAGAAGTATCGGATCGAATTCGAGACTGACATGGGACGGGTGTGGTCGAGCGGCCTGTTGAGCAACCCCTGCCGTCGCCTTGAACCGGACCTCTGGCCCAGCTCCGTGTTGCGAAAGCCTGCCGTAGATCGACTACGCCTGCGGATTCGCGCCTTGATCTGGGCCAGGCGGACGGCACCTGGCTCGACATCGGTTCTTTGGCGGGCGGCTAGAGGCTACAGGATCTGGCCACCGTTCTGCGGCGGCCTGCTAGGCTGCGCCCATGTCGACGATGGATCTCTCCACGTTGGAGCGCTACTGGAACTGCCGGCTCACCGCTCGGGGACGCAAGAGCGGCGAACCGCGGAGCGTCACCATCTGGTTCGCGCTCGGTGACGGGCGGGTCTATCTGACCGGGAGCAGGACGAACCCCCAATGGTGCAGGAACGTCCAGGCCGAGCCCGCAGTGACCCTGCGTATCGGGCCCGCCACCTTGCGGGGGAGGGCGCGGGTGATCGAGGATCGCGGCGAGGGCCGGGCCATCAGGGAACGCTTCGTGCGCCGCTATCTGCTGGCGAGGCTCTCTCGGCCCTTCGGCGGCTACCGCGACTCGATCCCGGTGGCGGTCGAGATCGACTCGGCCACCGGTCTGGTTTGAGGGCCATTGGCCTGCGGGGAGCCGGGACCATGGGTTGGAATGATCTGACGGATCGTCAAATCGGCTCGGGAGCCCCTGCCGGGCACGATTCGCCCAGCCCGCCCTCGGCGCGGAAGGTGCCGGCGCGACCATCGAGGGCCTGGCCCTCATCCGCTTCGAATTCGCGCAGGCTGCCGACGATCCGTTCGGCGTCGGCGACGCGCGAGTGCCCTTGCCCCTGAGAGTGGACACTTCGCCACGAGGAGAAGCCCTTGAGCGAGAAGCCCTTTCGACTGCTTCCGGCGGTGACGCCGGACAACGAGCACTTCTGGAAGGGAGGCGCCGAAGGCGAGCTGCGCTTCCAGCAGTGCAGCGACTGCGGGACCTTGATCCATCCGCCCTCACCCGTCTGCCCCGACTGCCTGTGTCGCGAGTCGCAGGTGGTGGCGGTCTCGGGTCGGGCCGTCGTGCACACCTTTTCGATCAACCATCAACCCTGGATCCCGGGCTTCGACCCTCCCTACGTGGTGGCCATCGTCGAGATCGAAGAGCAGTCGGGGCTGCGCCTGACCACCAACATCGTCGGCTGCGAGCCGACCGCGGTGGAGATCGGCATGCCGGTTCGCGTGCTCTTCGACGAGCGGGAGGACGGCATCTTCATCCCGCTCTTCGAGCCCGACCCCGATCGCCCGAGCGCCGGCTGAGACCGCCCACCGCGGACAGGAATCGAAATGCACGCCACAGACGCATCGCGAAAGCTCGCCCGAACCGCTGCCGTGACCGGAGTCGGTCAATCGAAGGTCGGTCGCAGGCTCAACACGGACCCGCTGGGCCTCACCGCAGACGCCTGCCTCGCGGCCATCGACGATGCCGGCCTCGACCGCTCGCAGATCGATGGGCTCTCCACGTATCCCGGCAACGGCGTTCCCGGGGCGCCGGGGTTCACGGGGGCCGGCATCACCGAGGTGCAGGAGATGCTGCGCCTGAACCTGAACTGGTTCACCGGCGGGCCCGAGCTCCCGGGGCAGCTCGGCGCCGTCATCAACGCGGTGCTCGCCGTCTCGGCGGGCCTCTGCAGGCACGTCCTCTGCTTCCGCACCGTCTGGGAGTCCACCGCGCAGGGCGGGGGGCGACGCGCGGGGATCGGCGCGGGTGGCGGCGGCCGCTTCCGCGCCAGCGGCTTCATGCAGTGGAACCTGCCCTACGGCGCGGCCTCCGCCGCAGTCTGGATCGCGATGATGGCGCGGCGGCACTTCCACGAGTTCGGCACGACGCGCGAACAGATGGCACAGATCGCGCTGAACGGGCGCAAGAACGCCGGCCGCAACCCGAAGGCGGTCTATCGTGACCCGATGACTCTCGAGGACTACCTCGCCGCTCGCATGATCAGCGATCCCTTCTGCCTCTACGATTGCGATGTGCCCGTGGACGCCTGCACCGCCATGGTGATCTCGGCCCCCGAAGCGGCAGCAGACTGCCGCAAGACGCCCTTGATGGTCGAGTCCGTCGGCTCTGCCCTGCACGGGAGGCCCTCCTGGGACCAGTTCGACGACCTGACCACGATGGCTCTCCGCGACGCGTCGGGCATGCTCTGGGAGCGGACTGATCTCTCACCCCAGGACGTGGACGTGGCGGAGCTCTACGACGGCTTCAGCTTCATCACGATGTGCTGGCTCGAAGCGCTGGGGTTCTGCGAGAAGGGCGCTTCCGGACCCTTCATCGAGGGGGGCAAGGCCATCGCCCTGGACGGGCCGCTCCCCCTCAACACCCACGGCGGCCAGCTCTCCGCCGGGCGCACCCACGGCTTCGGCTTCCTCCACGAGGCGGCCACGCAGCTCTGGGGGGAAGGCGGCGATCGGCAGGTCGCTGGTGAGCCCCGGGTGGCCGTGGCCGCCGCGGGTGGCGGACCGCTCGGCGGCTGCCTGCTCCTCAATCGCGAATGATCACCTCGCTGTCATCGCGCAGAGCGTCCAGATAGTCTCGCAGCGCTTGATCCCCCGCGCGGCGGATGAATTCGACTCGCACTTGGGGCTCGATGGTGTCGAAGGGCGGCGTGATCGCAGGCTGACGTTCGACCAGCTGCAGCAGGTGCACGCCCACACCGGATCGGGTGGGCGCGCTCACCTCGCCCTCGGCGAGCGTTTCGCCCACCGAGAGCGCGCCGGGGCCGATGTACTCCCGGAGCTTCGTCGGCGGCAGCATCGCAAACGGGATGGGCGAGACGACCTCGTCGCCGTGGGCCGCACGAACCTCGTCGAAGGGCGTGCCGCTCAGCAAGGCGGCGCGCGCCTCCTCCGCGCGTTCGATCGCCTCCGCCTCGTCGCCCTTGCCGAGCCGGAAGAAGACCTGGCGCACCTTCAGGCGGCCCGGCTGGGTGAAGAAGTCGCGATTGTCCGCGTAGAAGGCCTCGAGCTCCTCGGGCTCGGGCTCACGCCCCTCGGCGCCGGTCACGACGGATTGGATCAGGCTCGACGTGAGGTTCGAACGCACCCGCCGATCGACCTTCGCGAGCCCGAGGTCGAGGGCGCGCTGGACCAGGAGCTCCTCCTCGATCATCCGGTCGAGGACATGCTTCCTGGCCTCGTCGTCGATCGGGTTCCGCGAGTCGCGCGCGAGGCCGGCGACGAGGCGCTCGTAGTCGGCCCGCCGGATCGGCTCCCCGTTGACGAGGGCCACCGTATCGCTCCCGAGCTGCGGAATGCGCGTGTCGCCCGACGAGAGGACCGAGACTGCTGCGGCGAGCAGGCCGACGAAGGCGCCGAATCCGAGGAGCAGGCTGGCCCGACGCTCCTGCGCCGTCGCCGTCGATTCTTCTCGATCGCCCACCCATCCTCCCGACCTTTGCGAGCGGCGGACTATAGCGCTACCGCGCCGACAGATCGGACGGACGCTGACCCGACCGGGTCCGAGGGACCAGGATGATGCGGACCGCCTGGTCGCACTGCCCGTCGATCCCATCGACCGGCGCGCCGTGCAGAGTACGCGTGGATGGCGACCGGAGAGCGTTCTCCAGCAGGCTGCTAGAGTCGCAGCCAGGGCTCGCTCTGCAGCGGCCGGGCCGCCTCCGCTGCGCTTCCCGGTCCGCTTCCGATTCGCCCGCAATCTGGATGGGCGCCCAGCGCCTCGTCCGCAGGAGTCCCTCTCATGAGTCTGAATCTCGGCACCATCCTCCAGGCCAGCGCGCAGGCGCATCCCGACCGCACTGCGCTGCGGCTCGGCGATGCGGCGATGACCTATGCGGAGCTGCATCGGGCGGCCGGAGGCGTCGCGGCGAGTCTCCGACAGCGCGGTATCCAGCCGGGCGACACCGTCGCCCTGCTCATTCCCAACGTGCCCGAGTTCACGATCGCCTACTTCGGCATCCTCTATGCAGGAGCCGCCGTAGTGCCGATCAACGTCCTCGCTGCCGCGCCCGAGGTGCGGTACTTCATCGAGGACTCGAAGGCGAGGCTGCTCTTCGTGCATCCGCTCTTCGGTGAGCCCGGCAACGCGGGCGCCGAGGCGGCGGGCGTCCCGGTGGTCAGCGCAGGCGGCGAGGGGCCAGGCACCCTCGCCGAGCTCGCTGCGGCCCCGCCTCTGGACGGGCTCGAGCAGACGCCGGCGGATCAGACGGCGGTCATCCTCTACACCTCGGGCACCACCGGCCATCCCAAGGGCGCCGAGCTCACGCACTCGAACCTCTTCGTGAACTGCGCAGTGGTCGTTCCGAGCCTCGTCCCCATGGACGACTCCGAGCTTCGTGCACTGGCGACCCTCCCGCTCTTCCATTCGTTCGGACAGACGTGCATCCAGAACGCCACGATCGCGAAGGGGGGCACGTTCTCGCTCCTGCCGCGCTTCGAGCCCGGCGCGGCCTTCGAGCTGATCGAGCGGGATCGGATCACGCTCTTCGCCGGTGTGCCCACCATGTACTTCGCTCTCCTGCATCACCAGGGGGAGCGCGACTACGACGTCTCGTGCCTCCAGTTCTGCCTGACCGGCGGCGCGCCGATGCCGGTCGAGGTCATGAACGACTTCGAGGCGCGCTTTCCCGTCAAGATCCTCGAAGGCTTCGGGCTCTCCGAGACCTCGCCCGTCTCGAGCTTCAACAGGGTGGACAAGCCGCGCAAGGCCGGCTCCATCGGCTACCAGGTCTGGGGCGTCGAGATGTGCATCACGGCCGATCAGGGCAAGCAGCTGCCCGACGACGAGCACGGCGAGATCTGCATCCGGGG
>CAZQMY010000125.1:0-14038 GCA_964594405.1 uncultured Spirochaetaceae bacterium | reverse complement strand
CCCGCTCCTGCTCGACCCGATCGCGGACGATCGCGCCGACTTCGTACAGGGATCGCGCTTCCTCAAGTCCGGGGCCGATTTCGGCCCCATGCCCTTCTATCGGAGGCTCGCGACGCGCATTCATCCGATCCTCTTCTCCATCATCGCCGGCAAGCGGGTCAGTGAGTCGACCAACGGCTTTCGCGCCATCCGCACCTCGGTTCTGCTCGACGAGCGCCTGAATCTGAGCCAGAGCTGGCTCGACGAGTACGAGCTCGAGCCCTACCTCTACATCCGCACCATCCGGCTCGGCTACCGGACCGCCGAGGTGCCGGTGACGAAGATCTATCCTCCGAGGAAGCTCGGGCAGACCAAGATGAAGCCGATCACCGGATGGTGGTCGATGCTGAGGCCCCTCGTCCTGCTCGGGCTCGGAATTCGAAGATGAAGCGAAGTGGATCGAGGACGCGAGCATGCGCTTCCCGCTGGTAGACCTGCATATCCAGCACCGCGAGATCGAGGCCGAGGTGAAGGCGGGCTTCGAGGCCCTGATGACGAGCGGTGCCTACGTCCTCGGTCCGCCGGTCGCGGAGTTCGAGGAGGCCTTCGCCGCGTACTCGGGGGTCCGGAATTGCATTGGCGTAGCGAGCGGTACGGATGCGCTCGAGCTGTCGCTTCGCGCGATCGGTATCGGCGAAGGCGATGAGGTGATCCTCCCGGCCAACACCTTCATCGCGTCGGCGCTGGCCGTGGTGCGGACGGGCGCACGGCCGGCGCTGGTTGACTCGGATGCCGAGCCGCACCTGATGGTGCCCGAGCTCGTGGAGGCGCGCACGACGGATGCGACACGTGCCCTCTTTCCCGTCGATCTCTTCGGGCAGATGGCGGACTACGAGCGACTCGAGCCCATCGCTCGGAGGTCGGGGCTGGCCATCGTCGAGGATGCAGCGCAGGCCCAGGGTGCGAGCCGCGGGGGCCGACGCGCGGGCGCAGCCGGATTGATCGCGGGGACGAGCTTCTATCCGGGCAAGAACCTCGGCGCCTACGGTGATGCCGGCGCGGTGCTGACCGACGACGATGCGCTCGCCGAGAGCGTGCGGCGGCTCCGCAACTACGGAAGCGACGTCAAGTACCACCATCCGGAGCTCGGCTTCAACTCACGCCTGGACAGCCTTCAGGCCGTCGTGCTGCGTGCGAAGCTGAAGCGACTCGACGACTGGAACGCAGCGCGCCGCGCGGCCGCGGCGCGCTACGACGAGCTGATCGGCGACGACGAGCGCGTCGCGCTGCCCAGGACGATGCCCGGCAACGAGCACGTCTGGCACATCTATGCCGTGCGGCTGCCGAGGCGCGACGAGGTGATCGGAAAGCTGAACGCGGCGGGCATCGGGGCGGGCATCCACTACCCCGTGCCCCTGCATCTGCAGGGGGCGTTCGCACACCTCGGCCACGGTCCGGGCGACTTCCCCAACGCGGAGCGCGCCGCCGACGAGATGCTGTCGCTGCCGCTCTTCCCGGGCATCAGCGAGGCTCAGCAGGCGCACGTCGCCTCGAGCCTCCGGGCCGCGCTCGACGGGCTCGGGATCTAGACGCGATGGGCGAGGGCGTCTTCGTCCACGAGCGCGCGCTCTGTGAGAGCGACTCGGTGGGCGCCGGCACGCGTATCTGGGCCTTTGCGCACGTCCAGGCCGGCGCGTCCATCGGTCGCGGATGCAACGTCGGCGATCACGCCTTCATCGAGAAGGGCGCACGTCTCGGGGACGGCGTCGTGGTCAAGAACGGCGTGCACGTCTGGGACGGCGTGGCCCTCGACGATGCCGTATTCGCGGGGCCCGGGGTCTGCTTCACCAACGATCTGCATCCGCGCGCCGCGCGCGAGCAGCGCGGCCTCGACGGCTGGACCCTGACCCGGACACGCGTCGGGCGCGGCGCGAGTCTGGGCGCCGGTGCGGTCATCGTCTGTGGGATCACGATCGGGCCGTCGGCGCTGATCGGCGCCGGCGCGGTGGTCACGCGGGACGTGCCCGCGCACGCGTTGATGGTGGGCAATCCGGCGCGAAGGGTCGGCTGGGTGTGCGAGTGCGCTCGGCGCCTGGACGCGTGGCTCGCTTGCATCTGCGGTCGTCGATACCGCGAATCCGAGCAGGCACCCGGGCTGGAGAGCCTCTGAGCCCCTCGCCAGCTCAGCGATGCGGCTTGGCGAGCTGCATCCTCAGCTCGAGGACGAAGAGCGCGCCCTGCCCGCTCTGCCGCGATCGCACCTTCACGTCACCTCCGAGGCCCCGCGCGAGGGCTCTTGCGATGGTGAGGCCCAGCCCGGGCCCGGGCAGCTGGTCGTCCCTTGTGACCACGAGCCGATGGCCCGGCTCGAACACGGCCTCATGATGCTCGGGCGGCACACCGGGCCCCGAATCCGCGAAGCAGAACTCGAAACGGGCCGAGTCCTCACGGTCCCGCACGGCGCTGATCCTGACCTCGACCTTGCCCCCACCTCCGTGCCGGAGGGCATTGTCGACGAGGTGGACGCAGATGTCGCGAATCTGCTGCTGGTCGGACACGACCTCGACCGCGGCGCTCTCGGCCACCGAGACGACAACGTCGCCGAGCCCGCGGCCCGTCTGATCACATGCGATCTCTGCGATCAGCGACATCTCGGGCAAGAGCTTGAAGGCGCGGGCCTCGGGGACGCGCAGCCCGCACGCGATGCTCGCCACTGCACGCCATCTCGCGAGCACGCTCATCGCGTGCTGCCCGTTCTTTCGGATCCGCTCCACCATGTCGAGCAACTCGGCGTCGGCGTCGTCCCGGGCGAGTCGGCTCGCGAGACGCTGCGCGAAGCCGGTGGCCACCCCGATCGGTGCGCGGACGTCGTGGGCCATGCTCGAGAGGATCTGCTCGATCCCCTCGGCGACCGGAGAGGCCTTCGGCGATCCGGAGCGTGTATCGCGCGACTCTCGAAGGCGCGCCAGCTCGATCAGATCGGAGCAGATCCGGCCCACGAGCTCGAGATGTGTCCCGAAGCCGTCGCACGGGATCGCGTAGTTCGCGCCGAGGGAGAGCGCACGGATCGCCCAGCTCGCGTCTTCGGGCGCAGCGATCACGACGACGGGGGTGCGCGGGGAGAGGTCCACCAGCCGCTCGACGGCCTCGAGGAGGCGATCACCCTCGCCGGAATCGCAAAGGATAACCCAGGCGTCGTAGTCCTCGTCCTGGTGGAGGTCGAGCGCGCAGTGGAGCGCTTCTTCCCACTCGACCTCGAAGCCGAGGCTCTCCATGCGACTGCCCACGGCCCGACGCTCGGAGCCATCGGCCCCGAGCATCATCACGCGAGGGCCGGCCCCCAGGCCGTCCACCGGCGCAGCTCCCATCACCACTCCCGAGCTGCGAAGCGGATGCGAATCCATCCCCGAACCAGGACTCCCTGGCCCCGGGTTCCGCGAAGCGCAGCCCACCCTGGATCGGCGCGACTGCGCGGGCAACTTGAATCAGCGACGCATCATCGGCAGGACGCCCCGGCGATGCTCGGGTCGTCACCCGGGACCCGATGGGGTGGACCTTCCAAAGCGGATCGACTCAGAGGAAACGACGTACCAGCGACATCATGCGATCGGTATAGGGCGGGTACATCAGCTTGATGTCGAAGCCGAGGCCCCGGCGCAGCACCGACTTGCGGTGGCTGAAGGTCTCGAAGGTGAACCTGCCGTGATAGGCGCCCATCCCGCTCGGCCCGACGCCGCCGAAGGGCATCTTGGGATTCGCGATGTGCATGATCGTGCCGTTGACGCACACCCCGCCGCTGCTCGTCTCGTCCAGGACGCGAGCTTCCATCTGCTCGTCGTTGGTGAAGACGTAGAGGGCGAGGGGCTTGTCGCGCTGATTCACGAAGTCGATCGCCTCACCGACCTCTTCATAGGTGAGCACGGGCAGGATCGGACCGAAGATCTCGTCCTGCATCACGGCGGCCTCGGGCGACACTTCACGGAGGACGGTCGGGGCGATCTTGCGTCGGTCGGCGTCGAGCTGGCCACCGAAGGCGACCTGCTGGTCCTTGAGCAGGCCGGCGAGCCGCTCGAAGTGGCGGCGGTTGACGACCTGCGCGTAGTCGCGGCTGGTCATCGGGTCGTCCCCGTAGAACTCGGCGACACACTTTCGGATCGCCTCGATCAGATCCGATTCGACCTCGCGATGCGCGAGCACGTAGTCGGGCGCGATGCAGGTCTGGCCGGCATTCATGAACTTCCCCCACGCGATGCGGCGCGCAGTGACCTCGAGGTCGACGCCCCGATCCACGATGCACGGGCTCTTGCCCCCGAGCTCCAGCGTAACCGGCGTCAGATGGCGAGCGGCTGCGCTCATCACGATCTCGGCTACTCGGCCATTGCCCGTGTACATGATGTGGTCCCAGCGCTCGTCGAGGAGCGCGGTCGTCTCCTCGACACCGCCTTCCACCAGCGCGATGGCCTCGCTGTCCATGTACTCGGGAACGAGCCGCGCGAGCACCGCCGAGGTATGGGGTGTCACTTCGGAAGGCTTGAGGACCATCGTATTGCCGGCGGCGATCGCCCCGGCGGCAGGGGCCAGCAGCAGGCCGACGGGATAGTTCCAGGGCGCGATGATCAGGACCGTGCCCAGCGGCTCGCGAAGGATGCGCGCGCTCCCCACGAGGGGCACAGGCGGACCGATCCGCTCGGGCTTCATCCATGTACGCAGATTCTTCAGGGCGAGCTGGGCCTCGCTCTTCGACTGGCCCACATCCGCAGCGCGGGCCTCGAGCCAGGGCTTTCCGAAGTCCGCCGCCAGCGCCTCGGCGAAGGCATCGCCGTTGTCGTCCACCATCGCGATCAGCTGCTTCAGCTGCTGCGCGCGCCACTCGTAGGGACGGGTCCGGCCCGAGGCAAAGGTGCGCCGGAGGTCGGCGACCAGCGGTCCGATGGCGTCGACGTCGTGGGAGGGCGTGATCTCGGGGGCGGTGGTCATGGCGGATGCTCTCCAAGGGGCCGTTGCGGCCGCGTGCGCGTGCGTGTGACGAATCGACCCACGATGGTAGCCCTTGTCCGATCCGATTCCCGGCAGCGGGAGAGACGACTTCCTGGTCACTCATTTTATTTTACGTACAATAAATAGGATGTCATCCAGGAGAGCCGGATCACGAAGCCCCCGGGTCACTCCTCAGCCGATCGAGAGCCGTCGCGCCGGGCGACCGCCTGCGAGCGCCGAGCACGACGGCCGCCAGGCGCTGCTGCGCGCAGCCCGGGAGCTCTTCGGCGAGATCGGCCCGGCCGCCACCACGCTGCGCGCCATCGCGGAGCGGGCCGGCGTGCGCGCTCCCCTCATCAACTACTACTTCGGCTCGAAGACGGGCCTCTACGGCGAGGTCATCCGCACGATCCGCGACGATCTGCATCGGAAGCTCGACGCGCATCCGAAGCTCGATGCCGCCTACGAGGAGCGTTTCCGCCAGACGGTGCACCTGATGTTCGAGGCGCTGGACGCCGACCCCTACGTTCCCCGCCTCGTGATGGAGCACTTCGTCCTCCCGGACGACGAGCGGACCGCGAGCTTCGCCGAGCAGATCGTGCGCCCACACCTCGAGCGATTCACGAGCCTCATCTCCGAAGGGATGGAGAGCGGGCGCCTCCGCCCCGTGGACCCGCGATTCGCCTTCAGCTCGCTGGCGGGCCTCTGTGTCTTCTACTTCGTCTCGCGACCGATGCTCGACCACGCCTTCGGCGGACGGAAGCGTGGACCGGAGGAGACCTCCGCTCATGCGGAGTCCGTCGCCGACCTGCTCCTGCGCGGCCTGTCGCCCGAGCCCTCTCACGAAGCCTGACCTCCAGATCCGCGTCCCAGGAGATCCACGTGTCGCAGAGATCAGACGAACGCGAGGGAGCATCAGACGTCCGCGACTGCATCGAGGCGGGCTTCGAGCGGTGGGGGCACTTCGTCTTCGCCAACCGCTTCGCCGTGATCGCGATCATGCTCGCCCTCAGCGCGGGTCTCGGGAGCCAGCTCCCCAGGCTCGAGTTCGATACGTCCGAGGAGTCGATGTTCCAGAAGGGCGATCCGACGCTGACCGCCTATCGCGCCTTCCGCGAGCAGTTCGGACGCGAGGACCTGATCATCATCGCGATCGAGTCGAGCGACGTCTTCAGCGAACGTTCGCTCGGTCGCCTCCGCGCGCTGCACGAGGAGCTCGAGGAGCACGTCCCGAACCTCATCGAGGTGATCAGCCTCGTCAACACGCGCTCCACCCGGGGAGAGGCGGGCGAGCTCGTCGTCGGAGAGCTGATGGAGGACTGGCCCGAGACAGACGCGGATCGGGCGGACCTGCGGGATCTCGTCATGCGGACGGATCTCTACCTCGATCGCCTGATCAGTCGGGACCGCCGCGTCACGACAGTCGCCCTGCGACTCGAATCCTACAGCCAGCTCGGCGAGGCGTTGGATCCGCTCGAGGAGATCTTCGAGGCCGATCGGGACGCGGTCGCGCGCATCCCGCTGACGGGCGAGGAGCTCGCGGCCTCGGTCTCCACCGCCTTCGAGATCGTGGATCGGCATCGCGCAGAAGACTTCGAGATCCACGTCGCCGGCGCGCCAATCATCAACGTGCGGATCATGTTCGACATGATCGCCAACATCCGCACCTTCGTGGGCCTCGGGCTGATGACCATCGGTCTCCTCCTCATCGCTCTCTTCCGCAGGCTCGCCGGGCTCTTCCTGCCGCTGCTGGTCGTCGTCCTCTCGATCATCGCCACGTTCGGCACGCAGGCGATGCGGGGCACGCCAGCGGGCGCGCCCACTCAGATCGTGCCTTCGTTCCTGCTGGCCGTCGGCGTGGGATCGGCGGTGCACATCCTGGTGGTCTTCTTCCAGTCCTACGATCGGGGAATGAGCAAGGCGGACGCAGTGGCGCGGGCCCTGGGCCACTCGGGCCTCGCCGTCGTGATGACCGCCTTGACCACGGCGGGCGGGCTCCTCTCCTTTCGCGCGTCGACGGTGGCGCCCGTCAAGGACATCGGCACGCTGGCACCGCTGGGCGTCATGGCGGGGCTCTTCTACTGCCTGATCCTCCTGCCCGCCCTGCTCTCGGCGCTTCCCCTGCGCCGGAAGGAGGCCGGCTCGCAGAGCGAGGGCGGCGATGCCGTCAGCCGCGCGCTCGTCCGCATCGGCGACGGCGCCGTGCGAAGACCGCTCCCGGTCCTGGTCATCACCTCGCTGATCATCGTGACGGCGATTTTCGGGGCACTCCAGATCCGCTTCCATCACGACACGCTCGAGTGGTTCGCGGAAGGCGATCCGATCCGGGTCGACACCCAGTGGATCGACGCGAGGCTCGCGGGGTCGATGGCCCTCGAGGTCGTCGTGCATACGGGCGAGGAGAACGGATTCCACGATCCCGGCCGTTTGCAGGCATTCGACGCGCTCTCGCGCGAGGTCCGGACCTTCGCCGGAGACGAAGGCCTGGCGGTCCGCAAGACGAGCTCCATCGGCGACGTCGTGAAGGAGATCAATCAGGCGTTGAACGACAACGACGCCTCCGCCTACACGATCCCGAACGAGCGCCCGTTGATCGCCCAGGAGCTGCTCCTCTTCGAGAACAGTGGCAGTGACGATCTCGAGGACTTCGTGGACAGCCAGTTCAGCACGGCGCGCTTCAGCATGCAGCTCCCCTACAAGCCGCCGTCGACCTACCACGACTTCATTCCGAGCGTCGACGCGGCCTTTCGGCGAGCATTCGGGCCCGATGTCGAGATCGAGACCACCGGGTTCATGGCGCTCATGGCGGCGTCGGTCGAGGCCATCGCACACAGCCTGTTCACCAGCTACGCGCTCGCGCTGGCCATCATCACACCGCTGATGATGATCCTGATCGGCACGCTGCGGGGCGGCCTCGCGAGCATGGTGCCCAATCTCGCCCCCATCGTGCTCGTGCTCGGCTTCATGGGCTGGTACTCGGTGGAGCTGGACCTCTTCACCCTGCTGATCGGCAGCATCGCCATCGGCCTCGCCGTGGACGACACGATCCACTTCATGCACAACTTCTATCGCTACTACCGTGAGACCGGAAACACCCGTTCCAGCGTTCGAAGGACCCTCGAGACCACTGGCGTCGCCATGCTCGTCACGTCCATCGTGCTCACCAGCGGATTCTTCACCTACCTCTTCGCCGAGATGAACAACCTCTTCTGGTTCGGGCTCCTGACCGGCATGTCGATCCTACTCGCCTTCCTGGCCGACATCGTCGTCTCTCCCGCCCTCGTCAGCGCGGTCACCGGCGGCTGGAGGCGCGAAGAGGAGATCTAGCGCGCGAGTTGCCGGCTCCTGATGGGCCGTTCATTTCGCGCAACCTTTCGCCGATCTTCATGTTGGATCCCACGAACGACGCTCGCGGCATCCGCTTTCGAGCGCGACGGATCGAGAGATCGAGGAGACGCCATGAAGACCCATCAGCGCACGTCCAATCACGAGCCGAAGCTTCGGACCACTCTCGGCACGATGCTCGCCGCCCTGGCCTTTGCGGCGCCCGCCCTGGCCGAAGACGAGGCCCCCGCCAAGGCAGCCGACACGACCGCCTCCGAACGGATCGAGCGCCGGGGCGAGCGCATCGATCGCAAGCTCGATCGACGAGGCGAGCGGCGCGAGGACCGACTCGACCGCAAGGGGGACCGCATCGAAGAGAGGCTCGATCGAAAGGGTGATCGCGCCGAGCGCCGATTCGATCGCAAGGCCGACCGCGCGCGCGCCAACGGAAACGAAGAGCGCGCCCGGCGACTCGAGCGCAAGGGCGATCGCGTCGACGGGCGTCTCGATCGAAAGGGCGAGCGCATCGACCGCAAGCTCGATCGGAGGGGTGAGCGTGTCGAGCGCCGCCACGATCGCAGGGGTGATCGCATCGATCGCAAGCACCAGCGCAGAGCGGACCGCCGATAGTCAGCGAGCGGAAGGCTCCCGCCGGAGGGCGCCCCGACCTCAGCTGCCGAGCACCCTGTCGGCCTCCAGGGGCTCGGGGTGCTCGTTGGCGGTGGGGCGCAGGCTCCGCCAGGCCGCCGAAGCCCAGGCGGCAAAGCGCGGCAGCGAGAGCGTGACGAGGAACTGCAGCCAGCGGATCTCGGCCAGCGCCCTGCCCTCACCATGAACGGCGAGGCTCTCGAGGAGCCTGAGCGCCCGAGGCAGCTGATCGGTCTGTGAATAGAGACGGGCGAGGTCGATGACCGCCGCATGATCCCAGGGCTCGAGCTGCCGGGCGAGCCGCAGCAGCTCGATGGCCTGCGCGCGGTCGAAGCGCCCCTGGAAGCTCCGGCGCCCTTCGAGCAGGGTCTGAAAGGCGGCCTCGCGGCGCCCCATCTTCTGCTCCAGCTCCGCGGCGAGGCGCCAGGCTTCGAACTCGTAGCGCAGCGTGCGGGCGGCGAACTTCAAGGTGAGCAGACACTCCTCGTGCCTGCGCGCTGCGAGCAGCATCCGACAGCCCGAGCGGTAGAGGCACCAGGCTTCGAAGCTCTGACCCACCTCCGCGAGCAGCTCCGCCAGACCGAGGGTCGCCTCGATGTCGCCGGCGTCCCCGGCGAGGAGCGCGCGGTGGAGCGCGATGGCCCGACGTAGTCTTCCCTTCGAGCGAGCCAGCCCAGCGTCGGCGAGCAGCTTGCGGCGATCGCTTCGCGCGGTGCTCCCGTACCCGTCTCTCGTCAGCGCTTGCCCTGCCCCGATCACAGCCATTCCTCCCGCATCCGCTCCACCCATCGGTGCCTGCCGACACTCGCTCTGTGATCGCAGCCACAGCCGCGGATCGGGTCGAGGCCGCTGCCGCCCTATTGCGTACCGGCTTCGATCTCCCGCTCCTCCCGGCGGAGGGCGCCGAGGCCTCCGAAGCTGCGCCATACGGCGATCTGTCCGAGCACGATCACCACCGCGGTCCACACCAGCCGGTCCAGCAGCGCCGCCAGCACCGCGACGGAGGGCTCGACCCGCAGCAGCGACGCCGCGTAGGCGAGCGCCGCCTCGCGGAAGCCAAGCGCCGCCGGCGTGACGCTGACCAGGGTGGCGAGATCGGCCAGGAGCGAGCCGAGCAGCACCACCGGGAGCGGCACATCCGCACCCACGGCCGACAGAACCAGCTGCAATCTGAGGGCGCGGAGCAACGCCGCGGAGCCGTGCAGCAGCATGATCTGTCCGAGAACGCGCCACTGCCTCGCCATCCCCTGCCAGGCTTCGTGGACGCCCCTCACGCGGGTCGAGATGCTGGACGGCAGCGCATCGAACGCAGCGGGCGGGAGCATCAGCGCGCAGGAGGCGATCCCCGCGGCCGCGAGGAAGACCATCAGGAGGTCCGAGCGCATCGGTTGGCCGCTCCAGCGGGCCAGTCCGATCTGTGTCCCCACGCCGAGGAGCCCGCACACGACGGCCGAGAGCAGGAGCAGCACGATGGAGAGCGAGAGGTAGCTGGAGATCATCAGCGCATGCCGACGCTTCAGATAGATCGCGATGCTCGCCACACCGGTTCGCGGCAGCAACAGGTTCGTGTAGCTGGCGACGAGCGCGAGACCGAGAGCCTCGAACACGCCGACGCGTATGCCCAGCCGGGCGAGGCCCCTGCGCATGCCGAGCGCACCACAGCCGCGCGCGGAGAGGTAGAGCGTGCCGATCCCGACTGCAGTGCCGGCAGAGAGATCGAGCAGGGCGCGCCATTGCGCGAGATGCGTGCTCGTCAGATAGCCGAGGAGCAGGATCGAGAGGATCGCCAGGAGCCATCCGAATGCGCTGCGGCTCACGGAGCTTCCGGCATCCAGCGAAGCGCGGACGAACGACCGGTCGGATCCGCTTCGACGACGCGCAACTCATGTGCAGGCGGCGCCCGATGATCGCGCCGCGCTGCACTCGAAAGACACTCGGCCATCGCGCGAGTATAGGGTGGCCGCGGGACGGTGCGGGGACACCCGCGGTCTCAAGGTCGAAGGCCATCGCGCCGATTCACCCCCCATGAGTATCCTGACGCTCGGCGCATTGATCGTCATCGGAATCATCGCGTTCAGCCTCTTCGCCCGCGCAGGGGACGACCGCCCCGCCTGGGCGCCGCCGATGGGTGCCGGGTCGGCTTCCATCGCCCCCAAAGACGTCGATCCGGAGATCATCGAGCTGGCGCACTCCGGTCGGAAGGTCGAGGCCATCAAGGCCTATCGCGCCGAGTACGGTGTCGGCCTGCGCGAAGCCAAGGAAGCCGTCGACGCCCTCTGATCACCGGATCGCCTGAGACCAGGCCGCGCCCGCAAGCGATTGAGGCGATCGATCTGCATGTCCGGGGCGCACGAGCAGTCCGCCCTGCCTGGCTTCAGAATCGATCCGAGGCCCAGAAGACGCAACCGGGTCGGGCGACCAGTGCCTCGAGCAGCAGGCGATCGCTCCCTTCGCCGGCGTCAGGCGCCAGCGCCCGTAGGGCGTCGACGTCGAGGACGCGCCACATCTGGTCCGGAAATCCGACACGATCGAGTGTTTCGCCCAGGCGGGCCTCGAGCGCCGCGAGCAGGGCCGGATCGTGCGTATCGGGAACGAAGAGCGGGCCGTCATCGGGCGTCATGGCGATCAGCAGCCCGGCGAGCGCATCCGCGGCGGGTCCTCGATCGTCCGACTCGCGGCCGAACTCCATGACGCGATGAATCGTCTCCTGCCGGATTCGCCGCGCGTACGCGACGATTCGCCTCTGGTGGATCGCCACCCTGAACGACTCGTCGGGCTGCCCCGCGAAGACCAGCTGGGCACGCCAGTAGGGCTCGTCGCGCAGGACGGCGAGTGGACGAGACTCCGAGTACTGCCGGTAGAGCTCGGTGATGCGCGCGAGATCGCCCATCTCGAATTCGCGTTGTCCTCGGAACGCGCCCCTGTTCCCGCCCTCCGGCAGGACGAGCATCGGATGGTCGATACGATGCCAGTCGAGTCGCTCGTAGAAGCTCGTCCGCGTCGTGAAGAGGAGCGAGAGCGCCATGCCTCTCCGCTTCATCTCCCGGGCGGCCCGATGCAGCAGCCGGGTGGCGATGCCTTCCCGCTCCCGCTCCGGATGGGTCGCGACGCTGCCGATTCCGCCGAGCATCAGCTCGGCGGCGCCGAGGCGAAGGCGACGGCTGAAGATCTGCACCGATGCGACGAGGCGATCGCCCTCCGCTGCCACCAGCGTATCCTCGTCGCCCAGACAGGGATCGTGCTCGAGGTAGCGGGTGAAGTGCAGTCGCTCGCCGAAGGCGACCTCCATCAGATCGAGGAAGGCGCCCCGCTCTTCATGACGCATCGTCCGGTAGTCGAGTCCGGTACTCAAACGGACCAGGGCTCCAGCGTCTCGGCGTCGAAGCCGTCGCGCACTCGGCGATGGAAGTGGAGGGCCCCCTCGACTCCGCTGCGCATCTCCAGATCCCCGGCCCGCTTCATGCCCAGCCGCTGGGCCACGCGGATGGAGGCGACGTCGGGCGCATCCATGCTGGCCACCACCTCTGACATGGCGAGCGCATCGAACCCGTAGCGCAGCAGGAGCCACCCGAGATCAGTTGCCCAGCCCAGCCTACACGATCGCGTGAGATCGATTCAGCGATCGCGGCCGACGAGCTGCTCGAAGGCGCGTCGGAGTCGGTCCAGGGCATCCCGCGATTCGATGTACGCGGGCCCCGGCTCGGGCACACTCAGCCCCGTTCTCACGATCCGCAGGGCCCCGACCCGGTCGTCGTATTTGTGGATCAGCAGCTGCGCGAGGAAGTCGTAGTTGAGGTGCTCCTCCGGGGCGACCTCGATGGCGCGCTCGAGGGCGTGGCGCGCCTTGGCCCTGCCGCCGCCCAGGAATCCGGGAAGGGCGCTGTAGATGGCGGCCTGCACGCGGAACGTCGCAGCGCCGGCAAATCGGGGGTCGAGCTGCTCCGCCCGGCGGAGGTGATGCTTGACCGTCTTGAGCCCGACGATGGTCCGGAAGATGCCCTCTTCCTGTCCCCAGAGCGCATGATTGATCGCGGCCATCAGATGGCAGGGACCGCACTCCGGGTCGTTGGCCAGTCCCGCCATCGCGGCGGCCCGACCCTCTAGGTAGTAGCGCTTCTTCTCCTCGCTCTCCGAGGCCACGCGGATGCCCAGCCAGTAGGCGGACATGGCCAGATGCCAGCTACCCGCGACGTCCTCGGGCTGCTCGGCGTGGTAGCGCTGGAAGATCTCGTAAGCCTTGCGGGCCCGCTGCGGATCGGCCCGCTCGCGGTACGCCTGCCTTCCCTCGCCGAGCTGACCGTGGTCGAGCTCCGGGTTCAGATCCATCTCCGTCGTCGGTCGCTGCCGCAGCGCGCTGGCGGGCGAGGCGACGAGCAGGCACGCCGCAAGCGCCACGAGCAGCCCGATCCCGAGAAGGTGGCGGGGGACCGCGAGGGCGGAGATCCGGTGTCGGGGAGGCACGTACGTCATGGGGTCATCCAGGGGCTCGTTCGGGATACGAGCGACACCATCGCCCGGGAACTTGAATCCTGAGGCCGCTGCGCGTGAGACAAGGGCGTCGAGTGCTCCGCTCAGAGCCCTCGAGGTGTAGCTCATGCGTCGACCATCAGCACTTGTCGCTCGTAGATCTGCAGGCTCTCGAAGGATTCGAAATCGCCCCCGAGGAAGTCGCGTGAGGGGAGGCACACGGCGCCGCTCCGTTCGACCAGCTCACGGACGAACGCCTGCAGCGCCTCCATCGGAGAGCCCGCGCCCGACACCATCCTGCGCGGATCGAAGGCGTTGCTGCGCAGCCGGATCACGTGCAGCTGCTCGTCATCGAGCGCGGTCCAGTTGAGCAGCAGATCGACCAGCAGCACGGTCTTGGGGCCGAGCCCCTTCACGGCTGCGACCGAGAGCGCCTCGATCTTGTCGTAGGCGAGCTTGGCCTTTCGATCGGGCGAGACCATCATCCGGAAGAAGCCGTCCTCGACGCCAGTAGGGACCGCCTCCACCACCTTGGTTCCGCTGAAGCGCACCGAGGAGACCAGGTCCTCCATCTCCCCGAAGAGCGACTCCTCCTCGGCCGCGAGCTCGGGATCGACCCCGATCTCCACGTCGTCGGCGATGA
>CAZQMY010000124.1:0-14116 GCA_964594405.1 uncultured Spirochaetaceae bacterium | reverse complement strand
GTCTGCGCGCGCCCCTCGTCGCTGAACGTCGCCTCGGCGGCGCGCTGGATGACGTAGGGCACGCCGTTGAACTTGGTGGCGTGGCGTCGGCTCCAGAGTGCGTTCAGCGAGACCTTCTCCCCGCTGGCCGTCGTGCCCGTGCACTCCTCGGGAATCACCATGTAGGCGCAGCGAACGCCGGTGAAGCCGGCCCGCTTGCTGAAGCTGCGCATCTCGATGGCGCACTCCCGCGCGCCGTCGATCTCGAAGATCGAGCGGGGCAGCGCCGGATCCTGGATGAAGGCGTCGTAGGCCGCGTCGAAGAGCAGCACGGCGCCCTTTTCGCGCGCCCAGGCGACCCACTCCGCGAGGCTCTCCCGGCTCGCCACGGCGCCCGTCGGGTTGTTGGGCGAGCAGAGATACGCGAGGTCGACGCGTTCGGCGGGCGGGCCCGGGCAGAAGCCGTTCTCCAGGGTGGCCGGCAGGTAGGTGATGCCCTGATAGCGACCCTGATCGTCGGCCTCCCCCGTACGACCGGCCATCACGTTCGTGTCGACGTAGACCGGGTAGCTGGGATCGGTGACGGAGAGGGTGCAGTCGACGCCGAAGATCTCCTGGATGTTGCCGCTGTCCTGCTTGCTGCCGTCGGAGACGAAGATCTCGCTCGGCCGGATCTCGACGCCACAGGAGCGGTAGTCGTACTCGGCGATCTTCTCCGTGAGGAACTCGTAGCCGTTCTCGGGGCCGTAGCCGCGGAAGCCAGCCTCGGTGCCCATCTCGTCCACGGCGCGGTGCATCGCCTCCACGATGGCCGGGGCGAGGGGCAGCGTCACGTCGCCGATGCCGAGGCGGATGATCCCGGCGTCCGGGTTCTGCGCGCTGAACGCGCGCACGCGGCGCCCGATCTCAGGGAAGAGATAGCCGGCCTGGAGCTTCCGATAGTTCTCGTTGATGTGTGCCATGGGGCGAGGAGCATCGCAGAATCCGGCCCGGAAATCAGCAGGCCCGCCCGCTGCGCTCGGGGCATCAGGCGCCCGGAGCGAGGGCCTCCAGCAGCCGCTCGTCGACGCCGGGACGGCCATCGGACCTCCAGGGCTGCACGCAGACGTGGGTGGCGCCCGCCTCGTGGTGCTCGGCGATTCGCGCGGCGATGCGGTCCACGTCGCCCCAGACCACGAGTTCATCGACCAGCCGATCACTGCCGCCGTCCTCGAAGTCGGCGTCGACGAAGCCGAACTGCTTGAGTGTGTTCTGATAGTTGGGCAGGCGGAGGTAGACGGGGAGGGTGGCGCGCGCGACCCGCCGGGCCACGGCGGGATCGCGCTCGAGGATCGCCATCTGCTCCGGGCACAGCCACGCCTCCTCGCCCATGAGCGCGCGCGCATGGCGCGTGTGCTCGGGGGTCGTGAGGTAGGGGTGCGCGCCGCGCGTGCGGCTCGCAGCCAGGCCGAGCATCCTGTCGCGCAGTGCGGCCAGGACGATCGGCGCCTCCTCCTCGGGCTCGGCACCCATGTAGAGCGCGGCCTCGAGCGCATCGAGGTAGCGCGTCATGGTGGCGAGGGGCTTGCCGTACTCGTGGCCGCGGACCCGGCCGACCAGGTGGTGATGCGAGACACCGAGTCCGAGTACGAAGCGACGGGGTGCCGCCTCGGCCATGGTCTTGCGGATGGCCTTCATCGTCATCGGGTCCCGGGCATAGATGTTGGCGATGCCCGTCGCGAGCACGAGCCGCTCGGTGCGCGCGGCGAGATAGCCCAGGAGGGTGAAGGGATCGCGCCCCACCGCCTCCGGCGTCCACAGGGCGGAGAATCCCCAGCGCTCGAGTCGCTGCGCAAACGCGGCTGCCTGCGTCGCGCTCATGTCGTCGAGGGCGGTCCATACCCCCAGCCGGCCGATCTCGGTGGCCATCGGCTCCTCCTCCTCATCTCTCAGCCCGGACACTGCCGCGCCATTGCGGGTCTTCCGCTGAGCTGCGAAGGGTATCGGAAAGGCGATGATGTCGGAGGGGGCCGGCCACCGCCGGGCATTCTGCCGATGCACGGCCTTGACTCGGGAGCGTTGATTGCCGAAGAGACGCATGGTCGGGCTCGTCTTTCTGCTCGGAATCGTGTCGGTCCCGGTCGGATGGGTTGCGAGCGATGCCGTCGAGCGAAACAATGACTTCTGCAACGCGTGCCATATCTCGGCACGGTCCTCGTCGGTCGGTCCGAGCGGGGGCGGGGGGGATCCAGGGACCGTGCCGCTCCACATCGACATCCGTCGCGCGTTCGACGCGCGCCCGGCCGCGAACCTCGCCGGGCTCCACGGCGAGCGCATGGACGATGTCCGCTGCATCGATTGTCACGGAGGCGTCGGGCTCGTCGGGCGGGCCCGGGTGAAGTGGCTGGCGGCCAAGGACGCCTGGCACTACCTGATCGGGGACTTCGAAGAGCCGACCGAGATGACCCATCCCCTCCTGGACGCCGACTGTCTGAAGTGCCACGCCGACGTCTGGGCGCCACGCGAGGGGCGGGAAGACAATGCATTCCACGCCCTCGGTGTCCATGCCACGGATCTCGAGTTCTCGTGCGTACAGTGCCATGACGTCCACGAGATGGATGGGGCCGAGGACTTCTACTTTCTGCGCGCCGCACACGTCCGGGCGCGCTGTGCCACCTGTCACAGCGAGTACGAGGACTGATCCAGTGATCGGAGGAGCCACCATGAAGATCAGCATCGTCGGGAGCATCGCCCTCGGGGCGGCCCTGATCCTGGCCGGCGTTGGAAGCGCCTCGGCCTATCCGGGCGGAACGCCGGACTTCCAGACCGACGTCACGCCCTTCTGTGCGGCCTGCCATTCCTCGACGAGCGAGAAGGATCTGCTCGGTGCGAAGGGCGACCGCGCGGCGAAGGAGACGGCTGCCAAGAAGCACCTCTCGCAGATCCTCGCCGGGGCCAAGGCCTACGCGGATCTCGACGAGGGGGCGAGGGCCAGGCTCGTCGAGCTGATCAAGGCGGTGGACGCCAACAGCGACATCGTGCTCGAGTTCCCGCCCCAGGTCGCTCCGGGCGAGACCTTCCAGGTCACCGCCCGCCTGACCGGTGGCAGTGGCCCCGCCGTCGGCGTCGCCCTGGTGGACCGGCCGCATCGCTGGTACGCGTCCAGTGCGCCGAGTGTCGGCTGGCGGGTCGTGGGCGCGCCGACGGTCATCGGTCCGGACGGGCGCCCGCAGAGCGAGTGGCTGGGGCGGCGTCCGGAGGTCGAGGGGCGCAATGTCAGCTTCGTCAACGTCGTGAACTGGAAGAGCGATGCCGTTGCCGGAGAGTGGGCCAAGGCCAAGGTCATCTTCACGCTGAAGGCCCCCGATGCACCCGGCGACTACCCGTTGGTGGGCGCCTACTTCTACGGGACGGAGAAGGCGATTCCGATGAGTACGAAGAGCAACCCCGTCTACGGCGACCAGCCGCTCGGTGGCTATACGGGCAAGAGCGGTCGAATCAAGTTCACCGAGGCGCACGTCATCACCGTGAAGTGATCAGTCGACAGGAAGGGGCCCCCCACCCGCAGATGCAGACATGCCGCTGAAGCTCTTCGAACACCCGCTCTCGCCCTACGCCCAGAAGGTCAAGCTCGTGCTCTACGAGAAGGGGATTCCCTTCGAGCGCATCTTCGTCGACCCCGGCGAGCGCGGCGCGACGGATCGGGCCTACCAGGACTTCGTGCTCAGCAGCCCGCGGCGCGAGGTCCCTGCGCTCGTCGATGGCGACGTGCGGGTCTCCGACTCCTCGATCCTGCTCGACTACGTCGAGGACCGTTACCCCAAGCCCGAGACCATGCCCCAGACCCCCGGCGAGCGGGCCCGGGTACGCAAGCTCGAGCGCAAGAAGGACACCGAGAACGAGGCGGTGAACTGGGGCATCATGGAGGTGAAGCTCTTCGAGCGGGCCGACGGTGAGCAGGCGCAAGAGCTGCTCACCCGCGCCTCACTTCAGCTGCAGCGTCTCTGGAATCGGCTGGAGCGTGAGCTCGAAGGAAGGCGTTGGATGAACGGCCACGATTTCGGTCGCGGAGATGCCGCGGTGTGGCCGCACATCGCCAGCAGCCAGGCCTTCGGCTACGCGGTCAGCGATCGCCATCGCCGTCTGCTCGATTGGCAGCAGCGCGCCTCGGGGCGCTCCGCCGCCAAGCGCGTCTCCACCGAGACGGCGGAGTTCCTGCGCAAGCAGCGCGAGACCGAGGGGCCGCCGCGCTACGGCGTGGTGCGGCAGTACCGCGATCATCGCCTCGAGTGGATGATCAAGACGGGCGCCGCCGACATCGTGGTCGAGGGGATGCTGCACGGCACCATTCGCTTCGCCGACGAGCACGAGTAGGGGCGAGTAGGGGGCGAACAAGGGCGAACAGGGGCGAGACGCCACACGTGCGCTGACCACCTGCGCGGTTTTCGGCGATCGCGATCTTGTGTAGGATCCATCCGTATTCCGGACCACCCGGGACGGAGGTGCGGCGGGTGGCGCGCGTCCTGGTCATCGACGACGAGCAGTCCTACCGACTCCATCTGACGCGTCAGCTCGAGAAGCCCTTCTCCCTCGAAGCCCTCTCGCAGCGCGTGCGCACGATCCTCGCGGCCGGTGATGCCGCTGGTGGCGCCCCGGCCGATGATGGTGAGGAGGTCGCGCGATGAGCACTCACACGACGCGATTCGAGGTGGATGCGCACGACGCGATCAGCTGGGTGAGCGACGATTGGATCCTCTTCGCTCGGGAGAACGACGCGGCGGAGCTCACCCGGGAGCGGGTCGTGGGCCGGCCGCTGTGGGACTTCATCGACAGCGCGGAGGTGCGCGTCCTCTACCGTGGGCTGGCGCATCGGGTTCGCGCTCGCGGGCGCGCCCTCGAGATCCCGTTCCGATGTGACTCCCCCGCCCGCGCGCGTTTCATGCGAATGCGCATCTCAGCCGCTGGCGGAGGCGGACTCGGCTACGAATGCGTGACCGAGCGCGAGGTCGCACGCGTCGCCGCCATCGTGCTCGCCAGGGAAGAGACGCGAGGCGAGCGCATGCTGACCATGTGCAGCCTGTGCAAGGACGTTCGCGATGCGCTCGGGCATTGGGTCGAGCTGGAGACGGCCATCGCGGTGAGCGATCTGCTGTCCAGCCGCCCGCTTCCAAGTCTCTCTCATGGGATCTGCAGCCGCTGTGAGTCGCTCCTCCAGGCTTCGGCGGGCGATCGGGCGGATGGGCCACTCGGATCCTGAGCGCGGCCTGGCTCCGCGCACGGCGGCGCCGACGCGCGCGAGGCAGCGCCGAGCCAGGGTGCTGCGCTCCCTCATGTCGTTTCCTCTTCCCCGTAGCGCTCGAACTCACCCGCCTTCAGCCGGGCCATGTACGTATCGAGATCAGCGCGGAGTCCCTTGGACAGCAGCACGACGCCGGCGACGTTCGGGAAGGCCATGCCCAGGATCATCAGATCCCCGAAGTCCATCACGCTGGCCGCGCTGAAGACGGCTCCCGCCCACGTGAAGAGCAGGAAGCCCACCTTGTAGAGGATGACGCTCTGCTGGCCGAAGAGGGTGATCCAGCTCTGCTCGCCGTAGTAGCTCCAGCTGATCATCGTGCTGAAGGCGAAGAGCACCGCGGTCACCGAGAGCAGAATCGGGTACCAGGGGAAGACGGTCGCGAAGGCGGCGGCCGTCATCGTGATGCCCGATCCGGCCTCGGGATCCGCGTAGGCGCCGGTCACCACCAGCACCAGGCCGGTGGTGGTGCACACCACGATGGTGTCGATGAAGGGCTCGAGCAGGGCGACGAGCCCCTCTCGCAAGGGCTCGTCGGTGCGGGCCGCCGAGTGCGCGATGCTCGCCGAGCCCACGCCGGCCTCGTTGCTGAAGGCGGCCCGGCGGAAGCCCTGGATCAGCACGCCCACGAAGCCACCCAGCCCCGCTTCGAAGCTGAAGGCCTCGCCGACGATCACGCCGAAGGCCCGGGGCACCTCGGAGGCGTTGAAGAGCAGGATGAGCAGCCCGGCGAGCACGTAGAGCACGCACATGGCGGGTACGAGCACACCGGCCACCTCACCGATCCGCTTGATGCCGCCGACGATCACCAGGCCCACCAGCGTGGCGAGGACCAGTCCGAAGGCCGCCGCGCCCAGCCGGGACTCGTCCGCGAGGAAGGGCAGCTGATCGGCGACGATGGCGAAGGCCTGGTTGCTCTGGAACATGTTGCCGCCGCCATAGCTCCCGCCGATGCACATGAGCGCGAAGAGCACGCTGAGGAAGCGGCCCAGCGGGCCGAGGCCCAGCTGCTCGAGCCCGTCCTTCAGATAGATCATCGGGCCGCCCAGCACGTGGCCGTCTTCACGGACGTGTCGGTACTTCTGACCCAGCGAGCACTCGGCGAACTTGCTGCTCATCCCGAGCAGGCCCGCCATCACCATCCAGAAGATCGCTCCCGGCCCGCCGACGCCGATCGCAAAGGCGACCCCGGCGATGTTGCCGAGGCCGACGGTGGCGGAGAGCGCGGCCGAGAGGGCCTGGAAGTGGCTGATCTCGCCGGCCTCGTCGGGGTTGGTATAGCGTCCGCGGACGCAGTCGATGGCGTGACCGAAGGCGCGGAAATTGATGAAGCGGAAGCGAAGGGTGAAGAAGATGGCGCCCAGCACCAGCCACACGACCACGATGGGGAGCTCGATCTCACCGACCTGGCCGTTGTCCCAGAAGGCCAGGTCGAAGAAGAGCACCGCGTCGATGGGGGCGACCAGGTAGTCGCTGAACAGGAAGTCCAGGGCCGCCAGGCCGTTCTCCGACTCGCTCGCTCGATCCGCCACGGTTCCTCTCCCCCTCGATCGCTGCTGGCCTGGTCATGGATCGCGTGCCGGTCCACGGTGCAGGTGGCTGGCGCCGAGCGGGCAGCCCTGCCGGTGACCAGCGAGGTCCATGGAAGGGGGGCGCCGCCGAACATAGGCGATCGGGGCCCGCGCAGGTGGGAAATCGTGGCGCCTCGCCCGGGCACTGCGCCGATTCGTCCGGCGGCCGGCTCGGGACTGCTAAGCTGCGCGCCCATGAGCACAACGGACGACGCGACCCGGGCCCCCTCGACCACCCTCTCCGAGCACGCCTCGAAGGCGCTCCTGGCCGACTTCGGCATCCCCTTCCCCAGCGAGGCACGGGCGGCCGACGCCGCCAGCGCTGCGGCCGAGGCCGAGGCCATCGGCTTCCCCGTCGCGCTCAAGCTCAACGGCGATGCCATCGCGCACAAGACCGAGCGGGGGCTGGTGCGGCTCGGGCTGACCAGCGCAGACGACGTGCGCACTGCTGCCGAGGAGCTCCTCGCGAAGGCGCGGCCCGAGGACGGCGAGGTCGATCTGCTGGTGGCGGAGATGGTGGCGGGCCGTCGCGAGCTGATCGCCGGTCTGGTCCGCGACCCTCAGTTCGGCGCCTGTGTGGTGCTCGGGCTGGGCGGCATCCTCACCGAGGCCATCCGTGACGTGGTCTTCGCGGCTGCGCCGCTGGAGGCCGCCGAGGCGGAGCGCCTGGTCGATCGGCTCGCCGCTGCGCACCTGCTCACGAAGTCCTTCCGCGGCGAGCCGGCCATCGACCGTGGCCAGCTGGCCGAGGTGCTGCTCGGCCTCTCGAAGCTGGCCGCGGCTCGCCCGGACGTCGCCAGCGTCGACTTGAATCCCCTGATCGTCCACGGCGATCGCCCCGTGGCGGTGGACGCGCTGGTCGAGCTGCGCGCGGCACCCGCAGAGGTCGAGGCCGCCGAGCCGCTGGGCGACGACGCCGTGCGCGAGCGCTTCCGGCCACTCTTCCATCCGCGCGGCATCATCGTCGCCGGGGTGGCGGGCCACCCTGGCAAGTTCGGCTTCGTCACGCTCCACAACCTCAAGCGCTTCGGCTACGGCGGCGATCTCTTCCCGGTCAAGCCCGACGGCGCCGAGGTGCTGGGCGGCGCCACTCTGAAGGATGTCGCCGAGGTGCCGGATGGCGCCGCCGATCTGGTGGTGGTCTGCACGCCGAACAAGGTCAACATCGAGCTGTTGCGGGCCTGCGCGAAGAAGGGCGTGAAGGCGGCCTTCGTCACCAGCGCCGGCTACGGCGAGGCCGGCGAGGAGGGCAGGGCCATGCAGCGCGAGCTGGTGGCCACCGCCGAAGAGCTGGGCATGCTGCTGATCGGGCCGAACGGGCAGGGCGTGATCTCCACCCCGGCCTCCATGTGTGCGCAGATCGTTGCCCCCTATCCGCCGCCCGGCCGGATCGGCGTCGCGAGTCAGAGCGGCAACCTCGTGAGCTCGTACATGAACTACGCCGTCGCCACGGGCGTCGGCGTGAGCAAAGCCGTCAGCCTGGGAAACTCCGCGCAGACCGGGCTCGCCGATCTGCTGGAGTACTTCGCCGTGGACCCCGAGACCGACGTGGCGGTCTGCTACGTCGAGGGCATCGCCGACGGACGCCGCTTCAAGGAGGCGGTCCGCAGGTTGACGCGGGTCAAGCCCCTGGTGTTGGTGAAGGGCGGCGCGAGCGGCGAGGGCGCCCGTGCCGCGGCCAGCCACACCGGTGCGCTGGCGAGCGACGACCGCGTCTTCGACGGCCTGTGCAGGCAGCTCGGCGTGCTGCGTGCGCCCACGGTGGAGGAGGCCTTCGAGTGGGCCGCCACCCTGGCCACCCAGCCCCTGCCTCGGGGACGCCGGACCGTCGTCTTCACCAGCGTCGGGGGCTGGGGCGTGCTGGCCGCCGATGCGCTGGCGGGCGCGGGCCTCGAGCTGATCCGGCTGCCCGACGACATCAAGGCTGCCATCGACGAGAAGGTCCCGCCCCGCTGGAGCCGCAACAATCCCATCGACCTGGCGGGCGGAGAGACCCGCGACACGATCCCCGAGGTGTTGGACCTGGTGAGCAGCCATCCCGAGGTCGACGCCGTGCTCCATCTGGGCCTCGGCATCCAGTCCGCACAGGCGGCCGTCTTCAAGAGCGGCGCCTTCTACCCGGATCACGGGCTCGAGCGCATCACCGCCTATCACGAGAAGCAGGACGCCCGCTTCGCCGAGGCCGCCATCGCGGCCAGCGAGCGGAGCGGCACGCCGGTGCTCTCGGTCACCGAGCTCGCCGCCTCGAACCCCGAGAACCCGGGGCCTGCGGCGGTGCGGGCGGGTGGGCGCGTCTGCTACCCGAGCGCGCATCGGGCCGTGCGCGCGCTCCGAGCGCTCGTGGACTACGCGGAGTTCCGTCGTCGGGTGGACTGAACGGCGGCGAGCCCGGACCTGATTCGCGTGCCCGGGCGGCGCCAAGTCCCCGGATCGAAATGGGAAACGAGGCCCAGAAAGCAAAGCGGCCCGAGGTGCACGGGGCACTCCGGGCCTCCCTGGGAAGGGGATTTTGCTTTATGTGCTAGGGAAGTGGCCCCGGCACGGGATTGGTGTCGCGGTTTCTTGGAAAAAAGTTGGGGGGCCGGGTCCCCCCGCCGCCACGGAGGTTCAGGATGGCGACGTCGCTCGTCCTCACGCTGATGGGGCTCGACCAGCCGGGCCTGGTCGAGATGCTCTCGGAGACCGTCGCTCGTCACGGCGGCAGCTGGGAGAGCAGCAGGATGGCGCGCCTCGGGGGCTACTTCACCGGCATCCTCGAGGTGCAGGTGCCCTCGGACAACGCGGCCGAGCTCTTCAAGAGCCTCCACGGTCTCGAGCAACGCGGCCTGAAGGTGATGGTGAAGGACGCCTCCGAGGAGGCGCCGCAGGTCCCCCACAGCCTGCTCGTTCTCGAGCTCGTCGGTACGGATCGGCCCGGCATCGTGCACGAGATCTCGTCCGCGCTCGCCGCGATCCGCGTGAACCTGGTCGACCTCGAGACCCAGTGCTCGAGCGCGCCGATGAGCGGAGAGACGCTCTTCAGTGCGCGAGCGGTGCTCCAGCATCCCGATACGCTGCCGGTGGAGGCGCTGCGCAACACCCTCGAGAAGATCGCCGAGGACCTGATGGTGGACATCAGCCTGGCCGAGGACGGCGCCGAGCACTGATCAGGGCAGGTCGCCGGCTTTCAGCGCGTCCTGGTAGGCGCCCTTGGCCGCCTCGAGCTGGCGCTCATTCGGCGTGCCCTTCTTCTCGATCAGGCCCCGCACGTCCTCCGTCCGCCACATGCGGAAGCGGCCCCGGCGATGCTCGTCACGCGCGTAGCGGCCGACGAGTACGTTGCCGGCGCCCCTGACCTCCTCGGTCTCGAATCGCGAGCCGCCGCGGTCGCTCGCGCGCAGCGCATTGCCCACCACGTCTTCGCGGAGGAAGACCGGCAGCCCGTCCAGCCCCTCGACGGTCAGATTCTCCTGGTAGCCGACCACCGAGGCGCTCGTGGCCGTCATCCGGCTCGTCGTCTTCCAGCCCCGGGCGTCGGAGCCGCGCAGCGTCTTGGTTCGCGCCCCACGCGCGTTGACCCGCGGCCCCCCCCGGATCGTCTCCAGCTGAGCCTCGTTGGGCTCCCACGCGTGCAGCACCCGCGCCCGGGGATTGCCCGCGATGGCTTCGAAGCGCCCTGTGGTGTCCTCGAAGACCACGAGCGGGTACTGCGTCCACTGCAGCCGCGTGCCACTTTGCTCGAAGACCCAGACGAGGTCGAGCCAGCGGTCGACCTCGGGATTCGCGGTGGCGCTGTCGCGGTAGTGGATCAGCACGTACCAGGTGCCGAGCACGTCGATGGGACCCTCCCCGGCGGCTCGGGCGGCCGGGGCGAGCAGGACGAAGGTGAGGAGCGCGCCGAGGATTCGGGTCATGGGGGGAGGATACCGTGCCGCCGAGGACGGGTGGAGGCCGCGGCGGCATGGACTAGAGTACGGGGATGCTGAAGGACCTCTCGTCGAAGGACCGCATGCGCCTGATGAAGTTCGTCTGCTCCTTCGCCTGGGCGGATCTGGAGATCCGTCCCGAGGAGCGCGCCTTCATCTCGCGCCTCATACACGGGCTCGGGCTCGACCAGTCCGAAGAGCTGCAGGTGCATCAGTGGCTCGATGTCCCGCCCTCGCCCGTGGGCGTGGACCCGACCACGATTCCCAGGGACCACCGGCGTTTCTTCGTCGAGGCGGTCGAAGGGGTGATCGCGGCGGACGGACAGGTGGCCCAGGAAGAGGCCGACTACCTGGAGCTGTTCACCGCGCTCCTCCGCTAGCGCCCATCACGATCGACCACGATCGACGGAGTCGCCGCTCAATCGGCCGCGTTCGTCAGGCCCGGCGATTCGTTGCGGCAGACGGAGCGGCCGATGTCGCTGTCGAGCGTGTCGGAGAGCCCGTCCATCGCGCTCAGCACGAGGTCGCGATCACCGCTGGCGCAGAGGCGGTCGAACATCGCGCCCAGCTTGCGCTCGACGTCGTGGAGCGCCTTCAGACCCTCGGCGGTCAGCTCCACGCGTACGCCGCGGCCGTCCTCGCGGTCGGCCACCCGGCGCAGACGATTGTCCTTCTCGAGACCGTTGACCAGGGCGGTGAGCGTCGGCCGCTTGATGGCCACCATGCTGGCGAGCTCGCCCGCGCGCTCCGGGCCCTGGCGCAGGAAGAGGAGCAGTCGGTACTGCGGGAGGCTCACACCGACGTCACGGCAGATCCGCTCGAACTCGCGCGTGATGCAGACGATCGACCGGACACCGCGCAAGACGCGCGGATCGTTCGATTCGAGGGGAGAGGGGGTCGATGATTCAAGCGCTTCCACGGGGCCAACCTCTGAGACTACCGACGCGGGGGTGACGATCCAGATGCCGCAAGGCTACCAGAACCCCTGCATCCATGGAACGCGGAAGACTCCTCCCCGCGCGATTCTTGATGTCACGGGCCGCGTCAATTTCTCAGGACTATCTCAGAACTGTGTAGTGCTTGTGGAGGGCCGGCGAGCAGGGCGTGCAGACTGTGTGTCGATGCACTTGGATGTGACGGTCCGTCAAAACGGGCTCGACACCACCGACCGTCTGCTTTCTGTGAGACACGTTTCCTATTCGCGATGACGAGCACGCGGAGCTCTTGTCAGAACGCGCGGCGAGATGCGGGGATCTGGGAGCGCTGCCCATGCCCGACGAAGTCGACGGCTGGAGATTGGAGCCCGAGGCCAACGCGCGAGATCAGATCGACGGGTCCCCATCGCCCGGAACCGCGCGACCGACGGGCTCGCCAGCGACGCGCACGCGATTGCGACCCATCGCCTTGGCGTCGAGGACGGCCCCTTCCGCCGCCTCGATCATCTCCTCGGGCGAGCTCCATCGATCGTTCGACTCGGCCAGGCCGACGCTGACGGAGAGGGACTCGCTGCGCCGGTTCATCCTGCGAATGTAGAAGGGCGTCTCGCAGACGACGAGCCGGAGCTCCTCGACGTAGGGCCCCACCTCTTCGTGAGTCCCTCTCGGGAAGTGCAGGGCGAAGCGGTCCGCGTGCATGTAGTAGGCGCATGCACCGCCACGGACCCTTCTCAGCTTGAATGCCACACTGCGAAGGATCTGCTCGCCGACCGCCGCGCCCCAGCGATCGATCAGCGGCTTGCAGTGATCGAGATCGACGATCGCGACGCAGTGCAGGTCGCGTGTGCCACGCATGGCCCGATGCAGAGCGCGTCGCGTACCGAGCTCGGTGAGCTCGTGCCAGTCGAGGCGGCGGATGTGGTGGGCGCGCGCGCCGATCAGCACCGCCGCGCCCGCCGCGCAGAGCAGCAGGTCTGCGGCCGGGCCCGGGGGCCCTGTGAGGAGCGCGCAGAGGGTGCAGAGCAGCGCCCAGAAGAGGCCCGCCGCCTGCTCGCTCCGACCGTGCGTCGCCATCGCGGCCAGCGAGACGGCTGCCCCGAAGAAGGCGCCGAGGATGGGCTGACCCAGCGGGCCCAGCGGGAGCTGGCCCTCGGCGCCGAGCCAGCCGTCGCCGAGCAGCTTCAGCCAATCGTGCGGCAGGGGAAGCACGAGCCAGCCGATCAGCAGCGGCTGGGCGACCTGGAAGGCCAGCCGGTTGAGGGTCTCGGACGAGCGCAGCCCATGCTCGCGCGCCAGTCCCAGATAGGTCAGGTTGATGGGCACGAGCGCAGCCAGGGCGGTGAGGACCTGCGGCGCCAGGTCCTCGCCCAGGGCGCCGCGCAGATCGACGAGCAGGCGCAGCTGCCAGTGCAGGATCAGCAGCGAGATCGACGCGACTACGGCGTGGCTGCGCCCGAGGCTCGCGCAGACGATGGCGGTCAGCGCGAAGAGCAGCGACGGCAACAGATCCAGCGCTCGCACCACGCCCGGCCAGGCCGCGACCTCGCTCGCGAGGAGCAGGGCGCAGGCCAGGAGCGGACCGCCGAGCATCGTCATCCTGTACAGGGCTCTGCCCATTCTCGGCGCTTCGGTCGACCGCGCCCGGGCATTGACGGGTCCGTGGGATGCCGGCGCCTCGGCGGCGGCCAGGGAGGAATCCCGATCCCCGCGTCCTCAGTTCACCCGGCGTGCGCCCTCGCTCCAGTAGGCTTCTCGAAGCTTGAACTTCTGCAGCTTGCCGGTGGCCGTGCGCGGCAGCTCGGGCACGAACTCCACGCTGGTCGGGCACTTGAAATGGGCGAGCTCGTCGCGGCAGAAGTCGATGATCTCCTGCGCCGTGGCAGACGTGCCCTCGCGAAGCACGACCAGGGCCTTCGGCGTCTCTCCCCACTTCTCGTGGGGCACGCCGATCACCGCGCACTCGAGCACCGAGGCGTGGCGATAGAGCGCATCCTCGATCTCCGGCGAGCTGATGTTCTCGCCCCCGGAGATGATCACGTCCTTCTTGCGATCGACGATATGGATGCTGCGCGTCTCGTCCCAGACGCCGAGGTCGCCGGTGTGGAAGTAGCCGTCGTAGATGGCCGCGTCGGTCTGGTCCGGCTGCTCGTAGTAGCCCTTGAAGACCACGTTGGATCGGGCGCAGATCTCACCCACGGTCCGGCCGTCCATCGGGACCGGCTGACCATCGTCCCCGAGCACGGCCAGCTCGACGCCGATCCCCGGCACGCCGGCCCGAGCGCGCCGCGGGTAGTCAGCCACGTCGGTGTTGTGGTCGGGCGCCGAGACCGTGAGCAGCGGCGCGGTCTCGGTGAGGCCGTAGATCTGCATGAAGTGCCAGCCGAGCTCCCGTTCGAGCCGCTCGATGAAGGCCGCCGGGGGCGGGGCGCCCGCCACCGTGCAGCGCGGCCG
>CAZQMY010000123.1:0-14261 GCA_964594405.1 uncultured Spirochaetaceae bacterium | reverse complement strand
CATCACGGGATTGACCGTGAGTGAGGTCAAGGGATTCGGCCGGCAGAAGGGCCACACCGAGCTCTACCGCGGCGCCGAGTACGTGGTGGACTTCCTCCCCAAGATCAAGCTCGAGATCGTCGTCCCCGACGATCTCGCCGAGAAGGTGGCGCTGACGCTGCAGGAGGCCTGCCACACGGGCCGAATCGGCGATGGCAAGATCTTCATCCTGCCCGTCGAGGATGCGCTGCGCATCCGCACCGGCGAGCGCAGCGAGGCGGCGGTGAGCGCGAGCTGACGAAGCAGTCGGCCCCGCTGCGGCGGGGCCGACGCCATCACCAAACCGGGCCGATGCGGGGCATCCCGCATCGGCCCTCTGCGCTGGTGGACCCGGGCCACGGCATTCCGAGGCCGCATCAGGGCATCAGGGCATCAGGGCGTGAGCACGACCTTGCCGACCGTCTTGCGAGCCGCGAGCTGCGAGAGCGCGGCCGCGACGTCTTCGAGGGGATGGACGTGCTCGATCAGCGGCGCGATCCGGCCGGTGGCGTAGAGGTCGAAGAGGCCCGCAAAGGTCCGCGTCACCACCTCGGGTTGATGCTGCGCGTAGGCGGGCCAGTGGATCCCGGTGATGGCGATGTTCTTGAGCATGATGCGATTGGCCGCCACCGTCGGAATCGTCCCGCTCGCAAAGCCCACCACGATGAGCCGCCCGTCCCAGGCGATGCACTTGAGCGAGCGATCGAAGGTCTCTCCGCCGACGGAGTCGTAGATGACGTCCGCGCCGCGGCCCTCGGTCTCGGCCTTCACCACCTCCACGAAGTCCTGCTCCCGGTAGTCGATCAGGACGTCGGCTCCGGCTTCCCCGGCGATCGAGAGCTTCTGCGCCCCACCGGCGGTGGCGATCACGCGCGCGCCCAGCGCCTTGCCGATCTGCACGGCGGCCAGCCCTACGCCTCCAGCAGCCGCGTGGACGAGCAGCGTCTCGCCCGCCTCCAGTCTGGCGCGCTCCACCAGCGCCGCGTGGCTGGTGGGATAGACGATGGGAATGCAGGCACCTTCCTCGAAGCGCATGCCCTCGGGCATCGGGTGAGCGAGCGATTCGTCGATGGCGACGCGCTCCGCGAAGGCGCCGATGTCGGTCGGCGCCAGCACGTGGTCGCCGACGGCGTGGCGGCCCGCACCCGGTCCCGTCGCCACGACGACCCCCGCCATTTCACGTCCGAGAATGAATGGATGCGCTGGCTTGGTCTGGTATTTCCCCTGCAGCATCAGGATGTCGCTGAAGTTGCACGCCGCGGCCCGGACCTCGACGAGGATCTCACCGGGCCCCGCCTCAGGCTCGGGCACGTCCGCGCGGACGCGGGCCTCCTCGGGCTCCATGAATCGGTCCACCAGTACCGCGCGCATGCTGCCTCCTCCCGATCCCCGCGCCGACGCCTCGCCAGGCCGAGCGCCTTGCGGAGAGCGGGCATTCTAGACGCATCCACCCTCCGACGTGTAGACTCCGCCTTCCCCCGCCTTCTCGCGCCTCTTCGGGAGAACGCGCGCCAACGGATGCATCCCCCATCGATGTCCCGCCCCCTGCTGCAGCTTCGTGCGCTCTGCTCGGTGTTCGTGCTGACGACATGCCTCCAGGGGGCGATCGGCTGCATGCAGCCCCGCGTGCAGCCGACCGTCGAGGACGGACGGCTCGCCACGCCCATCGCGTTTCGCGTCCACAGCGAGACCGGCGCACAGATGACGCTGCTGGGCTCGATCCACGTGGGCCCGCCGGAGGGATGGGCCTTCACGCAGGTCATCGAGCGCGCCTTCGAGCGCGCGACGACCCTCGTGCTCGAGGTCGATCCGCGCAGCGTCAGCGAGGCCGAGCAGCAGCGCCTGCTGAGCGAGCACGCGCTGCTCCCCAGCGGGCGGCACCTGCAGGACGTGGTGAGCGACGAGACCTGGTCCCTGCTGCAGCAGGAGCTCGAGCACTCGAGCCTGAGCCTCGCCGAGATCGACACACTCCGGCCGTGGATGGTGGCGAATCTGCTGGTGATCGACGCGGGCGAGCGCGGCGGGTACACGCCGCTGCGCGGGGTGGAGCAGGGCTTCCTGCAGCGCGTCGGCGAGCGGACGGTGCTCGCGCTCGAGAGCTTCGACCAGCAGCTCGCCCTCATGGCCGCTCTGAGCGACGAGCTGCAGGAGAGCGCCCTGAACGAGGCCCTGCGCCACTCGCTCGACATGACCGCTTATCTCGAATCCCTGATTGCCCATTGGAGCCTCGGGGACGCAGACGGACTCGAGACGCTCCTGCTCGAGGACACCGAGGGCCGATTCGAGCGCTACTACGAGGCGCTCATCTATCGACGGAATCACCAGATGGCGGCGAAGCTCATCGACTGGCTGCAGGATCGAGCGGCGCCCCAGGCCCGCCACTTCGTGATCGTCGGCGCGGGCCACCTCGTGGGCCCACGCAGCATCCTCACCGAGCTGGAGGCCGCCGGCATGCGCGTGGAGCCGCTCGTCCAGCGCCGCTGAGGCCAGGAACACCACAGGAGGACACAGGAGGAGCCGACCGTGTCGAAGGAAGACGACCCCCTGCAGGCCATCCACGAGAGCGTATTCATCGCGCCGGGCGCCCAGCTCTACGGCAGGATCGAGGTGGCGGAAGGCGCTTCGATCTGGCCGAACGTGGTCATGCGCGCGGAAGCGCAGCGGATCGAGGTGGGTCGCTACACGAATCTGCAGGACTTCGTAATGGTGCACATCGGCTACGAGCACCCCACGATCATTGGCGACTTCTGCTCGATCACCCACCACAGCACCATTCATGGCTGCACCATCGAAGACGATTGCCTGATCGGCATCAACGTGGTGATCATGGACGGCGCGGTCATCGGTCGCGGCTCCATCGTGGCGGGGGGGGCCTGTGTGAGCGAGGGATCGGTCTTCCCGCCGAACTCGATCATCGCCGGCGTCCCCGCCAGGCGAATCAAGGACCGGGACTCGAGCGCAGCCAATCGCCTGAACGCCTGGCAGTACCATCGCAACGCCCGCGCCTATATGCGCGGCGACCACCGCACCTGGGTGGGCGAGGCGTATCGCAGCTGGCTGCGCGAGAAGGAGGCGCAGATCGCGGCAGGCACGGACGATCCGGGCAGGGGCTAGCCGGAGCGCTCGGTGGCCGCGATGCCTGCGAAGAGCAGCTCGACCCCCTGCTGGATGGACTCGCGGCAGGCGTCGTCGCCCACCATGCCGTTGGCCCACGGAATCCGGGCGCCCTGCGTGATGTGGAAGACCACCCGGGCGGCCTCGAGCACGTCCACGCGCCGATCGAGCTCCTTGGCCATGCGGCCCATCTGGAGGATCTCCATCAGCAGCCCGATGGTCCGATCGTTGAGCGCCATCACCTGCCTGGCCACGCGCGCGTCCGGCTTGCTCGCCGCGCGAAGCGCGATCATGGTGAAGTCGCGATCGGCCACCAGCAGCTCGTGCTGGGCATCGAGGAATCGCGTGATGCGCTCGCGCGTGGGCGCGCGGCGATCATCGCGCTCCCGGAAGTTCCGCCACGCCCGCTCCTGCAGACGAGCGAGCTCGTCGACCAGCAGCTCCTCCTTGCTCTGCACATGGCGGTAGATGGAGCTCGCGCCCATGCCCGCGCGCTCGGCGATGGCGCGAAGGGTGGCCTTGTCGAAGCCCCGCTCGGCGAAGAGCTCGCGAGCCGCCGCGAGGATCCGGGTGCGACTGCGACGACCGCGCACGAGACGCCCGTCATCGTCTCGGAGCTTCGATCCAGAGGCCGTCGCCCTCTGGGGAGAGGGTGCGGGCGAGGAGGTGTTCGGGTCGTCGGGTGAGCTCATGAACGCGAACAAGATCGCATAGGATCACGGGGCTTCGCCAGGGCATCGAAGCCGATCGCGCTGGGCCGTCCGCGGCGACCTGCGCACGAGACGGGCCCTTGGCTAGCCTAGCCCGCGGCCGATCTCCTCCCCCTGGCCGAGGCCCCATGGCGAGCACCCAGAGCAATCCCGAGAGCGTTCAGAACCTGAGCTGGCGAGAGCTCGTGGAGACCGCCGGGCGGTCCTTCCAGCTCTGTCGGGAGACCTCGGCCACGGCCTTCATCGCCCTCGTCGTGGCTTCCATCGCGGGCTCCTTCCTGCCCGCGGCCATGGCCGGAATGGCGGGCCTGGTCGTCAGCCAGGTCGAGGAGACGATGGGCACGGACGAGTCCGGCTTCGCCGCGCTCCTTCCCTGGATCGCCGCCTTTGCAGGGATCACGCTCGCGAGCGGCGCGATTACGGCAATCAAGCAGTACTACGAGGCCATTCTCTCCGCCGACATGGACCGCGTGCTCTCGAAGCGGGTGCTCGAGCATCGCGTCTCGCTCGACATGGCGTTCTTCAACAGCCCGAGCAACAACGATCTGCTCCAGCGGGGCTCCCAGCTCGCCGGGAGGAACTTCCTCGCATTCATCATGCAGATGATCACGCTGGGCTCGCTGGCGATCCAGTTCATGACGCTCTTGAGTGTCATGATGTGGATCCTCCCGGTCGTGACCCCCCTCCTCGCCGTCCTCGCCGCCCCGATGATCGGATTCCGATGGCACATCTCGAAGATGCAGTATGTGCTCAATCACCAGAAGACGGCGAGCGCACGCCTGCGCAGCTACTACGCGGGTGAGCTGACGGCGGGCGAGCCGCTGGCCACGGTGAAGATGTTCGGTCTGCGCGACGTGCTGGCGCGCCGCTTCGAGTCTCTCAGCCAGGAGCTGATCGGACTCGATCGGAAGCTCTACCGCCGAAAAGCGATCGGGCAGACCGCTGGTGCGGTCGCGTTCGCCGTCGCCCTCATGGCGGCGGCCGGATGGGCGGCTCACGCAGCGCTGGTGGGCACCCTCGCGATCGGTGCGCTGGTCACCTATCTCGCGAGCGCGGACCGACTTCGGGGATGCATCAACGATCTCACCACGAGCGCGTCGACGGTCTTCACCAACCTCCTCTTCGTGCGCAACCTCTACGACTTCTTCGACGTCCAGCCGACGATCCTCGCGCGGGGCACCCCCGGCCTTCGCCCCGACGGCGCCCGTGGCCACATCGAGCTGCGCGGCGTCTCCTTCACCTATCCCGAGGCGAGCGAGGAGACGATCCACGCCGTGGATCTCGAGATCCAGCCGGGCGAGACGATCGCGCTGGTCGGCGCCAATGGCGCGGGAAAGACCACGCTGGCCAAGCTCATCCTCCGGCTCTACGACCCCACACGCGGCTCCGTGCTGATCGACGGCATCGACGCGCGAGAGCTCTCGGCCGAGTGGCTCTACTCCCAGATCGCATACGTGGGCCAGTCCGTGGTCCGCTTCGAGCTGAGCGCCGCCGAGAACATCGCGTTCGGGGACCTCGAGCGCCTCGACGGGCAGCACGAGCAGCTCGAGCGGATCGCGCGGGAGGCCGGTATCCAGTCGATCGTGGACAAGATGCCCCGCGGCCTCGATACGATCCTCGGTCGCCGCTTCGGCGACTACGAGCTCTCGGGCGGAGAGTGGCAGCGGTTGTCGGTGGCGCGCGCGCTGGCCAAGGACGCGCCCATCCTCGTCTTCGACGAGCCGACGGCCAACATGGACGCGCGCTCGGAGTACGAGCTGTTCACGGCGCTCCGAGAGATGCTGAAGGAGAAGACGGCGATCATCGTCTCCCACCGCTTCGCCACGGTCCGCTCGGCCGATCGCATCGTCGTGCTCGACGAGGGGCGCATCGCCGAGATCGGCAGTCACGACGAGCTGATGCGGCTCGGCAAGGTCTACGAGGGCTTGTACTCGCTCCAACAGGAGGCGCTGAGCGGCTGAGGATCACCGCTCGGCCCGGGCGAGCGGGCGACGCGTCGAGGCTCCGGGTCGACGACACGCAGCACAGCCTTCGAGGTGGGATTGGACCGCTTCCTCTACATCACCCCCTACTTCCCGCCGAGCTCGCGCATCGGCGCAAAGCGCGCGCTCAACCTCGTGCGCCACCTGCCCGAGCTCGGCTGGGAGCCGATCGTGCTCTGCTGCCCCGAACGGGTCGGCGCCGAGCAGCTCGGGCAGGAGGGCCTCGTCCCGGGAGCGACGATCGTGCATCGCGCCTTCGGCTCGCCGCTTGGACGGACCCTCCGCGGGCCCGGGGATCGGGTCGAGTCACTCCCCCGGATCCAGACCACCGAGCGCGAGCAGCCGAGCCGCGAGCGCTCGCTGATCGATCGGATCAGGAAGTCGGATCTCACGCCCATCGACTCGTACATGTGGGACATTCCGCACGTGACGAAGCACGCGTCGCAGATCGCCCGAGAGGCCCGCGTGCGCGCCATCGTCGCAAACGCGGATCCATGGTCGGGCCTCATCGTCGGCGTGCGAGTGGCGCGCCGACTCGGGCTGCCGATCATCGCTGACTTCCGGGATCCCTGGGCGCTTCACCCGCGCCGCCAGCCGCTCCGACCATGGCTGACTCGTCAGCTCGTCTCGATGATCGAGCGTCGCTTCCTGAGACACGTGGATCGGCTGGTCCTGAACACCGAGCAGTGCCTTGCGGCGTACCGCGACCACTACGCGAGCCAGATCGAGCCCGAGCGGATGTCGTTCATCCGCAACGCCTTCGATCCAGGTCTCTATCACGCACCGCTGGAGAGCGAGCCGACGGGGGCGTTTGCGCTGCACTACTTCGGAACCGTGGGGAGCGGACGCGATCCCTCGGACTTCTACCATGGCTTCGCCCGCTTCACGCGTGAGCTGGCGCTGGGTCCGGAGGCCGCTCGGATCGTCTTCCACGGCGACGCCGGACCCGCCGCGGATCCGCTCGTGCGCGAGCTCGGCCTGCGCGACTACATCGAGGTGCGTCCGCCGAGCCTGCTGCGCGACTCCGTGAACGCCCTTCACGGGGCGAGCGCGCTGCTCCTTCTCGAGGGGCCGGAGCGATCGCTGCAGCTTCCCGCCAAGCTCTACGACTATCTGGCCGCCGCCCGTCCAGTGCTCGCCGTCGGCGCGCACGCAGAGCTCGCCGGGATCCTGGCGAAGACGGGCGTCGGGGTGTGCACGCGCTGCGACGAGGGTGCCGAAGCCGTCGCGCAGCGCCTGCGAGAGCTCTACCTGGAGCGCGACGCGCATCGTGAATTCGACGCGGGGGCGGTGGCCGAGTTCACGGCGGCCGCGCAGGCGCGGCGCTTTCGCGATCTGCTCGACGATGTGACGACGGGCGCGCCGGGGTGACCGGGATCGACTCGGGTCGCGAAGAGGCCGGCGCTCAGGCCGCGACCACCGGAGCTCGCACGAGGCCGGCCGGATCGCCGCCGGTGCCGAGCCAGGCAACCGGCCGAAGAAGAAGAGGGACCGAGGAGCAGCCACTCCTCCCCGGTCCCTTCTGATCGCGGCCAGCCAACCCCTTCCCAGTGGCGCCGGCCTCGGCAGGACGCGGACGAGTCCGGCCTGCGCGTCGATTATACGAGCGAGCCGGGCGCGCTGGACAGCGAATTCGAAGGACGTGATGGCGGCCGCCACATCCGCGTGATCGGGATGTCGAGCACGAGCTTCCTGTCGATGGTCTCGAAGCCGAATCGCGTGTATAAGCCCGCACTGCGCTCGCGATCCGTCTCCAGGTAGGCCGCGTGCCCGGCGTCGTCCAGCGATTCCAGCCAGGCCGTCAGGAGCTGACTGCCGATCCCGCGCCCCTGTCGCGCGGGATCGACGCCGAGGATGAAGAGCGTCGCATGGAGAGCCGCTGGGCGGAGGGGTTGGAGCTGCTCGTGGATGGCAGCCCATCGGGCGATCACGCGCGGACCCTGGACGATGGCGCAGCGAAGCTGTCTCCACAGCCCTGCGGCCGGAAGTGGAAACGCACCGGGAGGAAGGCCGATGAGCGCACCGGAGAGCGTCGCGGGCCGCGCCTCGGCGCACAGCATCTGTGCCCTCCCCGTCGCCCGGGCCGCGGCGATGGACAGCTGCATGCCCGCCCGGTTGCTGCGCACCCTGCGCCCCGGCCCGCCCGCAACGACGGCCAGGTTCAGCGGATTGTCGCGGAACGCGTGCGCGAGCAGATCGGCCACCTGTCGGTCTTCGCACGGCTCGACCGGGCGCGACCCGCGCCCCGCGGACCCCGCCCTCGGCTGCTGACCGCTCATGCCGCCTTCCTCCGTACGAAGCACGAGCCCCGCGTGGGCTGCATCGCGGCACCCCCGCGGGCTGGCCCGATCCGCAGAGGTAGCGCAGCTGATTCCCAACGCACGCCCGAGCTGACGGGATGGCCTGCGGTCGGCCGTGATCCGGGGTACAAAACCCTCAACTATTCCCTCCACGGCGCGATGAGTACTCCAACGGCCCACGAATCCGGTGGGCCTCCGGACCTTCTGCTCCGGAAACGCCCGGAAGGTGCCCAGATCCGGCACCCCGCCCCTGGAGGAGCCACGACGCGAGCATGATTCGCAGAATTCCAAGCTGGATCGGCGCGCCCGCCATCGTCGGTGGCGCGCTCGCCTGCGCCGCCGCCGGACAGAACGACGGCGGCCATCCACTCCTGCTGACCGCCGGCATCATGGGCCTCGGGGCCATGACGCTCGCTTCCGAGCGCTGGCGGCGCCGTTCGCCCGGAGTGGCCGAGACCCCGCATGATCCGGTCGAGCCCGGCCAGGTCGCGAGGTCCTGATCGGGCATAGGGACCCCTCGATCGCGCACCGGTACACTCGATCTCGGATCCTGCCGATGTCCACGGGGCAGGACGAGCGAGGGGGAGCGCCCACTTGAGTGAGCGGGAACTTCTGATCTGCCGATTGCGCTACGAAGGCCGCAGGCGAGAGGACGATCGCGTCTTCGAGATCGGCGATCGCTCGGTCACCCTCGGCCGCGCGGCGGACTGCGACCTCGTGCTCAACCACGAGAGCGTCTCCCGCGCGCACTGCCGCTTCAGTCGGGACGGCGAGGGCTGGAAGGTCGCCGACCTGAACAGCAAGAACGGCGTCCGCGTCAATACCTTCCCCATCAAGGAGGAGCGGCTGACGGACGGCGATCGCATCGACCTGGGCGTCGCCCGCCTCCACGTCGAGATCGTGCGCCAGAGCGCAGAGACCCAGCGACCCCGCGTGGTCTTCCAGGAGAAGAGCGAGCCCGGACTCCATACCGAGATTCTGGAGATGAACGGCCTCACGAGTCTGCTCTCGCCCGTCGAGAGCCATTCCCTGGCGGCGCTCCCGGGCGGCGACCTCTCCGAGCTCGGCAGCAACCTCGCCCACATCGGCGACGAGAGCGCGGCCAAGGACGCCGGCGACCTGATCCAGCTGGTCGGCGAGGCCGCCGAGGCACTGATCTCGTGCAACGGCCTCGACGAGACCCTCGACCGGATCCTGGCCCTGGTCTTCGACAATCTTCCGGTCGAGCGCGGAGTGATCTGTCTGCGCGACGAAGAGACCGGCCAGAGCGAGCCCAAGGCCATGCGCACCGTCCACGGGGTGCCCGCCAAGCCCATGGTCATCAGCACCAACATCGCGAATCACGTCACGGGCAAGAAGCAGGCGCTGCTCGTCCGTGACACGCAGATGGACGACCGCTTCGGCCAGGCCGAGAGCGTGATCATGATGGCGATCCATTCAGCGATGTGCGCTCCGCTGATCCGCGAGGGCCGGGTGGCGGGCTTCATCTATGTGGACCGGCAGAAGAGCACCGAGCCGCTGAACAACGTCCATCTGCAGGTCCTCTCGGCGCTGGCGCTGATGAGCGCCGTGGCCATCGAGCAGTCCGCGCTGCGCGACAGCATCCAACACGAGCAGCAGCTGAGGGGAAGACTGGCGCGATACAGCTCGCCGGCCGTCGTGGATCGCATCCTGCAGGCACCGGGGACGAGCGACCGCGGCATGGTGGCCGAGGAGCGCGACGTCACCGTGCTCTTCGCAGACCTCACGGGCTTCACGAGCATGGCCGAGTCGATGCCATCCGCCGAGGTGATCCGGATGCTGAACCGCGTCTTCGAGCGGCTCACGGAGGCCGTCTTCACGCTGGAGGGCACCCTCGACAAGTTCCGCGGCGACGGGATGATGGCCTTCTTCGGCGCGCCGCTGCCCATGCCGGACCACGCCGCCCGCGCCGTCGACGCGGCGCTGCGCATGCAGCGCTCCCTCGCCGAGCTCAACACCCACACCCTGAGTATGCGCGATCTGCGTATGCGCATCGGCATCAACTCGGGAGCGGTGGTGGTGGGCGACATCGGGTCGCCCCAGCGGAAGGACTACACGGTGATCGGAGACGTCGTCAACACCGCGAGTCGAATCGAGTCCCACGTAGCGAAGCCCGGCCAGGTCGTGATCGGGCGCGCCACCTACGAGCAGATCAAGGACGAGTTCCTCTGCGAAGCGCTTCCGAAGGCACAGGTGAAGGGCAAGCAGCGCGAGGTCGAGCCCTTCCTCGTCATCGAGAGGCGCCAGCGCTAGCCGCCCGCGTCTCGCCCCAGCCATTCGAAGGCTCTGCACAGCGCCTCGCGGCCGCCCTGCTCGAGCACCTCGCCGTGGCTCACGATCACGCGATCGAAGTCCCAGGCGAGGATCCGGTCGACGGAGCGGCGCGCGGCCGAACCGTCTCGCACCATCACCCTCATCATTCGCGAGGGCGTGAACCGGCCGTAGGCGCTGTTGAGCTTCAGGAAGATCCGCGTCATGCGCCCGGAGGATCCCGGAAAGTTGAAGCACAGATCGGTGAGCAGGAGCGTCCGGCTCTCCGGATGGAAGAAGATCACCTCGTTGACCGCGGGCACGCCCAGGAAGAGCAGCTGCTCGATCTGCCCCTGCCAGCCCTCGGCCGCCTCCTCGCCCAGCTCGTCCGTGTAGGGAAGCGACTTGTCCTTGCGCGAGAGGTCCGGCGCGAGATGGATCTCCGCCCCCTGGTACGCGCGGGCCATCTCGGCCACGTAGAGGTGATGGAACTTGTTGGGCGCGACGATGAATCGCACCGGGCCGAGCGCATCGATCTCCTTGGCGAGGGGCACGGAGAGCGGGCCGGGCGAGTGCACGAAGAGACCGCCGTCGTCCAGGCGGATCAGCGTGGTTCGCGTCCCGACGTGCAGGCCCATCAGCTTGAACGGGTGATCGGCTACCCAGAGCGCGTCGTCGAGCTGTCTGAGCAAGGCATCCTCCGGCGCCTGCAGCACCGAAGATCGGGCTTCGGCGAAGCGCGAACGAAGATGCTACCGCTAAGCGCGACCGGCAAGACTCTGGTGTCGTAGAGCGGGGAATCCATGAGTGAGAGCAACGCCTCCATCGCAGGCCGAGGTCAGCAGGTCCTGGTGGCGAACTACAGGCCACAGCCCATCGCCTTGGTTCGCGGCGAGGGGTGCCTCCTCTTCGACGCCGAGGGGCAGGGCTATCTCGATCTGATGGGCGGCATCGCCACCTGTGCGTTGGGCCATTGCCACCCACAGGTGGTCTCGGCCCTCGAGGCGCAGGCGCATCGGCTCTGGCATGTCTCGAATCTCTACACCACCGCGCCCCAGATCGACCTGGCCGAGCGCATCACGCGCCACAGCTTCGCCGAGCGCGTCTTCTTCTCGAACTCGGGCGCCGAGGCCAACGAGGCTGCGCTCAAGCTCGCGCGGCGATACGCCCGGGACAGGGGCGAGGACCGCTACGAGATCATCGCCTTCGAAGGCGCCTTCCACGGCCGCACCCTCTTCACCGTCTCGGCGACGGGCACGCCCGCGTATTGGGAGGGCTTCGAGCCCCTCGTGCCAGGGATCCACCATGCGCCCTACGGCGACCTCGACGCGGTGCGCCGCTTGCTCTCCGAGAGGACGGCGGCGATCATCGTGGAGGCGGTCCAGGGCGAGGGCGGCGTGCGTCCGGCGCCGGAAGGCTTCCTGGCGGCGCTGCGCGCGCTGGCCGACGAGAACGGCTGCCTCCTCGTCCTCGACGAAGTACAGACGGGCATGGGCCGCTGCGGTCCGCTCTTCGCGCACCAGGCCAGCCGCATCGAGCCGGACGTGATGACGCTCGCCAAGGCGCTGGGCAACGGCATTCCCATTGGTGCCATGTGCACCACCTCGGAGGTCGGCGCCGCGCTGGTGCCCGGCACGCATGCCTCGACCTTCGGCGGCAATCCGCTGGCGGCGGCCTGCGCGAGCGCGGTCTTCGACGTGCTCGTGGAGGGCGGCGTCCTCGAGCACGCGCGAGCGCTCGCCGCCGGCTTCGAAGCGCGGCTCGCGGCGATCGCCGAGCGCGCCGGCGTCGAGCGTGTGGTGGAGGCGCGAGGCATGGGCATGCTCCGCGCACTCGAGCTCACGGGACCTGCAGCACCGGTGGTCGAAGCCTGTCGCGAGCGCGGGGTGCTCGTGATCGTGGCCGGCGCGAACGTGGTCCGCCTGGCGCCACCGCTGATCATCACCCAGGACGAGCTCGGCCGGGGCCTGGACGTGCTCGAAGAGGTGCTGACGAGCCTCTGACCGACGAACCCCTGGCCGGGTCGGCTACCGCCCCTGCCAGTTCGGCTTGCGCTTCTGCGCGAAGGCCCGGGGCCCTTCGATGAAGTCCTCGCTCTTCAGCATCGCGGCCACCTGGCCATAGCGACCGGCCATCGCGGCTTCGAGGCTGGGCTCGCCGAGCCCCTCCATCACCGACTGCTTCGTCGCGCGGACGGAGAGCGGCGCGCACTCGACGATCTGCTCCGCCCAGCGACGGGCCGCCGTCATCAGCTCGCCCGGCGCGACCACCTCGTTCACGAATCCGAGCGCCATGCCCTCCTGCGCGCTCACGCGACGCCCGGTCAGCAGCATGCCCATGGCGCGCTTGAGGCCGATCTGCCGCGGCAGTCGATGCATGCCTCCCGCCAGAGCCGCGAGCCCCACGCGAGGCTCGGGCAACGCGAAGACCGCGCGCTCCGAAGCAACGATCAGGTCGCAGGCCAGCGCGATCTCGAAGCCCCCGCCCATGGCCACGCCATTCACGGCGGCGATCACGGGCTTGTGGTTGTCGAAGCGCGACGTGAGCCCCCCGAAGCCCGTCTGGGGCTGTACGACCTTCCCGCCGCCGGCCTGGAACTTCAGATCGTTGCCCGCCGAGAAGGCGCGATCGCCAGCCCCGGTGATGATCGCCACCCAGAGCTCGTCATCGCCGGAGAAGTCGTCGAAGACCTCCGCCAGCTCCTGATTCGCCATGGGATGCAGGCTGTTCATGACTTCGGGGCGATCGATGGTGACGGTGAGGATGCGACCGTCTCGCTCGGCTCGGCAGTATTCGGGCATGGGATCTCCTGATCTCCGAAAGGCTGAGCGCGAGCGTAGCGACCCGGTGGCGTCGCGGCTGCGGCGGCACGCGGTCGTGGGCCGGGCGCTTCGTGCCCCACCACGTTCGGCCGGAGCGGATCTACGGCGTTGCCCCGATCGAGTGCGACGCCGGGCCGGCCGATGGGCCCCATGCGAAGGGGCGGACCGCGGGATCCATGGGTGCGCGGTCTCGAGTCGCGCAAGAAGAGGAGACGATGGCGGAGACGCTCGGCACCATCCTGCTCGTTCTCGCCGCCTGCTCGGCCTTCGTCGCCTGGGCGGCCGGCGGAATGAAGTTCCGGCGCTGGGCGGTCCACCGCCGCGTGGGCCAGCCGCGCTTTCCGGAGGCCGTCGAGACGGTCCTGCTCTGGCTGATCTACAGCGCTGGCGTGAGCCTGGCCATCGCGCTCACCCTCCAGGTGCTCCGCGAGCTGCCCTGAGCTCGGCGAGGGGACACGATGCGCACGCGCGCCATGCTCCCCCCGCCCAGGACCGCGCTCGCTGTCCGATGCGGCGCTCAGTGTCCGCCGAGGCTGTCGGACCAGAGGAACTTCGCGGGCTTCACGACGAGCTTCTCGAAGGGCACGTCCACCTGGTGCGGGCGCGTGACCAGCACGAGGGGCGTCGATGCAACGAAGAGGCCGGTCCCGATCAGCAGCGATACGAAGCCCACGGGCCGCATGACGAGGACATCGAAGACCACCGGTGCGTTGGCGGCTTCCTGCTGCGAACGGGCGCGGGTTTGCGCCATGGCGGGCGAGGCGATGCTCATGATGACCACGAGCGTGACGAAAGCGGCGATGGTGCGGCGGATTCCAGCTGACATGGGCGTAAGCCTCCCTCGATTCCTGGTGCTGGCTCAGCCTATCGGTGCGCCAGAACCCAAGCTGTAGCCCATGGGTCCGGCCGGTGGATTTCCCGGCCTGGTCTACGCTGGAGTGCCGTGATCGGGACTTCTCGCAAGGCGCCTGCCCGATTCGAGGGGGCGCCCACATGTACAGGCCCGAAGGAGCGTCTCGGGTCCAGCGACGAGCGCGGCGATCC
>CAZQMY010000122.1:12659-14340 GCA_964594405.1 uncultured Spirochaetaceae bacterium | reverse complement strand
GACAACGAGAACGACATGGCCGGGCTGAAGAAGATCGATGGGATCAAGTGCATCAACATCAAGCCCCAGTACGACCAGTGGGTCTTCCCCGATGGCCACAGCGTGATGATCCTCGCAGAGGGGCGCCTGCTCAACCTCGGCTGCGCGACGGGCCATCCCTCCTTCGTGATGAGCGCCTCGTTCACCAACCAGGTGCTGGCCCAGATCGAGCTGAAGCAGCGCGGCGGAGACTACGAGAACCAGGTCTACATGCTCCCGAAGAAGCTCGACGAAGAGGTGGCGCGCCTCCACCTCGAACAGCTCGGTGTGAAGCTCACCCAGCTCACGCAGGCCCAGGCGGACTACATCGGCGTGCCGGTCGAGGGCCCCTACAAGCCCGAGCACTACCGGTACTAGTCGCCCAGGCCCTCATCGCCCGCGTCAAGCGGGCGAGATGCGGGAGAGAGTGACACGAAGGGCGCGCCCGCTTGACGGGTGCGCCCTTCCCATTTCGGCTCCCCCTCGATCGGGGCCCGCAGAAGGTCCGCACCAGCGCTGGCGGGAGAGCGGAGCCGCACCGTGCTGGCCGGGGATGGCCCCGATTCTCGGGGGAGATCCGCGAGAAGAGGGGCCGAATGCCCGTCCTACCCACTCGCGAGGGCCTCGTGGACGAGGTTTTCGGGTCTAGCAGCCCAGCGACCGGACGGAGCGTCCGATCGCCTCGGCCAGACGCTCACCCGATTCGAGGTCGAGCACGAGGCAGACGCCGCCCTTGACGTTGCGCGCGCGAACCTGGAACTCGAGAGAGATCACGATCAGGTAGCCCTCGTCCCCTTCGGTGCGCGCACGGCGGAGCCGCGGACCCCATACGAAGGGCTCGGGCAACGCGAACTCCATGTCGAGGGAGAGGCCGTCGGAGAACGAGGAGAGAGTGGCCCCGAGGATGATGTTGCCAACCTCGACCAGGGCCTCCTCGATCATCTTCGAGGAAGGGGCTCTGCCGAGGCGGGCGTGCAGGAACTCCGAGACCAGGCGCTCGCCCTGACCGCCCGGGAAGAGGAGCAGCGCCTCGCCATCGATGGCGCCCGAGACGTGCTGCTGGACGCCGCGGTACGCCTGGTGCGGATCGATGCCGACGCTTCTCGCCAGCCTCTGCCAGGGCACACAGTCGACGACGGGCGTGGCGAGGTCGATCTCCTCGCCGAGCATCTGCGACAGACCGTCCGCAGCGACGCCGAGGCCCAGGTTGATCAGCTCGCCGGCGATGTCGCGCTCGAGGTCTCCGAGCGCTTCAAGCACCCGGCGCCCCGCCCTGCCCTTCCAGGAAGAAGCGCAGCTTCTCCTCGGTCACGGGCTTGGGAATGAACTGATAGCCGGCGTCGCCGGCACGGACGCGGACCTTCTCCTGGATGTTCGCCGTGAGCATGGCGATATGGGCGTTGGGGAACTGCTCGCGCAGCATCTCCGCCAGCTCGAAGCCGTTCTTGCCGGGCATGTTGATGTCCAGCAGCATGGTGTCGATCTCGACCGCGTCGACCTTGGAGAGCGCATCGTCGGCATCCGCGGCCTTGATGATGCTCCAATCGGGACACATCTGCTGCAGCATGGCTGACACGATCATCCGCGTCGACAGGCTGTCGTCCACGACGAGCACGGTCCTCGATGATCCCACCTTGCCCTCTTCCACGTTCCTCTCTTCCAC
>CAZQMY010000122.1:0-12559 GCA_964594405.1 uncultured Spirochaetaceae bacterium | reverse complement strand
TTCCTCTCTTCCACGTTCTTCTCCTCGGAGTGCCGCGCCGGTCCGCGTTCCCGCCTCCCGCATGCACGACGACGGGACCCTGCGCCTCTAGTCCCATCGGAGCGCCGCGACGCGCGGTGCAGTCCGGAATGTCCCGATCGCCCGGTCCGGTAGCTCCCCGGAGACGAGCTGGACGGATTTCCCGACCCGCGAGATCGCCCGCGTCGCTCGCTGCCCTAGGGCGACGAATCGACGGAGAGGTGCTGGCCGTCCCCGCCGAGCAGCCGATCGGCGCGGCGAATCCGGGACCAGTCGAAGCCCTCGAGCAGTGCCGCCGCCTGGACGGGCATGCTCTGGGCGGCCAGGCCGCACGCGTGGGCGAGCACGCCGCAGAGGGCCTCCGCGCTGAGGTGCTCCCGGAGCTCGGGCGTGCCAACGCTGCCGTGCAGCTTCGCGAGCTTCTCGCCGCGGCGCTCGAGCAGAAGCAGGTGATGGCGATAGCTCGGCGTCGCGAGCCCGAGCAGGCGCTGGAGAGCAACCTGGGTCGCAGTCGAGTCCGCGAGATCGCGCCCGCGTACGATCCGGTCGACGCCGAGCGCCGCGTCGTCGACCACGCTGGCCAGGTGGTAGGCCATCGCCCCATCCCGGCGCCGGACGATGGGATCTCCGAAGGCGGTGAGCGGATCCTGACCGAGATCGTCGCCCGATGCGTCGTGCAGCTCGATTCGCCCCGCATCGAGCCGCAGACGGATACTCGCTTCGGATGCGCGCCAGCCCCCGGCTCCGAGGCTCCGCGCGCGGCACGTGCCGGGGTAGCGGAAGCCGCCCCCGGACGCGCGAAGGCCCGCGGTTCGGATCTGCGAGCGACTGCACGTGCACGGGTAGAGGCGCCCTTTCGCCTGGAGCAGATCGAGCGCCGCCTCGTGCTGCGCTCGGCACTCGGACTGGCGCTGGACATGGTCGAAATCGAGTCCGAGCCACTCGAGATCTCGAATCATCGCCTCCCGATACTCGGACCGAGAGCGGTCGACGTCGAGGTCCTCGAGTCGCAGCACGAGGCGTGCACCCGAGGTTCGGGCATCGAGCCAGCAGAGCAGAGCGGCGAGCAGGGTGCCGGGATGCGCGAATCCGGTGGTCGAAGGGGCGAAGCGGCTCACCGTCATGGGCTGGATCCGACCGGGCGCGGGATGGGCATGACGAGGTGATCGTACCCCGAAAATCCACGCAGACGAGACCCCTTAAAGCCCATGCCGAATGCGCCGATAAGGCCCAACATGCACGAGAAGCAGAAGCGAATCACAGACCAGAAGATCTACGTCGAGACCCACATCGGTCCGCGCGCTTTCGCCGCGCGCACGCGTGAGGCCCTCGACCGCCTCGGCTACAAGCTGATCCCGGCGTTCTCGTCGAGCCTCGAGGACGTCGAGGCCTGGCGGCCCGCGCTGAGGATCGTCGACGAGCGCCAGTTCGATACCGTGCCGAATACCGGCGAATCGGCCGCGAGGCCCATCATCCTGCTCACGGGTGCCCGGCCCATCGGGATCGATGACGATCGCATCGTCGGCCGGCTCGAACGGCCAGCCTCCCTCGGCCACGTCTATGCGCTGATCCAACGCTGCGTGGAGAGCAGCCCCCGCTCAGCGCCACGGGTGACCACGGCTCTCAGCGCGCGCGTGATCCGCGAGGACCAGCGCTCCGTCGGCAGCGTGCTCTCGCTCTCGGAAGGGGGCTGTCTGTTCCGGGGAAGCTCTCGCCTCGAGCGCGGTCAGCAGATGAACCTGCAGTTCGCGCTGCCCGGAAGCGGACTCCTCACGACGCGCGCCGTCTGCGTGCACTTCGCGGGCGAGGAGGCCGGGCTGGCCTTTCGGGAGGCCGACGGCGAGCTGCGGCGCAGCATCGGCCACTACGTGCAGGGGCAGCTGATCGGGAGCGCGCCGGCGGCTTGAGCGTTCGCGATGGACGGGCCCGCGATCGGACGGCCTCCCGGCCCATCAGGCGAGCTTGAGCGCGTCCTCGAGGCGGATCTCCAGCTCGGCGCAGACGACCTCGGTGCAACAGAGCGCGCGTGCTTCCGGAAGCGTGGCGAGCTCGACGGGCACCTCCCCAGCCAGACCGATCCCCAGGCGATTGCAGGCGTGATCGACCAGACGGGTGCAGAGAAGGAGCTGGTCGCCCTCGTCCAGCTCCTCGAGGTGATGATCACGGACGACGTTGCAGTAGACCTCGGGGATGTTCCACCGGCACATCAGATCGTAGCCCTGCGCGGCGTGCATGCTCTGCAGCAGATCGATCACCAGCGCCTCCGTGGGACGGAAGCGATAGCGGCGCGACTGCATGATGTCGTCCACCACCCGAAGCAGGAAGAGCTTGCCGATGTCGTGGAGCAATCCGGCGAGAAATGCGTTGTCGATGACGCCCTCGATCCTGAGCTTCTGCGCCAGCCATTGGGTGCCGATCGCACAGCCCACGGAGTGCCGCCACAATCCCTTGGAGAGGCGCTGCAGGCCAGGACTGCGCAGCTCGTAGTTGCGCTTCTGACCGCTCATGATCACGAGGTTCGCCACCTGCTTGATTCCGAGACGCACGATCGCATCGCGAACGGTCACGACCTTCTCGAGGCCGCCGTAGAATGTCGAGTTGCTCATGCGCAGCAGGCTGCTGGTGAGCGCGGGATCGCAGACCACCAGCCGCTCGACCGCCATGATGTCGAACTCGCGCTCGCGAAGCATCTCCAGGAGGCGGGTCGAGGTCCGATCGAAGACGGGGAGCTCTGCGCGTCCGCCCGCGAGATACTCCTGGACGATCTCGACGATGGTCCGGGTCTTCTTCGACGCCACGCTACTCTCCCGCCAACCGTCGCAGCTCGGCCAGGGGCCTCGGCCGCCCGGATGCCGCGATCACGCGAAGGATCTCCGCGATGCTCGTCTGCCCCTCGGCGGCCCTGACGAGGCCCGCCTCCCGCAGCGAGACGAAGGGGCCCGATGCCCGCGCGAGGTCGCGCAGGTCGTCGGGGTTCATCTCCATGCGGATGGCGTCGCGCAGACGCTCGTTCATCACCAGCAGCTCGAAGACGCCGAGCCGCCCGCGGTATCCGCTGTGCTGGCAGTCGTCGCAGCCCCGCCCTACTCGGAAGCGCACGTCGCCCAGGTCCCCGCGCTCGCAGGCGAGCCGGCGCAGATCGCCGGGCGTCACCTCGTAGTCCTCAGCGCAGGTCTCGCAGACACGGCGTAGCAGGGCCTGCGAGAAGACGCCGGTCAACGCGGAGGAGATGGTCCCGGCCGCGACGCCCATGCTGAGCAGGCGCGCGAGGGCCGCCACGCCGTCGCGCGCGCGGAGCGTCGAGAGCACCTTGCAGCCGGAGAGCGTCGCTGCGACGGCCTCCCGGACCGGCTCGCCCTCGTCGAGCTCCCCGATGCCGATCACGTCGACGTTCTGCGCTGCGGCATGCCTCAGCGTATCGCCGAGCTCCGGGTCCCCTGGCCGTCCATGGGAGCAGTGGCCAACGCCTTCGACGCGGGCCGACGCCCCCTCCTCGATGCTGATGATGGCGGTCTCGGCGCTCCGCAGATGGTCGAGGCAGGCATGAAAGGTCGTGGTCTTGCCCGACGCGGCGGCGCCGGAGATCAGCATGAAGCCGCCCGGGCGTTCGAGCAGATCCTCGCGGAGGCTCTGGAGCACGCGCGGCGAGACGTCCAGCAGGTCCAGAGGAACGGGCTCGCTGGCCGCGCCAGGAAGGGCGACCTGGATGCGCTCGCCGGTGACCGTCTCGAGGATCGAGACCCGCAGATCGAGGAGCCGGCCGTCATGGGCGAAGCCGAACTGACCCGTCCGGTGCCCCGAACTCCCGCCCACTGCCATCCGGCTCATCACCTTGATGCGATCGGCGATGGGCTCGGCGAGCGCGAGCGGGTACTCGCGATGCGGGCAGAGCAGTCCACTGCGACGGAATCGGATCCGGACCCGATCCGCGAGCGGCTCGATGTGCACCTCGGTCGCCGCCCCTTCGAGCGCGACGTCCAACAGCTGATCGACGATCTCGACCGCCGCGAGATCGCTGTTGCCCTTGCGCAGCTCCCCGGTCTCGCGGATCCGCGCGGCGCCGATGGCCTCTTCGATGGCCGACGCCTGCGCGATGGCGGGCACCACTTTGCCCTTTCCGAACGCGCGCTCGGCCGCGGCCATGTGTTCGGCGTTCATGGGGTCGGCGAAGGCCACCGTCACCTTCTCGCCCTTGGCGGCGACGGGAATCAGCTGGTTCTCCTGGTACCAGTCCAGGGACGCTCTGGAGAGCAGGCTCTCCTCGATCTCACTGAACTGCGGCTCGGCGAAGGCGAGGCCCAGCTGGTAGGAGAGCACCTCGACGAGCTTGGCCTGGTCGATGAAGTGATGCGCCGTCAGCACCTCGCCGAGCCGGACCTTGGCGTCGGGCTCCGCCGCCTGGATGTCGAGGGCCGTGCGCAGGTCCTCCTCGTCCAGATGTCCCAGCTCGACCAGGAGCTCGCCGATCCGGATGTCGAGGCGGCGCTCGCGAAGGGCCGCGCGAACCTGCTCGTGGGTGACGTGACCGAGCTCGACGAGCACATCGATGAGCGGCGTCTTCGCGGCGAGCTTCTCACGCACGCGGCGCGCGTAGCGGACGTCCGCCTCGCTCACGAGCCCGGCCTCCACGAGGATGCCTGCCACCACGCCGCGCCTCTCGCTCTGCAGCCCTCTTTCGGGAGCCTCCGACAAGTCCGTTCCCCGCAACGTCCGGCCGCGCGAGCACCGGGGCACCGCGCCAGGGTGCTCGCCTCCTCCTATTCGAAGCGCGGACCGAGGAGCTTTACCGGCGCGCGAGGCCCCCGGGCGGAGGCCCGAGGCCTCGATGGACCCTCTCCCGGACACGCTCGGAGATCGGCCGGCAGACTCACTCAGGCGGAGGCGCCAGTCGTCCCCGCGCATGGACCGCCACGGGTCTGCAGAGCGCGCCGAGATCCAGGAGCGGATCGCCGTCGAGGATGAGGATGTCGGCCGAGAGACCGGGCACGAGCGCGCCACACACGCCGCCGAGGCCCAACGCCGCCGCCGAGTCCACGGTCGCGCTGCGCAGGGCGTCGAGGGGTGTGAGATCGGCGTAGTGCGCGAATGCGACGATTCCCTCGGCGAGCGCATCGTGCCGGACGCCGGGGATGCCGGCGTCGGTGGACGCGATCATCGGCACGCCCTCGTCCCGGAGTGCGCGCAACACGCGCGACATGCGACCGAAGAATCCGGTCGGCTCGCCATCTCTGGTCGCCCGCCTGCCCCATCCGGCATTGACCGTCGGTGAGACCACCGTGCCCCGCTCGCGCAGCAGCGCCACCGTCGCGGCGTCGAAGTCGCTCCCGAAGCCCTCCTCGCCGGCGAACGAGCAGTGCTCGACCGTTCGCACGCCCGCCGCCGCGGCGTTCTCGATCCCGGCTCGCCCATGGCAGTGCGCGGCCACGCCCAGGCCCGCCGCGGCGCTCTGTGCCACGGCCGCAGCCAGCTCTGCCATCTCGAATTGAACCGTGCGGACACCGCTCCCCTTGGTGAAGACGCCCCCGGTCGCCATCACCTTGATCCAGTCGACCCCGCGGTCGATCTGTCGCGCGATCACGGCCCGCTGCGCGTCCCGCCCCTCGGCCTCGCCGCCCCAGAAATGGCAGTGCCCCCCCGCAGACGTCAGGGGCTGCCCGGCGCAGAGCAGCCGTGGACCGGGAACCGACCCGGCGGCGATGCGGTCCCTGAGCCTCAGCGCCCGCCACTCCCCCTCCCCGAGATCGCGTGCTGTGGTAATTCCGGCCCGCACCATGTCGAGGGCCCGCTGCTCCATCGCGGCGTCACGCTCTCGGGGCGGCACCTTGGCCTGGTCGTCCGGCGAGAGGAGAGCCGGATCCAGGCAGAGGTGTACATGCGCGTCGATCAGGCCTGGCACGGCGAAGCAGCCGTCGTAGTCCCAGACCCGGTCGGCGTCGCGGGCCGCGCAGCGGCCGCCGACCACCGAGAGCCGCTCGTCCTGGACGAGCAGGTCCCCTCCGACCGTAGCGGTTTCACCCGCCGCCCGAGGAGCGCCCGTCCAGATTCGAAGACCTCGGAGCAGTGCTCTCATGACCAGACACTAGCCCCCTGGGCGGGCGCTCCCAGACCCCTCTCTATTGCGTCTGGCTGGATCTAATGCATTCTCCGGGCAACCCAGGTGCCTCCAGCCGGGCTCGTTGCGGCCGATCAGCGCCGACACGGACAGGCAGGGCGCACTTCAAAGACACGCCGATGAAAGGGGCCCTCGCCGCCATGTCCGACTCCAACGAAGTGCTCGTCGTCGCCTCCAAGATCAAGTCCTACATCAAGGAGCAGGGCGACATGAAGACCTCCGCGAGCGTGCTCGAGGCGCTCTCGGACCGGCTCAGGAGCATGTGCGACGAAGCCATCGAGAGCGCGCGGAGCGACGGGCGCAAGACGGTCCTCGACCGCGACATCCCCGGATGACCCCTGGCGCCGCCAGAGCCCGCACATCACGCAGCCGCGCGACACACCCCGCGGGCGGTCCCCTTCAAGAATCCAACCCGCCACGACGATGAGCCTCCGCACGACCCCCGCGCCCAAGCGGCGCGGCATGCTCGCGCCCCGCTCCGGGAGCGGCGCGGGGATGGGGATGGGGATGGGGATGGGAGAGAGCGGCGTGGATCCGAGCGTGAAGGGGACGATCTTCGCGAACCTGATTGCCGAGCTGAACGACCTGATCGGCTCTGGCAAGCTGAGGCGCGCCGCAGTCGAGGCCGTCCTCAAGCCCGACGAGCAGGACATCCTCGACCGCGAGGTCGCCATCAGCACCTGGTATCCCGTCGATCTCTACGGCCGCCTGCTCCGCGTCTACGCCAGCAGCTCGCCCGGCAGCGAACGTGAGCTGTTGATCGAGGGCGGCCGCAACAGCGCCAGACGAGTGATCGAGCTCGGCGTCTACTCCCAGCTCGATGACCGCACGGCGGAGAGCTGGGAGAATCGCGTGGGTCGAATCCTGGTCAGCCTCTCGGGCGCCTTCTTCAGCTTCGGCAAGTGGGAGTGGGAGGGACTGCAGGGCGACGGCTTCTCGATCCGCGTGCGTGAGGCCGGGCCGATGACCGATGAGCTGATGCTGCGAACCGCCGGATTCGTCGAGCAGCTCGCTTGCCGCTCGGCGGGCGCCCCGGTGGCCCTCTCCCACAGCCGCGAGGACGACGGCCAGACCGTCGTCTTCCGCGCGCATCGCATCACCTGAGCCGCCGTTTTCGCCCCACCTTCTGCGCCGCCCGGGCACCGAGGCGATGGGGCAGTCCGCCTCCGCCGAGCCGTCCGGGAAGCCAGGCCGGTCCCGCGTCAACTTAGGCCCTCCGACCCCTCGGCTTGAGGGGTCGCCTGTGACTATCCTTGCCAGGACACCGGTTGGAGGGGATTCGCGGATTGGCCAGGCCCGACATCATCACGGCAGAGCGCAGCGACGTAGGTCGCGTGCGCAGCGAGAACGAGGACAGCTGCGCGCAGTTCGCGCATGCATCCGGCTATCACCTGCTGGTCGTTGCCGACGGGATGGGCGGGCACCGCGCCGGTGCCATGGCCAGCCGGACGGCGATCGAAGCGGTTTCAGACGTCTTCGCGCGATTCGGTGAAGAGCCGGCGGAGATGCTCACCAAGGCGATCGGCGCCGCCAATCGCCGGGTCTACAAGCTCGCCCAGGACGACCCCGAGCTGCGCGGCATGGGCACCACCGTCGTCGCCCTGCTGATCGGTCCCGGCGAGCACGGCTGGGTGGCCCATGTCGGTGACAGCCGCGCCTATCGACATCGCGACGGGCGGATGGAGCCCCTGACCCTCGACCACTCGGTGGTCGCCGAAATGCTCCGCCGCGGCGTGATCGACGAGGACGAGGCGGCCAACCATCCTCGTCGCAACGAGATCCTCCGCTGTATCGGCGTCTACGAGAGCGTCGAGTCCGACGTCCGCCGGATCGATCTGCGCCCGGATGACCGCTATCTCCTCTGCTCCGACGGCCTCACCGGCATGGTCGACGAGGCCATCATCGCCGACGTCCTCGCCAATCAGGATCCAGAAGACGCCGCCCGTGCGCTGGTGCAGCTCGCCAACGATGGGGGTGGCAACGACAACGTCACGGTGCAGCTCGCCTGGATGAAGAGCTGCACGGCCACCGACGAGCCAGCCGTCGATCCGCTGGCCGAGACCTTCGATCGCCCCAGCGCCGACCTTGCCGCGCTCCGCGCAGCGGCCGCCGAGGCCCCCCCCGTCGACCCGATGGCGGAGACCTTCGATCGCCCGAGCGCGGAGATCGCCGCCCTGCGCGCGGCGGCCGCGGCCTCTGCCTCGACGCCGACACCGACGCCGGTCGCGGCGGAGGAGAAGACCTCTCGAGGTCTACAGCCGCTCCTGGTGGTCTCCGCGGTGCTGCTCGCCGGCCTCGCCGCGCTCACGCTGCTCTGGCGTGTGTACAGCATGAACCAGGATGCAGATGCCGCCGCGGCACCGCCCGCTTCGGCCGAGCAGACGGCCCGCTAGCCAGCGCACAGGCGCCCCCGCCGTCGCCGCTAGCCTCCGAACTCCGGGATGATGCGGTCGGCATCGGGCTTGCCCGGTCGGTAGGTCTCGCCATCGAACTCGGCCAACCAGGTGAACTCGAGCCCTTCCATCAACGACCATCCACGCGCCTGCATCTCCTCCCTCGCCCGTTCGGAGAAGCGTCCGGAGACCACGGCGATCCTCCGCCGGGTGGCCATGGCCTCGGCCTCGTCCGCCAGCGCGGCATCGATCTCGTCCACGAAGCGGGCAATCCCCTCGGTCCAGAACGCCACGTCCACGTAGACCGGGACGACGAGGTCGCCGCCCTGCGTCCAGGCGATCGCCAGACCGCGCCGATCGCCGATCCTCGTGATCGGATCGACGAACTCGTTGTAGCCCGCCAGCAGCAGGGCCCGCCTCGCGAACTCGAAGCTCTCCATCGTGTCGTCCGCGGCCAGCGAGAGCGAGACGAAGCGCTCGCGGCCGGAGACTCCTTCGAGGGTCTGCAGCGCGCCGAGCAGAGCCACCTGCCGGCTCGGTGAGTACCAGGGGTGGCCGAGGAAGGCCTCGATGGTCTGCTCGTCCACGCCGAAGTCGCGCAGCACGCCCCGGTTGGAGATGCGAACGTCCTCGGGCGCGAGGTCGCGAAGCTCGCGCTTCATGTCGTCGGTGGTGCTGGTCACGGTGAGCGCATACGAAGCCGGCCCCGAGACCGCCATCAGCGGCGCGCGCACCGTCATTCCGCCCGCCAGCGAGACCCAGCCGTAGCGGTTGAGCACGTCCTGGAGGGCGGTGTTCTCGGAGTAGGGATCGACGCCCAGCCGATACGCCCACTCGCGCTTGGCCTTGCCGAAGCCCATCAGCTCTGCAGCGTAGTCGTCCTCGAGGTGGGTTCGATCACGCTCCTTCATCTCGTAGATGAGCCGCGCGTACGCCCAGAGCCCCTTCGGAATGCCGGGGATCGTGCGGATGGGGTGGAAGATGAGCTGGCTCGCGCCCTCGACGGGATTGGTGCTCGCGTTGAGGACGGCGAGGCCGTAGACCTTCTCCGCCGCGATCTCCTGATCCTCGAGCTCGTCCAGCACCTTCGCTTCGTACACGCGTTTGCGCAGGATGCCGGTGCTGTCGATCTCGTGCTGCCCGCGGCGGGTCTCCACGAGATAGCGATTCCGGTGCCCCTCGACGCAGCGGACCAGGCGCACCTCGTGGTGATCGCTGGCAACGAGATCGGGCGAGAGCACCTTCTCCGGGACGAGCGGAGGGACGGTCTCGTAGCCCCCACCGTCGCCGCTCGCCACGAGCCCCCGGAGCTCGTAGGGCGTCGTGGGCCCCGTCCCACTGGGCGGGAGATCGGGCGCGCACGCCATCAGCCCCGACGCTCCCAACGCCAGGAGCATGATGCGCTCGACGCCGATCCTGCAGCTCCCCATCGCCTTCACCACCCCAGTCTATCCGCGCTGACCCCGCTCACTGTGATCTCGTTCACCAAAGGAGCCGGACCGCTCCACAGGAGAGCCTCGCCCGCGGGTGGGGTCGATTGCGGCGCACGTGGGCGGCGCGGCGCCGTCAGCCCTTCTCGTCGGCCAGCCGCAGCGCCACTTCGTCGGTGGCGCGGTCCGGATCGAAGGCGATGGCGAGGAGCTCGCGAGCCACGTAGGGCCCTGTATTGAAGGCATCGTCGCGCTTCATGTCGAGGAAGCGCTCCACCATCGGAAACTGCTCCGCCGTGCAGCTGCGGATCAACGCCTGCATGTCCGTGTCCACCACGCCGGGGGCGATCGAGTGTGCGCGCAGCCCCGCAGGCCCCTCTTCGAGGGCGATGCACTCGGTGAGGCGCTCGACCGCCGCCTTGCCGGCGCAGTAGGCTCCCCATCCCTCGTACGCGCTCCAGGCCGCCCCGGACGAGATGTTGATCAGCACGCCCCCCCGCTGCTGTCTCCGCAGGAGCCGCGCGAACTCGCGGGAGCCGAGGAAGACACCGGTCAGGTTGACGTCGATGTGGCGGCGGAAGTCCTCCGCGGAGACCTCCCGAAGGGGCGCGATCGGATCGAGCACGCCCGCGTTGTTCACCCAGAGGTCGATCCCCCCGAAGCGTTCAGCGACAGCGGCCGCGAACCCAGTCACCGCTGCCTCGTCGGTGACGTCGAGCTTGCGCGAGAGCACGCGCTCCGAGTCGTCCATGATCGGCTCGCTCCGGGCGCACAGCCCGAGGGCCAACCCCGCCTCGCGAAAGACCTCGGCCAGCGCGGCACCGATGCCGCGGCTGGCTCCCGTCACGACGGCAACCTTGTCACTCAGATCGGGCAGGCTCATGGATTCCCCTGTGGCTGTAGATGGGATGTCGGGCGTGCCGGAACGCTTCCCGAGATCGCCGAGGCGAGGTCGGCGCCGGTGGGCTGCTGGAAGAGGCGCAGCCCGAACTCCGGAACGATCGCGAAGATGTGATCGAAGATGTCGGCCTGGATGCCCTCGTAGACATCCCACGCCTGATCCTTGGTGAAGCAGTAGATCTCGAGCGGCAGACCGGTCGGGCCGGGCGCCAGCTGCCGCACGATCAGGGTGTAGCCGGCCTCGTGGATCTTCGCGTGGGCGCGCAGATACGCCACCAGATAGGCGCGAAGCGTTCCCACGTTGGTCAGCCGGCGGATGTTGGCGCTGATCGATCCGTCACCCGGGCGGTGCTCGTTCTCGTCGGCGATCTCACTGCGCTTCCCCTCGATGTAGTCGGCGAGCAGCGACCACTGTGAGAAGCGCGCAACCTCGTCCACGTCCAGGAAGCGGATGCTCGCCAGGTCGATGTGGAAGGCGCGCTTGATGCGACGGCCCCCCGAGAGCGCCATACCGCGCCAGTTCTTGAAGGACTCGTCGATGAAGCGGAGCGTCGGGATCGTCGTGATCGTCTTGTCCCAGTTCTGGACCTTCACCGTATGCAGCGCGACATCGATGACGTCGCCGTCCGCACCAGCCTGGGGCATCTCGATCCAATCTCCCACGTGGATCATGTCGTTGCTGGCGATCTGGACGCTGGCCACGAGCGAGAGGATCGTATCCCGGAAGATCAGGAGGAGCACCGCGGTCATGGCGCCGATACCAGAGAGGAAGATCCAGGGAGACCTGTCGAGCAGCGTCGAGATCACGACCAGAGCCATCAGCGCGTAGATGATGATCTTGACCACCTGCAGGTAGCCCTTGATCGGGCGATGCCGGTACTTCTCCTGACTGGAATAGATGTCGTTGACCGCGGTCAGGAACGCCGAGAGCGAAACCGCCGTCACCACGACGATCACGCAGACCGAGACGCGCTGGATCAGGATGGCCAGGGTCTCGTCGAGGCCGCTGATCTCGGGCGCGCCGTAGTAGGTGATCATCGCCGGCAGGATCTGCGCCATGCGCGCGAAGACGCGATGCTCGACGAGCACGTCGTCCCAGGTCGCGCTGGTCCGACGGGCGAGCCGTCGCACCAGGGAGATCAGCAGCGGCCGCGCGATCAATCCGACGACACCGGCCACGCCGAGGAGCACCACGAGTCGGACGAGGCCGTCCATGGTCTTCGTCGAGATCCAGTCTTCGAGTCCGCTCACGCGCCCCCCCGTTCCACGACGCAGCCTCGGCCAGAGGCGCCAAGCTTATCGGATTCGAGGAACGACTCCCCCGCGCAAGGCGCCGCCCTTCCGCCGTGGGCCCGAGCCTCCGGCGGCGGACGTGCGGCTTCCGGGACCCCGCGGGCTTCGGGTATCCTGAAATCCCCCGACCACGCGCCCTTCGTGGAATCGCCCCGGAGAGAACACGCCCCATGGAGCTCGACCACATCCACATCAAGGGTGCCCGAGAGCACAACCTCAAGAACGTCGAAGTCCAGATTCCGAAGAAGAAGCTGGTGGTGATGACCGGCGTCTCGGGCTCGGGCAAGTCGTCGCTGGCCTTCGACACGCTCTACGCCGAGGGCCAGCGCCGCTACGTCGAGTCGCTCTCGGCCTACGCGCGCCAGTTCCTCGGCCAGATGGAGAAGCCGCGCTACGACACGATCCGCGGGCTC
>CAZQMY010000121.1:0-14349 GCA_964594405.1 uncultured Spirochaetaceae bacterium | reverse complement strand
ATCTCGCCAACGCGATCACCGGCTTCGGCCAGCAGACGCTCTCGTGGACCCGCGACGCATTCGAGGACGCCGGCAGCACCGTCCTCTACGGCGATACGGACTCGGTCTTCGTGCACCTGGGCGACGCTGACGCCGACGCCGCGCGGCGTGCGGAGCAGCTGCGCGCCGACGTGGAGGGGGTGATCGCGGCGCGCATCCGCCGGGACTACGACGTCACATCGTCTCTGGAGCTCCAGCTCGAGAGGATCTTCTCGCGCTTCTTCATGCCCCGCGTCCGCGGCGGTCAGCAGGGCAGCAAGAAGCGCTACGCCGGTTGGCTGGCGGAGCCAGAGGACGGGCGGCATCTGGTCGTGGCCGGCCTCGAGGCCGTGCGGAGCGATTGGCCGCCCCTGGCCCGACTGCTCCAGGAGGGGTTGCTCGAGCGTCTCTTCCTCGACCAGGAGCTCGTTCCCTTCGCCGCCGAAGTCGTCGAACGCCTCCGCTCGGGTGCCCTCGACGAAGCGCTCGTCTATCGCAAGCGCATCCGCAAGGGCTCGCTCGACCGCTACGCGGGCAGCAGCCCGCCACACGTGCGCGCGGCGCGCCTCTACGAGCAACGCACCGGGCGGAGGAGCCCCAGGGCCATCGACTACGTGATCTGCAGAAGCGGCCCGGAGCCGCTCATCCCCGGCGTCGCCCTGCCCTCGGCGCCGGACTACGCACACTACTTCGAGAAGGTGATCCGACCCATCACGGAGTCGATCCTGCAGGTTCGCGGTGAATCCTTCGCGCGGGTCTCCGGCGATCCGGAGCAGCTCGAGATGCTCTGAGCCCGCACCTTCGGCGCCCCATCGAACGCGTGTGGCCTGCGAGCCCGGACCAGCGTGCCGAACGTCCTGGGCCGCTCCGGTCCCGATTCCTGGATGGCCGAAAGGCGGATCGCAGAGGGCAGGCTCACGGGGAACACGCCCGGCCGCATCGCCCGCCCGCGACGCGATCTGAGGACCGTCCCGGCCCCCGGAAGCCCCGAATCGCGGGCCGGTCGATCCCCCAGTCGGGTGCATCGGGCCCCGTCGCCAGCAGATCGGTGCTCAGGGTGAGCAGTGGTTCGGTCGATCCGTCGGATACTCGCCCGAGATCCCGCACGAAGGGCGAGCGAATCCTGTGCGGATCGGAGCGCCTCGGGTGGGCGCGGCCCTTCCCCACACAGCCCGGCAGCCCAACCATGAGCACTCGATTCTTCGGACAATTCCTGCTCGATCTCGGCGAGATCGACGAAGCCCAGCTGGAAGAGGCCATCGAGGCCATGGACGCGGCCAATCTGCGCGTCGGCGACCTGGCCATCCGCAAGGGCATCCTCTCGCGGGATCAGGCCAAGGAGATCTTCCTGACCCAACGCGGCCGAGACGCCCTCTTCGGCGAGCTGGCCACCGAGATGGGCTACCTCGAGTCGAGTCAGGTGGAGACCCTCCTCGAGGAGCAGCACAGCGCACACCTCTACGTCGGCGAGGCGCTCGTGCGAGGTGGCGCCTTCTCCTCGATGCGCCTGGTCGAGCTGCTCGACCAGTTCAAGGCGCAGGAGGAGCGAATCGGCGACCTGGCCGGGCAGATCCCGAGCCCGCTCTGCAGGGACCCCTTCGCGAGCAAGATCCTGGAGCTGCTTCCACGAGTCGTCCTGCGCGCCTCGATGCAGAACCTCAAGCTCGGCCGCATCGGCCCGTGGATGGGGAGCAATGAGCATTCGGTGGCCACCGCCCTCGAGCTGCGGATCGGGGGACGCCCGCTCACCCTCGGCATCACGATGAACGAGGACATGGCGCGCGAGCTCACCCTGGGCATGCTGCGCTGCCAGCTCTCCGAGCTCGCGCCCTCGGACTTCGAAGATGCCGTGAGCGAGGTCTCGAACCTCGTCGTGGACACCGCGAAGAACGCCCTCGCCGACACGTCGGTGAGCATCGGCGTCGCCCGCGCTGGACAGGCACCGCGGGGTGGGTATGCGATCGAGCTGCTCACGGCCGATGGCCTGGGCGCGCTGATCCTCGCCGGCGACTTCTGAGCCTCAGCAGGTGAGCCTCAGCACGGCCCGTCGCTCGCGGAGAGCTCCGCGACCACTGCGGCGATCGCCGGGTCGTGATCACTCGCTTCGGGCAGGGGAAAGGTGACGCCCGACGCGAGATCACCGTACCAGTCCCTCAGCACCCCGGCGATGCTCGCGTAGGGTGCGGCGGGAACCACGGCATCCAGCAGCGCGTCGTCGATCTGCGCAGGCATCTCGGTCCACTTGCCATCGCGGGAGAGGGCGTGGAGACGCTCTCCGACCGCCGTCCTCTCCAGGAGCTCGAGGGTCGGCCGGTACGCGGGTGTGGAGTAGAGGAAGCCGAGCAGCTCGCGGTGCAACTCCAGGCTCTCCTGCATCGCGGCTTCATCGATGCCCGTGGCCACGAGCCCGCCGGCCAGCAGCGCGGCCCGGTCCGATCGCCGGACGCGGTCGGCCCCCATGGCCATGCGAGGCAGCGCCAGCTCACGCAGATAGCGGGGCGAGCTGTTGGTGGGGTGGGTCATCAAGCCGTCGGCCGCCTCGCCCGCGAGCGCGGTCATCGCCGGACCGATGGCGCCGAGGTGGATCCTCGGCGGGCCACACTCGAGCGGCCCGGGATCGAAGAAGGGCTGCATCCGCTCGAAGCGATAGTGCTCGCCGACGAAGGCCAGCTTCGCGCGATCCTGCCAACAGGCGAAGATCGCCCGCAGCGCACCGATGTACTCGCGCATGCGCGGGACCGGGGCCGTCCACGGGGTCGAGTAGCGGTGGACGATGTTGCCCCGCACCTGGCTCCCCAGGCCCAGCTCGAAGCGGCCTCCGCTCATGCCCTGCAGGTCCCAGGCCGCGTGGGCCACCACCATCGGGCTTCGGGGAAAGGCCACGAGCACGCTCGTCGCCACGTGCAGCCGCTCGGTGGCCGCGAGCGCGGCCTGGCAGGTGAGCAGGCCGTCGTGCACCGCGTCCGGGACGAAGAGTCCGTGGTAGCCCAGGGACTCGAGCCGCCGCGCGTGCCCGGCGACCTCGCGCGCGCCCATCCGCTCGCTCATCGACCCCCAGACCTGCATCCCCGCCCCCCGTTCGGTTCCCCCGGTCGCCTCGGATCTCACGACCGCTCGCTGCGCTCCGCCTGCGCGCCACCAGTCGAGCGCGCCCGCGTTCACGAGCCTACGCCGCCCCGCGACTACGGTACGGGAGCGCGCAGCGGGCGGCATCGCCCAACTGCGGCATTGCTCACCGACTCGCGGCCGGCCGATAGAACGTGTTTCACTCGGCGCGCGCGGGAGCTACCCTCGCGACACGCCCCGACCGCTTGCTCGACGCCGAGCACGAGCGAGGCAACGCAGAGCGAGTCATCCCAGCGATGCCCCTGGCCCGGAGGTCTTCAAGCATGCACCTCGACTACACAGCCGAGCAGAAGGCGCTCAAGGCGCGGCTGCGCGCCTACTTCAGCGAGCTGATGACGCCCGAGCGCCTCGCGGGGCTGCGCGGCATGGAAGGAGGCGAGATCTATCGCGAAGTCATCCGCATCATGGGCAAGGACGGGTGGCTCGGTGTGGGTTGGCCGAAGGAATACGGTGGCGGCGGAATGACCGCCGTCGAGCAGCTGATCTTCTTCGAGGAGCTGAGGCGTGCGCACGCTCCGCTCCCCTTCGTGACGCTCAACACCGTGGGCCCGTGCCTCATGGCCCATGGCTCGGAGGAGCACAAGAAGGAGTACCTGCCGCGCATCCTCGCCGGCGAGGCGCACTTCGCCATCGGCTACACCGAGCCGGACGCCGGCACCGACCTCGCCTCGCTCAAGACGAGCGCGGTCAGGGACGGCGATGAGTGGGTGATCAACGGAACGAAGATCTTCACCAGCGGCGCCAACGACGCGGACTACATCTGGCTGGCCGCACGCACGGACCCCGAGGTCGAGAAGCACAAGGGCATCACGATCTTCATCGTCGATTCCAGCAGCCCGGGCTTCTCCCACTCGATGATCCATACCGTCGGGATGGGCAGCACCTGCATGACCTACTACGAAGACGTCCGCGTGCCCGCAGCCAACATCGTGGGTGGCGAGGGAAAGGGCTGGAAGCTCATCACCACGCAGCTGAACCACGAGCGCATCGGTCTGGCGGCGTTCGGCAGCGTGGCGTTCAAGTACGCCGACGAGGTGCGCGAGCTCGCCGCCAGAACGCCCGGCGAAGGCGGCAAGCCGATGCTGGACGCACCGCACGTTCGCGCCGCGCTTGCAGAGGTGCACGCGCGCCTCGAGGCGCTGAAGGTGATGAACTGGCGCATGGCCTGGGAGCTCGAGCAGGGCGAGCTCGACCCGGCGCAGGCCTCCGCCGTCAAGGTCTGCAGCACCGAGTCCTTGATCGAGATCTATCGGCTGCTGCTGGAGGTGCTCGGACCCGCCGGCTCGCTGCGGCCGGACTCCGCCGGCGCCCTGCTGCAGGGTCAGATCGGTCACGAGGCCCGTGCCTGCCAGATCAACACCTTCGGCGGCGGCGTGAACGAGGTGCAGCGCGAGATCATCGCCATGGCCGGGCTGCGCATGCCCCGGGCTCCGCGCTAGCCCGGCGCCGTCAGCGAAGCAGGAGAGCGACCCCATGAATTTCGAGATCAGCGAAGAGCACGAAGCGATCACCGCGCTCGCCGCGCAGATCTTCGGCGACTACGCCGAGCAGGAGCACCTGGCGGCGATCGAGAACGACACCGAGGGTGATGGCATCGACATCGGGCTCTGGCACTCGCTGGGCGAGGCGAACCTGCTCGGCGTGGCCCTCCCCGAGACCCACGGCGGCAGCGGCCTCGGGCTGATGGCCCTGTGCCTTCTCCTCGAGGTCCAGGGCCGTCACGCCACGCCGATCCCCATCCTGCCGAGCATCGTCTACGCCGGGCTGCCCATCGCGGAGTTCGGCTCGGAGGAGCAGAGGCGGCGCTGGCTGCCCCGCATCGTGAGCGGCGAGGCGATCTTCAGCGCCGCGCTGCAGGAGTTCGGCCGAACCGATCCGACGCAGTGCGAGACCCGGGCCCGTCTTGACGACAGCGGCTGGGTGATCGAAGGCGAGAAGATCTGCGTGCCCGCCGCCACGCGGGCCGAATGCATCCTCGTGCCGGCGCGCACGGGAGACGCCTCGGTCGGCCTCTTCGCGGTCGAGCCGGACGCGCCGGGCGTCCGACTCGAACCAGGCCGCGGCAACAACCATGAACGCCTCCACCACATGCGACTGGAGGGTGTCCGGGTCCCGGACGGCGATGTCATCGGCGACCCCGCGGCGGACACGTCCATGGTCGAGTGGCTGACGCTCCGCGCGCAGGTGGCCCATTGCGCAGCCATGGTCGGGGTCGCGGAGAGCGCCCTGCGCCGCACGGCCGAGTACACCTCGGCGCGCAAGCAGTTCGACCGGCCCATCGCCACCTTCCAGGGTGTGACCATGCGCATCGCGGACGCCTTCATCGACGTCGAGGCCATGCGCGCGACCTACTGGCAGGCCGCCTGGCGGCTGGAAGCGGGGCTGCCCGCAGCCGAGCAGGTCTACGCCGCCAAGTGGTGGGCCTGCCGAGGTGGGCAGAGGGTGGTGCATGCGGCTCAACATCTGCACGGCGGCATCGGCGCGGATGTCGAGTACCCGATCCACCGCTATTTCCTCTGGGCGCGCGCGCTCGAGCTGAACCTCGGCGGGGCCAGCGAGCAGCTCGCCCGGCTCGGCGACGCCCTGGCGGCTCACCCCGGCGAGGCCGTCGCTTGAACGCAACAACGCGTTCTGACCGTCAAGCGCACCCTGGATCCACTCGATGATGGTCAGCGGGGCGCGCCGCCCAAGATCGCTTGCCGGGCCCGCGGGTCACAGGTATAGGTGCGGCCGGCCCTCCCAGCAGCGCGGGCGAGTGCGCCGAGACGCGCCCGTCGTCCCATCGCAAGCGGAGCACCCATGCCCATCGAGATTCGCATGCCACAGCTGGACGCTGATACGGAGTCGGCGGATCTGGTGGACTGGCTGGTCGCGCCCGGGGATCGCATCGCCGAAGGGGACGTCATCCTGGAGCTGGAGACGGACAAGTCGACGGTGGAGTTCGAGGCGCCCACTTCCGGTGTGCTGATCGAGATCGTGGTGCCGGCCGGCAGCCAGGGCGTCGCGGTGGGCACCGTGCTCGCGCGGCTCGAATCCGAATCGGCAGGCGACGACGACACACCGCCGGCGGAGCCCAGTCCTGCCGCGATGGCGGAGAACGACACAGCGGAGGGGCCCGGGCCCCCCGAGGCGCGGGCCACGCAGCCCACATCCCCCGAGCCGGTCGCGGCGACTCCGCAACCGCCCGCCCGCGATCTGGCCCAGGCCACGGCGCTCGCCCGCCGACTCGCCGATCGTGCGGGGCTCGACCTCGGCAGCGTCGACGGGAGCGGGGCCCGCGGCCGCATCACCAAGCAGGACGTGGAGCGCAGCATCGGCAGTGAGGCCGGCGCCTCCGTCGCCGAGCAAGGGCCGGAGGAGGCCTCGGAGATGGCGCAGTCCGGGATCGACGCCGCGTCGACGCTGGAGCCGCATTCGCGCATGCGTCGCACCATCGCGAGCCGGCTCACGGAGGCCAAGCAGACCATCCCGCACTTCTACCTCAGCGCCGAGTGTCGGGTGGACGCGCTGCTCTCCGTACGGTCGGCGCTGAACGCACGCAGCGAGGACGTGAAGATCTCGGTCAACGACTTCATCGTCCGCGCGGCCGCACTCGGCCTGCGCGAGACACCGGGCGCCAACGCGAGCTGGACCGACGAGGGCATGCGGGTCCACGACTCGATCGACGTCAGCGTAGCGGTGGCCACCGAAGCCGGTCTGATCACCCCCATCGTCCGAGCAGCCGATCGCAAGGGACTGGCCACGCTCTCCGCCGAGATCCGATCCCTGGCCGAGTCGGCGCGCGAAGGCCGGCTCTCACCGCGAGACTATCAGGGCGGCACGTTCAGCGTCTCGAACCTGGGGATGTACGGCATCGACTCGGTGCTGGCGATCATCAATCCGCCTCAGGCCTGCATCCTGGGCGTCGGCGCCGCGAGCCCGAGCCCGGTGGTCGAAGGCGGGGAGATCGTGGTGGGTACGACGCTCACCCTCACGCTCAGCGCAGACCATCGCGTCGTGGACGGCGCCATGGGCGCCGAGCTGCTCGCCGCGATCAAGCGCCGGTTCGAGGACCCGAAGGAGAAGGTCCTGTAGGTCGCCGGACGACCGCTGCGGCAGCGCCACTGCAGACAGCGAGACTTCCGCACGAACGCAAGTCCGCCGAAGGGCCCCGATCGGCCCTTGGATCCCGCGACGGCAGCGGTGGATGGGCCTAGGAGCGCAGAGGCCCCGGCTGCGCGGGCTGGCGGTAATCCGGGTAGCGCTTGCGCTGCGGCGCCCGACCCCGGCTCATCAACTCGATGCTCTCCAGAACGTCGCGGCGGCTCACCTGGCCGATCAGGCGGCCATCCTCGACCACCGGCAGTCGACGCACGGGCCGCGTCAGGAAGTAGTGGGCGATGGCGTAGATGCCCATCCCGGGCGGGATGACCTGGCCGGCCGGGGTCATGAAATCGCGCACGCAGCCCGCCTCCTCCTGCTGGCCCGCATAGAACTCGTCGCTGGAGAGCATGCGAAGGCAGTCGAGCTCGGAGAGGATCCCAACGACCTCGCCCCTCGTGTCGACGACGGGCGCACCCGAGATCTGCTTCGTGAGGAGCTGCCTGATCGCGGAGAAGATCGGCTGCTCCGGGCTGAAGGTGATGACCGAGGTGGTCATGATGTCCCGGGCCGTGGGAACGCTGTGGGAATCGGGCATGGTGGAGCTCCTTGCTTTCGACGCCAGGCCGATCCGGGTCGCCGAGGGCCGAGCCGCCGTCGTTGGCGGCCAACACTCTTCCCCGTCCGGGCCTGGCTGGACCGCAGGCCTCTTCCTGGGACGAGGCGAGTGCGGGCCAGGGGGTGTGGCGATTCCTATGCAACCATCTCTCTATCCATCCCCTCTCTCTGCTCTGATCGACAGACCTCTCTCCTCTGTCTCTCGCTACCCTCCGCTTTCCATCTCGTTCTGTCTTCTCAATCTTCGCTGTTTCTTGCTCTCGGCGTCGATCTTCCGCGTGCCGGCTGGCGGATCCTGAAGGGTTGGACGCGACTTGGTGCAGGGCTCGTGCAAGCGGCCGATGGCTCCTCGGCTCCTCGGTCAGGCGGAGTGCCGGCGTTCCGACGCCCTTCGGTACGACCTCGAAAATATTGTATTCTCGGGTAGCTAGCCGGTGCAACCTCGAATGGCGCCAGCATCGCTCGCGAGAACCGTCCAGGCGCCTGCTCCGGAGATCCTACGCCGCGGTGATTCCCGGGCCGGGGCGCGACGAGCGCTCCGGATGCCCTGTGGGAGGGCTGGGCGCCCGTGGGGCCGCTCATGCGACCCCGCGGATGCGCGCTCGAGGGGCGGGCGACGTCGGGTCGGCAGACAGGGCTGCCGCAGTGCCGTACGCCCGCGCTCGGCGGGTCGGCTCTCGAGCTCGGCCCCGGGGAGCCCCCGGAGCAAGACTCCAGGCCGGGCCTGGGCGAAGCACGGAGCCGTGCCGCGAACGTGCGCGCGGATCGCCTGGATTGGTCGACTGAAGGCCGATCCACTCGCAAGACCACGGAGCACTTGAATCGTCTCGGAACAGCCCGATCGAGCCGCCATCTTCCGACTCGACGCGCTCGCCCAGGCACATCGCGACGTGGATCGTTCGCTCAACCATGCTGCGAGAACCATCTTGTCCAGGCCTCTGCAGAGCCCTGAGAGACACTGTTCCGACCGCGGCGGAACGGCCGTATGCGAAGGCGCGCACTGCTTGAAAGTAGTAGGAGCGACCTCTAGTATTCAGCGCGTCGCACCCCCGGTGACCCGTACAATGACCTTTACTCTCGCACCCTTGACCGGCGTCCTTCCTCCGATGCGCCGGCGACTCCACTCCGTCCGACGACCGCCCCGAGGCGAGGTGCAGAGCTCCGAAGAGTACGGCATGGAAGCGGGCACGAACGGCGTTGGAGCCGGTCAGGCACGAGCGGCTCGGAGCCTCCGCACCCCGCGGAGCTCGGCTCGCAGACGCGAACTCGGCGAAGCCGCAAGCGGCCGCTGAGCAGAGGGAACCGAAGAACCACCGATGGGAATCCACAAGATCACGAAGGGTCTCGATCTCCCGATCTCGGGCCGCCCGGTCCAGGTCATTCGAGAGACCGCCTCCGTCACCCGCGTCGCGATGGTCGCCGACGACTTCCCGGGCATGAAGCCGCGGATGCACTGCGAGGAGGGGCAGACTGTCAAGCGGGGTCAGCTTCTCTTCGAGGACCGCAAGAACCCCGGCGTGCTCTTCACGGCGCCCGGCGCCGGGCGCATCATCGGGATCCACCGGGGGGCCAGGCGCGTACTCCAGTCGGTGGTCATCGATCTCTCGGACTCCGAACGCGAAGGGACGCCGCGGGACGATGAGTTCGCGTCCTTCTCGGCCTACACCGGCCAGGATCCCGCGGGCCTCTCGCCTGAGAAGATCCGCGACCTGCTGGTGGAGTCCGGGATGTGGACCGCCTTGCGCACACGCCCCTTCAGCAAGACGCCCGCCATCGACTCCGAGCCGGCCGCGCTCTTCGTGACCGCGACGGACAGCGCGCCTCTCGCGCCCATTCCCGAAGTCGTCCTCGAAGACCAGCTCGAGGCCTTCCAGAGCGGGCTCGCCATCGTCTCTAGGCTCTGCGGCGGCACCACCTACCTCTGCCTCTCCGAGTTCTCGGACCTCGACAAGAAGATCGACGCGAGTCCGGTCCGCATCGAGCGCTTCGCCGGGCCGCACCCCGCCGGAACACCGGGGCTGCACATCCACACTCTCGAGCCGGTGAGCCGCAACAAGACGGTCTGGCACATCGGCTACCAGGACGTGGCGGCCATCGGTCGGCTCTTCGCCACCGGCCAGCTCGACGTCTCGCGCGTCGTCTCCATCGCAGGGCCGCCGGTCGAAGACCCGCGCCTGATCCGCACGCGCCGCGGCGCCTCCACCGAAGACATGGTGGGCGAGCTCGGCGACGGGGGACGGGAGGTGCGCCTGGTCTCGGGCTCCGTGCTCTCGGGCAAGAAGGCGGTCGGGGACGTCTTCGGCTATCTGGGGCACTTCGACCGACAGGTGAGCGTGATCGAGGAGGATCGCAAGCAGGAGTTCATCGGCTGGCTGCTCCCCGGAACGAAGCGCTTCTCGATCATCCCCGTCTTCCTCTCCTCGTGGCTCGGACGAAAGAGCTTCGACCTCACGACCACGACTCACGGCTCCCCGCGCGCCATGGTGCCCCTCGGTCTCTACGAGAAGGTGATGCCGATGGACATCATCCCCACCTTCCTGCTCCGCAGCATGCTGGTGGGAGACCTCGAGAAGGCCGAGCAGCTCGGCGTCCTGGAGCTCGACGAGGAGGACGTCGCCCTGTGCACCTTCGTGTGCCCGGGCAAGACGGACTACGGGCCCGTCCTCCGCCGAAACCTCGAGCTGATCGAGAAGGAAGGCTGATCTCCGAATGAAGTTCCTGCTCGACCTCCACGAAAAGGCAAAGCCGCACTTCGAAAAGGGCGGCAAGCTGGAGTTCTTCTACCCGATCTTCGAGGCGCAGTACACGGGTCTGTTCACGCCCGGCTTCGTCACCAAGACCGGCTCCCACGTGCGCGACGGACTCGACCTCAAGCGGATGATGATCACGGTCGTGATCGCGCTCACGCCCTGCATGCTGATGGCCATGTTCAACACCGGCTATCAGGCGCAGCTCGCCATCGCCAATGGCGCCGCGCCCCTCGACAGCTGGCAGATGTCGGTCTGGCAGGGCATCGGGCTGCCCTTCGACTTCAAGAGCCCCACGCTCTGCATCCTCTTCGGACTGCTCCACTTCATCCCGGTCTATGCCGCAGCCATGCTCACCGGTGCGATCATCGAGCCGGGCTTCGCGATGGTGCGCAAGCACGAGGTGAACGAGGGCTTCCTGGTCTCCGGCGCACTGATCCCGCTGACCCTGCCACCCACGATCCCACTCTGGATGGTGGTGGCCGGCACCGCCTTCGGGCTGGTGGTCGCCAAGGAGATCTTCGGCGGCACCGGCATGAACTTCCTGAATCCAGCGCTCACTGCTCGCGCATTCCTCTTCTTCGCCTACCCGGCCTACATGAGCGGCGACGCCCCCTGGATCGCCGCCGATCTTCAGGGCGTCGACAGCTATACCGGGGCCACTCTGCTCGCCCAGGCGGCCGTCTCCGCCGATGCGCTCGAGAGTGCCTCCTGGTGGAACGCCTTCTACGGCTGGATCCCCGGCTCGATGGGCGAGACATCGACGCTGGCCTGCCTGCTCGGGGCCGGGCTGCTCGTCTCCTCGGGCGTCGGCTCCTGGCGCACCATGTCGGGGGTCCTGATCGGCACCATCTTCTTCGCCGTGCTCTTCAACATCGCCGGGAGCGACACCAATCCGATGTTCGGCGTCCCCTGGTACTGGCATGTCGTCACCGGTGGGTGGGCCTTCGGCATGGTCTACATGGCCACGGACCCGGTCTCGTCGGCCTTCACCGAGCGGGGCAAGCTCTTCTACGGCTTCGGGATCGGCGCCATGGTGATCCTGATCCGGGTGGTGAACCCGGCCTATCCCGAGGGCATGATGCTGGCGATCCTCTTCATGAACATGCTGGCGCCGCTGATCGACCACTTCGTGGTGCAGGGCAACATCAACCGGAGGCTGGCGCGAAGTGCAGCATAGCAATGCATACACCATCGGCTTCGCTGCGGCGGTGTGTGCCGTCTGCGGATTCTTCGTGGCACTGACGGCGACGTCGCTCAAGTCCATGCAGGACGCGAACGTCGTGCTCGATCGCCAGAAGAACGTGCTCGAGGTGGCAGGGCTCAAGGCGCCGGGCAAGGAGATGTCATCGGGCGAGATTGCCTCGACCTTCGACGAGCACATCCGCGCGAAGGTCATCGACCTGGCCAGCGGGGAGGTCAATACCGAGCTCGACCCGCTCAAGTACGACGCCAAGCAGGCGGCCAAGGACCCGGCTACCAGCACGGTGCCGCCTCCCAACCAGGCCAAGGTGATGCGCGTCGCCGACAGCATGACCATCTACGAGGTGGTGGAGAACGGCGAGGTGGAGGCGCTCATCCTGCCCATCCAGGGGTATGGACTGTGGAGCGTGCTCTACGGCTACCTCGCGCTCGCGCCCGATCTCACGACGGTCAAGGGCATCACCTACTATGATCAGAAGGAGACCGCCGGCCTGGGCGGCGAAGTCGACAATCCGCGCTGGAAGGCCAAGTGGCCCGGCCGGAAGGTCTTCGACGAGCGTGGAAACATCAAGCTGGTGGTCAAGAAGGGCGCAGCCAAGTCACCCGAGGAGGAGCCGTACGCCGTCGACGGGCTCTCCGGCGCGACGATCACCAGCCGCGGCGTGACCAACATGATCCGCTTCTGGCTCGGCGACGAGGGCTTCGGCCCCTTCATCGAGAAGTACAAGACGCAGGAGAACAGCTGATGGCCAATGCACAGCGCGAAGCGCTGATCGATCCGCTCTTCAACAACAACCCCATCGCCCTGCAGGTGCTGGGCATCTGCTCCGCCCTGGCGGTGACCACCCAGATGGAGGTGGCGCTGGTGATGAGCGTGGCGGTGATCGCCGTGACGGCGCTCTCGAATACCGCCGTCAGCTTCATCCGCAACAGCGTTCCCAGCAGCATCCGCATCATCGTGCAGCTGACGATCATCGCCTCGCTCGTGATCATCACCGACCAGGTGCTCAAGGCCTTCCTCTACGACATCAGCAAGCAGCTGACCGTCTTCGTGGGCCTGATCATCACCAACTGCATCGTGATGGGCCGCGCCGAGGCCTTCGCGATGCAGAACAAGCCGGCCCTCTCCTTCATCGATGGCGTGGGCAATGGGCTCGGATACGCGGCGATCCTCATGCTGGTCGCCTTCTTCCGCGAGCTCTTCGGCAGCGGAAAGCTCTTTGGATACACCGTCCTGCCCCTCGCGACCGAGGGTGGCTGGTACGTCCCGAACGGATTGATGCTGCTGGCTCCGGCGGCGTTCTTCCTGATCGGATTCGCCATCTGGGGTCTGCGAAGCTGGAAGCCCGAGCAAGTCGAGGAGGAATACCATGTTGGAGCACTATTTGAGCCTGGCCACGAAGGCGGTCTTCGTTGAGAACATGGCCCTGGCCTACTTCCTCGGGATGTGCTCGTTCCTGGCCGTCTCGAAGAAGGTGGAGACGGCCATCGGCCTCGGCTTCGCCGTCATCTTCGTCCTGGGCATCACCTGCCCGCTGAACCAGTTCCTGAACGAGGCCCTGCTCAAGGAGGGCTCGCTGGCCTGGCTCGGCCTGCCGAACCTGGATCTCTCGTTCATCCAGTTCCTGGTGCTGATCGGTACGATCGCGGCGATGGTCCAGATCGTGGAGATGGCCATCGATCGCTTCTCGCCCGAGCTCTACAACAGCCTGGGCGTCTTCCTTCCCCTGATCGCGGTGAACTGCGCCATCCTCGGCGCATCGCTCTTCATGGTGAACCGGGAATACACCCTCGGCGAGGCCACGGTCTTCGGCCTGGGATCGGGCGTGGGCTGGGCTCTGGCCATCGTGGCGTTGGCTGCCATTCGCGAAAAGCTCCGCTATAGCGATATGCCGAGCGGCATGCGTGGCCTGGGCGCCACCTTCATGGTGGTCGGCCTGATGAGCGTGGGCTTCCTGGCTTTCTCGGGAATCCAGCTCTAGGTCGGGCCCAGGAGGCTCCGAGGCCACCCGTCAACGAAGCAACGAAGTCAAGAAGAAGTCAATAGATAGCAACAGATAGATAGAGAGCTCCCATGGTCATCATCGCAGGCATCATCGGATTCGTCGTCGTCATCGTGGCCCTGGTCGCGATCCTGATGGTGGCGCGCGCGCAGCTGGTCGCCTCGGGCGACGTGACCATCACGATCAATGAGGACCCGGAGAACGCGATCACCACGGCGGCCGGCGGAACCCTCCTCGGCACCCTGGCGAGCGCCAGCCTCTTCATTCCCTCCGCCTGCGGCGGCCAGGGCACCTGCGGCGTCTGCCGCGTCAAGGTCCTGGACGGCGGCGGTGCGCCACTGCCGACGGAGGCCGGCCACATCAACCGCGGCGACGCGCGCGAGGGCTGGCGCCTCTCCTGCCAGGTGAAGGTCAAGGAAGACATGAAGATCGAGGTGCCCGCCGAGGTCTTCAGCGTCAAGAAGTGGAAGTGCAAGGTCCGCTCGAACCACAACGTGGCGACCTTCATCAAGGAGCTGGTGCTGGAGCTGCCCGAGGGCGAAGAGGTCCCCTTC
>CAZQMY010000120.1:415-14410 GCA_964594405.1 uncultured Spirochaetaceae bacterium | reverse complement strand
ATTCCCGTCGAGGACCGCGCCAGCCCTCGCCCCGCGTTCGGAGTCGGCGCCACGCCTTCGCCGAGCAGGTCCGGGAGGATTCCAGCGCAAGAGCATGCGAGAAGGGCGCGGCCCGGACCCGGCGGCGGCCGGCCCGCCTGCTGCTCGTGCTGCTCAGCTCGGCGCTGGCGTTCGCCTGCATCCGCGTGCCGCCCTCCGGCGCTCCCTTCCGACTCGCCAACGCCCCGCGCCCGGGCGAATCGCTCGTCTATGTCTATCGCATGGACACCCTTCGGGGAGCCGGCGTGATGAAGCTCTCCATCGACGGGGAGGAGATCGGCCCACTGCCCGACCGCCACCACGTCGCCCTCGTCATACCGCCGGGCCGCCACACGCTTCGGCTGCGGCTCTACAAGCTCAACCTCTGGCCCGGCGCGTGGACCACCACCGAGTTCGAGGCGCCCGATGCGGGCACCCGATTCATCCGCGTCTGGTCCGGCTACGAGGACTTCTCGTCCCGGGGCTCGCCCCCACCTACACCGCCAGGTCGAGGTGAGATCGAGGCGAGGACCGGCGTCTTCGCCGGACCGTGGCCGAGACAGAAGGCCCTCGAGGAGCTCTCGATGACGCGCCACATCAGCGTCACGGGCCGAGGGCAATGAGGAATCGGGCTCGGGAAGCTCCATCCATGTGGTGGACGCGTGCCACTGATCACCCACCGACAGCGCACGTGGATTCGGATCCTGCGCGGCGGCGTTGCGGCGCACCCGGTGGGCGCCGGCCCGGCGCCACTTCCATGCCGGCACCCTCGGACACGATCGCGGATGCGCGTGGACCGAGCAGTGATGGTGGGCCCTCTCGGACTTGAACCGAGGACCATCCAGTTATGAGCCGGGTGCTCTGACCACTGAGCTAAGGGCCCGCGCCCGGGAGAGTACCACGCCGCGCCCCTACGCGGTGCGCCGCCGCGGCGCGACGATCTCCTCCCGTTGTGAGCGCGCGCCGATCCTGCCAAGATAACGACATGCCGGACGTCCAACCGACCCATTGCGTGGCCGTGATCGGAGGAGCCACTGCGGGCGCGGAGGTCGCTTCGCGCCTCTCGGAACGCGGGATCCTCGTCGCCGTTTTCGAGCAGAATCCGCGCCCCTTCGGAAAGATCGAGGACGGCCTGCCGCGCTGGCACGTGAACCTCCGCAACAAGGAGTACCGCAGCATCACGGAGAAGCTCTCGCACCCGCTCGTACACTTCGTGCCGAATACGCGGGTCGGTCGGGACGTGGACTTCGCCGAGATGGTGAACGACTGGGGCTTCACCGCCGTCGTCCTCGCCAACGGTGCATGGCGGGATCGGGCACTGCCCATCGAGGATGCCGAGCAGTGGGTGGGACGCGGCCTCGTGTACCAGAACCCCTTCGTGACCGCCTTCAACCACGTGGGGGATCCCAACTATCGGGGTGAGACCTTCGAGATCCTGGACGACAGCATCGTGGTGGGCGGAGGCCTCGCCTCCATCGATGTCGCGAAGATCCACACGCTGCACTGCACCATCGACGCACTCGCGAAGCGGGGCATCGACGTCGAGCTCGAGGAGCTCGAGATCAAGGGCATCCCGAAGGTCCTCGCGGCGCACGATCTCGCGTGGGAGGAGCTCGGGCTCGCGGGCAGCACGATCTTCTATCGACGGCGGATCGAAGACATGCCGCTGGTGACGATGCCCGCCGACGCGACACCCGAGAAGATCGCCAAGGTCGAGAAGGGGCGTCGCACCATGGTCGACAAGGCGTGCGGCAAGTACATGTTCACCATCGAGCCCCTCTCGGCGCCCGACGCGCTCCTCATCGAGGACGATCGCGTCGTGGGCATGCGCTTCCGCCGCACGCGCGTCGAGGGCGGCCGGGTCCACATGACCGACGAGACCTTCGCGCGCCGCGGCAGCTGCGTCATCAGCTCCATCGGCAGTATCCCCGAGCCCATCGAAGGCATCGCAATGAACGGCGAGCTCTTCGCCTTCACCGACTGGGAGTTCGGCCGGCTCGAAGCCTATCCCTCGGTCTTCTCCGTGGGCAATGTCGTCACGGGCAAGGGCTACATCGGCGCCGCTCGGAAGCACGCCGCGCGCGTCTCCCACGACGCCATCGAGCGATTCCTGGGTGTCGGCGAGGGGGACGACTCCAATGACGCACGCCCCATCAGCGAGGCGGCCAGCGTCGTCGCCACCGAGGTCATGAACCACACCTTCGAGCACCCACCGGTCCCCGCCGAGGTGATCGAGTCCGTCACCGCGAAGATCAAGGCCGCGCAGGATGCCGCCGGCTACCCTGGCGACCTCAAGGCCTGGCTGGAGCGCGTCGGCGATCCCTGCTGAATCTCCGTCCACGGCACGAGGACCGACGAATCAGCCGCCGGGCACCGGCGGCGGGCCCGTCTGGAAGAGGGGCGCGAGCTGCGGGACCTGGCCTGCGGGCTGCCAGTTCGCCATGCCCGCGGTCCAGACGAGCGTGGTCGGCATGAGCCGGCCGGAACCGACCGCTGCCTGCAGCTGCTCGATGGAGAGCGGACCGAGCGCCTGGCCGTTCTCGGCCATGTGCCAGGCGGCGGGAGGAGGCGGCGGGGCCGCCGCGGGCGCAGCGCCCTGCGCCGGCGGCATGCCCTGCTGGAGCATCGGGCCAGCCATCGCCATCCCCATGCCGAGGCCGATGCCCGCGCCAGCGATTCCACCGGCGGGGTTCTGCGCCGCATCGGGGATCGCCTGTCCCATCTGGTAGGCCTGATAGCGGCCCATGTCGCCGATGATCCCCATGCCCGAGCGCGCGTCGAGCGCCTTCTCCACCTCGGCGGGCAGCGAGACGTTCACGATGTACATCTGTGGGATCTGCAGGCCGAACTCGTCGTCGATCCGACTCACCACCTCACGGCGCAGCAGCTCCGAGAGCTCGGCGTAGTTCGAGGCGAGATCCATCACCGCGATGCCGGAGCTCGCCACGACGTCCGCGAAGGCCATGTTGATGATGCTGCGAAGCAGCTCGGTGACCTCATCGGCCTCGTACTCGTGATCGGTGCCGACCAGCTCGGAGAGCAGCGTGCGCGGGTCGGTGGCCCTCAGGGTGTACGAGCCGAAGGCACGCACGCGCACGGGGCCGAAGTCGGGGTCGCGCATGATGACCGGATTGGGCGTTCCCCACTTCATGTCCGTGATCTGCTTGGTCGAGACGAAGTAGACCTCGGCCTTGAAGGGACTGTCGAATCCGTGCTGCCAGCCGAGCAGGGTGCTCAGGATGGGCAGGTTCTTGGTCTCGAGCCGGTACTGACCCGGCTCGAAGACGTCGGCCACCCGACCCTGCGCGACCATGATCGCCACCTGGCCCGGGCGCACGATGAGCTGCGCGCCGTTCTTGAGCTCGTTCTGGTAGCGCGGGAACCGCCAGACGAGAGTGTGGTGGCTGTCGTCCACCCATTCGACGATGTCGATCAGCTCTGCGCGCAGCTTGTCCATCCAACTCATTGTTCGGTCTCCTTCGCTCACTTGAGCAGCGACGAGAGGACGCCCAGCAGCGTCTCCCCGATGCCCGCGTCCTCACGACGCTCGATGGTGATGCTCTCGCCCGTGCGGGCACGGAGCAGCGCCTCGGCGTTTCGCCGCGCCGCTGCGTTGATCTCTTGACGCATCTGATACTCGCGGGCGCTCTCCTGCATCCCGCCCTCGATGATGAAGCCCGCGATGGCCTCGAGCTCGTCTGCGTCGAGCCAGGTGCCGTGGCTATGGCAGCGATCGATGATCACCCCAGATCGCTTCTGGAAGTTGCTCCGCTGCATGAACGCGTCGCAGACGGGGCACTTCCGGTACTCGACCTTCCTGCCCGACGGATTGCCGCCGCTGCGTCGCGCGCCGCGCATGCGCAGCAGCCGCGCTTCGTTGCCCCGGGCGGCCTGGCAGACCTGGACGATCAGATGGTCGAACTTGTCCTCGGGAACCCAGAGTCCGTTGCACCCGGGGCACTCGTTGACTCCCACCGTGCCGATCGCGCGCACGGGCATGAGGCACGTGCACGACGGGCAGGGCAGCTCGGGGAGCTGCTCGCTCACCTGCTCGGGCCTGAAGGCGACACCACAGCCCACGCAGAAGCGCGCGTCGTCCTCGTTGCGCCCGTAGCATTCGGGACAGATCAGGCTGAGCTTCTGCGAATCGCGGCAGATCGCCGATCCGCAGTACTGGCAGCTCTCGGCGTCGCTGGCCACCTGCGCGCCGCAGGCGGAGCAGCGATGGACGTCGACCTCGTGTCCTTCGAATTCGCGGTTCGCGAGCTTCTCTCCGCAGCGACACGTCACCTCGGCATCGACCACGTGGGTGACGTCGAGCTGCGTACGGCAGACGTGGCAGGCGATCAGGCGCACGGCTCGCGACTCCCCCGACTCCCCGGACCAGCTCGTCTTCTCGCTCGAGGAGACGGTGGCGGGCTCCGGGACCATCATCGGACCGCGACCGGCGATGCTTGACCCCACGGGCGCCACACCGCGCCGCAAATGCACGACGCAGGACATGTGCAACTCGGGGTGCGGAATTGCAGCCCGATGGGAGCGACGGGAAGCCGGAGCGAAGACGGCCGCCGGAGACCAGGCTGCGGCGGCCGTCTCGCACTCGGGGCAACGGCTCAGCCGTCGAGGAAGCTCTTGAGCACGCGGCTTCGGCTCGGATGGCGCAGCTTCCGGAGCGCCTTCGCCTCGATCTGGCGGATGCGCTCTCGCGTGACGTCGAAGTCCTGCCCCACCTCTTCGAGAGTGTGGTTCGATCGCTCATCGATCCCGAATCGCATCCGCAGCACGCGGGCTTCGCGGGGTGCGAGCGTCGAGAGCACCTGGCGCGTCTGCTCGGCGAGATTCGAGTGGATCACCGCGTCCTGCGGGCTGACCACGTTCGTGTCCTCGATGAAGTCGGAGAGCGAGCTGTCGTCCTCCTCGCCGACTGGCGTCTCGAGGCTGATCGGCTCCTTCGCGATCTTCAGCACGGTGCGCACCTTCTCGAGCGGCAGCTCGAGCTTTTCGGAGAGCTCCTCGGGCGCGGGCTCCCGGCCGAGTACCTGCACGAGATGGCGCGTGGCTCGCACCAGCTTGTTGATGGTCTCGATCATGTGCACCGGAATGCGGATGGTCCGCGCCTGGTCGGCGATTGCGCGGGTGATGGCCTGCCGGATCCACCACGTCGCGTAGGTGGAGAACTTGTAGCCGCGCTGGTACTCGAACTTGTCCACTGCCTTCATGAGGCCGATGTTGCCCTCCTGGATCAGGTCCAGGAACTGCAGCCCGCGGTTGGTGTACTTCTTCGCGATGGAGACCACGAGGCGCAGGTTCGCCTCGATGAGCTCGCTCTTCGCCTGGTGGGTGCGGACCGCGGCCTCCTCGAGCTCCTCGTGCCCCCGATAGACCTCGGCGCGGGTCAGCCCCACCTCCGACTCGGTCTTCGCGACGTGCCGCAGCACTTCGTCGAACTCCTCGCGCGCGGCGGCCAGCGCCTCGGCATCTCCACCGAGCCGCTCGAGCGCCTCCTTGCCCTTGGCGCTGCGCCGGGTGGCGAGCTGCGAGAGCTCTTCGAACTGGGACGCCGGGACACCGAAGGGCGCCGCCACCTCGCGCAGACGATCGTCGAGGAGTCGGAACGAGTCGCGCAGCTGCCCGAAGCAGGTGCGGATCTCCTCCATGCGCTCCGCCGCGAAGCGCGTCCTGCGGAGCTGCTCGGCCACCTCGGCGTACCCGTCGGCGATCTCGGCGCGCAGGCGCTTGCGCGTGGCCTCGGTGGTGCGCGAGTTGGCGAGGGAGGCGCGCTTCTTCGCGGCCTCGCCCTCGATCTTCTTGATGCGCTGTAGCGCGCTGAGCAGCTCCTTGCGGCGCTCGTCGAGCGGCGGTGCGCCCTCGTCGTCGAGGCCATCGAGCACCTTGTCGAGCTCGATCCTGTTCTTCTTCGCGAGCTCACCCACTTCGAGCACCTTGGAGACACCGAAGGGGTTGCCCAGGATCGCGAGCTCCTGGTCGTGGAGACCCGCCTCGATGCGCTTGGCGATCGCGACCTCGCCCTCCCGCGTCAGCAGCGAGACCTGCCCCATCTCGCGCAGGTAGACGCGAACGGGATCTGCGCCGGCCTGACGCTCATCAGCGCCCTCCGCCGCCTTCGGAGCACGCGCCTTGCGCCGGGTCTTGGCGACCTTTGGCGCGGAGGCCTTCTCGTTCGAGGCTGCCTTCTGCTGGCTCGAACGTCGCCCCGAGCCGCCCGTCTGCGACTCCGCACTCGCAGCGTGGGGGGGTTCGAGGGTGGCAATGGGATTGGTGGCAGCGTGGGTCGACGTGGGCGCGTCTGAGGCCATGGGGGGGTCTCCTTGGTTCCATCTGCACTGCAGCAACGAGCGGGTTCTACTGAATCTCCAATGACCGGGGAGCCGTCATCCCCGGCGAGATCCCGACGGCGGCTCTCTTCTTCTCCAGGAGGGCCTGCTTGCGCTCGAGCAGCGCCTGCATGTCTTCCTGCGGATCGTGCAGCCGTCGGGTCACTTCCTGCTCCTCCCACTTCCGATACTTGTCCTCGAACCAATCGAGATATCGGACGAGCTCGTTCGCGGGAGAAGCCTCGACCAGATCCTTCTGCCCGCCCATCACGAGTCCGCGAAGGGCAACCAGATCCGACTCGTCGAGCCGGTCTTCGAGCGCCGCCAGGTCCAGGGCGCCGCTCTCGTCGATACATCCAACCTCTGCCGCATCCAGAAGCTGAATGATCAACGTCTTCCACCGACCATCGGGCAGGATGGTCCGCAGCCTCTCGCACAGCTCGGGATTGGCGAGCCCGGGCGCGTGCACGAAGATGGTGGCCAGCTCGCTCAGCTGGCGATCGTAGGGGGTTCGGGCGGGCGGGCGCGGCGTGGCGACGGCCACCTCCTGGGTGGCGGGCACGCTGCGCCCCGATCCCACCTGCCGGACGATGGCGTCCACCGCCCGCGGATCGGATGCCGTGGCGACCGCGACGCGGCGCGCCCACTCGGTGCGCTCCACCGGGTTCTCGACCCGGGCGACGAGGGGGGCCACGTGTCGAACCGCGTCCGCCTTCTCGGCCGGCGTCTGACAGCCCATCGAGATGGCGCGGCGAAGCACGACCTCGAGCGCCTCCGGGGCCCTCTCCACGACGGCACGAAGCGCGTCGGCGCCGCGAGCGGCCAGGAAGTCGTCCGGGTCCTGGCCATCGGGGAGCAGCACCGCGCGGATCCGCAGGCCCTCCGGGAGCAGGACGGCCATCGCGCGCTCCATCGCCTTCTGCCCCGCGGCATCGCCGTCGAATAGAAGGAAGACGTTCGTGGTCCGCCGCCGGAGCTGCTTGGCGTGGTCGGGCGTGAGCGCGGTGCCGCAGGTCGCCAGCGCCTCGCCCATTCCCGCCCGCGCGAGCGCGATGGCATCGAAGTAGCCCTCGCAGATGATCACGCGGCCGCTGCGCCGGATCGGCTCGAGCGCCTGGGGAAAGCCATAGAAGGAGGTGCGCTTGCGAAAGACCGGGGTCTCGGGGGTATTGAGGTACTTGGGCTCCTGCTCCTTCGAGAGCGCCCGACCACCGAAGCCGATGACGCGGCCCCGCACGTCCCGGATCGGGAAGGTGATCCGTCCGCGCAGGCGATCGTAATGGCCGTCGCCCTTCTGCCTCGCCAGGATGAGGCCCGCGGTCTCGCCGACCTCGCTGGAGATCCCGGCAGCGCGCAGGGCCGATGTCACCGTGTCCCAGCGATCGGGCACGAAGCCCAGGCCGAAGCGCTCGATGGTCTCGGGATCGAGGCCTCGCTGGCGGAGGTAGTCCGCGCCGGGCCGTCCCCCGGCGGACGTCAGGGCCTCGCGGTAGCAGCGCTGGGCCAGGTCGAGGGCTGCGAACAGCCCCTTGGACTCGTCCCGGCCCGCCGAGCCCCCCTCCTCCGGCACCTCGATTCCAAGATCGGCCGCCAGCGAGCGCACGGCCTCCGGGAAGGAGAGGTTCTCGTAGCGCATCATGAAGCCGATGACGTCGCCACCGGCTTCACAGCCGAAGCAGTGGAAGATGCCGCGGTCGGGGTTGACGTTGAAGGAGGGCGTCTTCTCGTCGTGGAAGGGGCAGAGACCCTTGTGGTTCCGCCCAGCCTGCTTCAGCTCGACGTACCTTCCGATCAAGCCGACGATGTCGGCTCTGTCGCGGATCTCTTGAATCGTGGCATCCGGGATCCGACCCAATCCCTCACCTCGTCTTGAGACGCGCGCTCGCTTAGCCCGGACACTGTGCCTTTGATCAGGTGATCAGGCTGCCTGGATCAGGCCGGCCCCCTCCGTCGGGCCCGGGCGGCGATCTGTTCGCGATCCTGCCGCAGCAGCGATCGCGACGGATCTAGCGGGTCATGCGCCTCATCTTCTTGAGCGCTCGCTTGCGCGAGGCAGCTGCCTTCTTCTTCTTCCTGATGCTGGGCTTGTCATAGTACTCGCGGCGACGCAGCTCAGTCAGGATTCCAGCCTTCTCGCAGGTCTTCTTGAAACGCCGCAGCGCCTGCTCGAAGGACTCGTTCTCTTTGATCTTGACGACCGGCATTCTGTCTTGCTCCCGCTGCCGCGGCCGGGTTTGAGTCGTGGCGCCTGATCCGCAGTGCACCCGCCCGGTCATGGCTCGTTTGGTTAGTGGCCCTGAGGCCAGATTCGTGTCGGCCCGATCCTACCCGTCGCGTTCCGCACGATGCGCCACCCGTCGTCCGTCACCCGGGAGGGCGCCTGCGCGTACTCGGGACATCAGTCTCGGTCCCGGGCGGAAAGAACCTTCGTTCCGCCCTGTAATTCCTCGGCTTTCGGCTCCTGCTCCAGATCCCGTATCGATCCTGCGCCGGCTCCGACCGGCGAACGCGCTCGGCGCGTTCCGACTCGGCCGTGCCCTGACCCAGGGTCCGTCGACCTTCGACCTTCGACCTTCGACCTTCGACCGACCCTCGTCCCTCGACCTTCGACCGGCCCTCGACCGGCCCTCGACCGGCCCTCGACCGGCCACGATCCCCTGCGACTCTGAAAAGGCTCGAAAAATCGAATGCTTCGGTACCCAGGCCCGGCGAACGGCCGAAGCTAGCGTACGGCTCCGTTCGGCTCAACCAATGGTCTGCACGATCCGCGCATAAACTCTGCTCGCGCTTCGCGATCCGGCTGCTGCGCCGCTCGGGCATCGGGTCCCGGCCGGTGTGACGTGAATGCGACGTCGGCCTCGTATCCTATCCGGCCGACGGAGGCCGCACCGCGATGCCGCGCTTCATCAGCTCCCGCTTGACCTCACCGACGGTGGTCTCGCCGAAGTGGAAGATCGAGGCGGCGAGCGCCGCCTGCGCGTGGCCACCCCCGGGCCCTTCGTCCAGTGCGGTGGCGAGGTCGGCAGCGCTTCCGCCGCCCCCCGATGCGATCACCGGAACCGTCACGCGCTCGGCTACGGCCCGCAGCAGGGCGAGATCGTAGCCACTCTTCGTCCCGTCGCGATCCATGCTGGTCAGCAGGATCTCACCCGCACCCGCCTCGGCCATGCGCCCCGCGTAGTCGACGGCGTCGATTCCGGTGGGCCTGCGCCCACCATGGGTGCAGACCTCCCAGCGCCCGCCGCTGCCGTCTTCAGCCGAGGCCTCGGCCATCTTCGCGTCGATGGCGAGCACGAGGTTCGCGCTACCGATCTTCGCGGCAGCCTCCGCCACGAGGTCCGGATTGTTCACGGCGGCGGTCATGATCGACACCTTGTCTGCGCCGGCGTTGAGCAGATCGCGAATGTCCTGCAACGAGCGAACGCCACCGCCGACCGTGAGCGGCATGAAGACCGTCTCGGCCGTGCGCGAGACCACGTCGAGCAGGATGCCGCGCTCCTCGTGGCGCGCGGTGATGTCGAGGAAGGTGATCTCGTCAGCCTCCTGCGTGTCGTAGGCCTGGGCGACCTCTACGGGATCGCCGCAGTCCACGTGGTCGATGTACTTGACGCCCTTCACGACGCGCCCCTTGTCGACGTCGAGGCAGGGAATGATGCGTTTGGTGAGCATGAGATCTCCGCGCCGAGCCCGCAGTGTGCGAGTCAGCGAGCCGACTCGACCCAGCGGCGATAGGCGACGAGCAGCTCGTGGCCGGCGCGCTGGCTCTTCTCGGGGTGGAACTGCGTGGCGAAGAGGCGGTCGGTCGCCACCGCGGACGCGAACTCGCCGCCATAGTCCGTGCGACCCGCGATGATCGAAGCGTCGCTGGGCACCGGGCGGTAGGAGTGCACGAAGTAGAAGAACTGCTGCGCGGGCAGGTGCTCCGTCATCGGATGCCCGGCGCTCCACCGCACCTCGTTCCAGCCGATATGCGGTACGCGCAGGGGAGCCCCGCTGGCGTCGGTCTTGGGGAAGCGCTCCACGCGGCCGCCGAGCAGGCCGAACCCCCTGGTCAAGCCGTGCTCGTCGCCCTCCTCGAAGAGCAGCTGCAGGCCGAAACAGAGACCCAGATAGGGCCGCTGCGCCTCCACGGCCTCCTTCACAGCGTCTTCCAACCCGCTCTCGCGCAGCTGGATGACGGCGTCGCGGAACGCGCCCACGCCTGGGAGCACGACACCATCGGCGCCGCGCACGACGACCGGATCCGCGCTCACGACGACGTCCAGATCGGCCGCCTCGAGCGCCTTGGCGACGCTCCGAAGGTTGCCCGCGCCGTAGTCCACCACCGCGACACGTGCCTGGCGGCTGCTCATGAAGGACTCTCCCACCTCCGTGGCGCGCCCACACGGCGCCGTCCGGATCTCTTGTTCGAAGCTTTACGGGGCGCCCCGCAAGCGCCGGGCTGGGCTGGATCTGCTTCCGCACGGGCAGCCGGCGCCGCCCGGCTGCGGCTAGAGGGCGCCCTTCACGGTGGGCAGTCCGTGCTCGCGCGGATCGACCTCGACGGCGACGCGAAGCGCGCGCGCCACGCCCTTGAACACGGCCTCCACCACATGGTGCGGACTGCGGCCGTAGCGCTTCTCGATGTGGAGATCGAGGCCCGCGTTCTGCGCAAAGGCGTACATGAAGTCCTCGGCGAGCGTGGCGTCGAACTCACCGATCCGGTCGTTGTCGAGTGACACCTGGTAGACGAGGTAGGCGCGATTGGAGATGTCCACCGCCACTTCCACCTTGCTCTCCGCCATCGGCAGCACGAAGAACCCGAAGCGCCGGATCCCCACCGCCGAGCCGAGCGCCTCGCGCAGCGCCTGGCCGAGCGTGATGCCGACGTCCTCGACCGTGTGGTGCAGATCGACTTCTACGTCGCCGTTGGCGTCCAGTTCGAGATCGAAGAGCGCGTGGCGGGCGAAGGACTCGAGCATGTGGTCGAAGAAGGGGATCCCGGTCGCGATCCGGTACTGCCCGCTGCCGTCGAGATCGAGCATGGCCCGGATCTCGGTCTCCTTCGTCTTGCGGTTGATGGTGGCGACGCGCCGCCCGGCCGCATCCTGCGCCATGATCGACTCCCGGGACCCGCGGGGCCCCGTCCCTGCTCGGGACCAGGTTGGGGCGGGCCCGGGAAGAGCCGAATCGACCCGGCGACTTGACGGATCGGCTGGCGCTCTCCCGCTCTCTAGAGCTCCGCCTCGCGGGCCGCCTCGCGCTCGCGGCGGGCCCGGCGGATCCTTTGTAGCCGCAGCTCCACGGATGTGCCACGGGCGGGCTTGCCTTCCATCTCCGCCAGGCGGATCACCTCTCCGCCCAGCTCGCGCAGCTTCGGGGGCTCGAGCTTCACGAAGTTCGTGCGCTTGAGGAAATCCTCGACACCCCGGGGCGACGCGAATCGCGCGCTTCCGGCCGGCGGAAGCACCCCGTTGGGCCCGGCCATGTAGCTCCCCACCGCCACCGGCGTATAGTGGCCCATGAAGATGGTCCCGGCATTCTGGACGCCTTTGCTCGCCGACTCGGCGTTCTCGACGGCCAGCAGGACGTGCTCGGGCGCGAAGTCGTTCGCCAGCTCGATGGACGCGTCGAGGGTCCTGGTCTGGACGGCCAGAGCCCGTTCCACGAGACGCTCCTTCAGCACATCGACCTGATCGCACCCCTTGAGCTGCTTCGTGATCTGCTCCTGGACCCGGCTGAAGATGCTCTTGTGGTGACTGATCAGGAGCACCGCAGCCGACGACTCGCATTGCAGGTGGCCCAGCACCTCGCTCGCGATCCATGCCGGCGTCGCGCTCTTGTCCGCCACGATGCAGACCTCGGGCTCGGTCCCTTCGTCGGTCGCCGCGACCAGATGGGAGAGCTGGCGCTTGGCCTCGTCCGCGTGCGGATCGCCTCCGCCCACGATGGCGTCGACGCGCGGCAGCCCTCCGCTTCCGAAAGCCAGAGCGGCCACGCCGTGCGCACCACCGATCCTGACGACTCGATGCACACCGGAGACCTTCGCCGCCATCAGGATCTCCGGGGCGATCTGGCCGTCCTCCTGCGGCGCGGCCAGGAGGATGATCTCGGGCACCTCGACGACGGAGGCGGGCACCGTGTTCATGATCACCTGCGTGGGCCGCACGCCGGGCATGGCGGTCGCGAAGATCCCGACACGGGAGAGCGGGCGGACGCGCTGGCCCATGTAGGCCCCGCCCTCCTCGCGCATCTCCCAGCTCGACGGCACCCGCTTCCGGTGGAACTCGCGAATCCGCATGGCCGCCTTGCCGATGGCCGCGCGATCGGCCGGGTCCAACTGCTCGCAGGCGGCGTCCCACTCGTCGCGAGTCAGCTCCAGCCGACCGAGCCGCACGCCGTCGAGCTCGGCCGAGATGCGACGGAGGCCGTGATCATCGGCCATACGAACGCGCTCGATGATCCCTGCGACGCTGCTCCGGAGCGCCTCGTCGCGCTGGCCGCGACGCGCGAAGAGCGCGCGCCACTCGTCCTCGAAGCCGGCGTCCTCGCTCGTGAGCACCCGCAGCAGCTTCGTGCTCGCCTTGCTCGCCATTGTCCTGAACCTCCCGAGCGCGACGCGCTCGGGCGATCCACGTGGCCCGGCGTCCGCTCAGATCTCCGCCGCGCACCGGCCCAGCACTACGCGGGGGTGCCCGGCCAGGTCGCGTACGGTCTCGATGTCGGTCAGATCAGCTGCAGCGAAAGAGCCAGCGACTTCTTCTGCCTGCCCGAGCCCCACCTCCACGGCGAAGAGCCCTCCGGGCAGCAAATGCCCCGACGCCCCGGCGATCAGCGGCCTCAGCACCGCATAGCCATCCGCCCCGCCGAAGAGCGCCTGCTCGGGCTCGTGGTCGAGCTCGGGCGGCAAGGCGTGGGCTTCCTGCTTCGCCAGATACGGCGGATTGGAAACGATCACGTCGAAGCGCTCGCCGGCGAGCGGCTCGTAGAGACTCCCCTCGCGAAACGAGACGCAATCGACCTGCAGCTCATCGGCATTGGAGCGCGCGATCTGTAGCGCCGCAGGCGAAATATCGGTCGCGATTACACTCGCATCGGGGAGTTCCAGGGCCAGGGAGAGGGCGATGACGCCCGAGCCGGTGCCGATGTCCGCGATGGCCTGGCCGCATCTCTGCGAGGGCAGGCGGGTCAGGACCGCATCGACCAGGGTCTCCGTGTCGGGGCGCGGGATCAGCACGTCGGCACTCACCCTGAAGCTGCGGCTCCAGAACTCTCGGCTGCCGCAGAGCTGAGCCACGGGCACCCGCTGGTCGGCGCGTCGTCGCACCAGCTCGCGAAAGACGGCGCGCTCCGACGGCTCGACGGGCTTCTCGAAATCGATGTAGAGCTTCACCCGCTCGGTCCCGAGCGCGTGCGCGAGCAGCACCTCCGCGTCGAGTCTCGGCGTCTCGATGCCGCGCGATGCGAAGTGGTCGGTGGTCCAGCGGATCAGCTCCAGCACCGTCCAGCTGCGGCCACCGCTCATCCGGGGTCCGGCTCCGGCTCGTCCTTCGCCGTCATCTGCTTGCGGACGCCGTCGAGCAGCTCCTCGAGGTCGCCCTGCATCACGGCATCGAGCTTGTGGAGGGTGATGCCCGCGCGATGGTCCGTGACGCGGCTCTGC
>CAZQMY010000120.1:0-405 GCA_964594405.1 uncultured Spirochaetaceae bacterium | reverse complement strand
GGGCGCCGTCACGACGCCCGCCCCCCCGCCGCCACGGCCTCGGCCGTCATGTGGGCGTGGACGGCGTCGAGCAGCTCGTCGAGCTCGCCCTCGATCACCGACTCGAGCCGGTGCAGGGTGACGCCGGCGCGGTGGTCCGTGACCCGCGACTGCGGGAAGTTGTAGGTGCGGATCTTCTCGCTGCGCTCGCCGGTGCCCACCTGCGCCCGCCGATCGTCGGAGCGCTCGCGATCGAGGCGCTCCTGCTCGATCTCGTAGAGGCGCGAGCGCAGCACCGTCATCGCCTTGGCCTTGTTCTTGTGCTGGCTCTTCTCGTCCTGGCACTGCACCACCAGGCCGGTGGGAATGTGGGTGATGCGGACCGCCGAGTCGGTGGTGTTGACGCTCTGCCCGCCAGGCCCGCCG
>CAZQMY010000119.1:699-14439 GCA_964594405.1 uncultured Spirochaetaceae bacterium | reverse complement strand
GGGGCGGGGCGACGCTGCATCAACCCATCGACAGCCGCGACGTGATCGCCGCCATCAGGCTGGCGCTCGAGACGCCGCCCAGCGAGCGCCGAGCCTTCGCTCTCGGGGGGCCCGAGTCGCTCCGCCATCGCGAGCTCGTGCTCCGCGCGGCCCGGCTGGCGGGCAACACACCGCGCATCCTCCCGGTCCCCGCCTTCCTCTCGATGATCTTCGCGGGGTTGATGGAGAGGATCTCCGCCGATCCACCGGTGACGCGCGCGATGCTCGAGGTGCTGCAGCACGATGACCGTGTGGATACGGAGCCGGTCTGCGAGGCGCTCGGGCTGTCGTTGCGACCGCTGGACGAGACCCTCTCGGACTTCGTGATCCCCTCCGCCCAGGAGCGACCATGACGAGCCCTGCCGAATCGCCCGCGCAGACCGAAGGAGATGCAGCCCCCGCACGCGGCTCGCTCCTCCAGCAGATCCTCCCGTGGGCGATCACCATCGCCTGCTTCGCCTACCTCTATACGAAGCTCGCGGGTGCAGCGTCTCGCGAAGAGATGACGCTCTTCGCCTATCTCGGCGGGATCTTCGCGAAGGTGAGCTGGCCGACCTGGCTGGCGCTGATGGTGCCCTACTCGGCGTTCTTCTTCCTGATCGATTCGCTCGTCGTCTGGCGGGTCATCAACTGGTTCAACACGAAGGTGAGCTACCTGGACATCCTGCCCATTCGGGGGAGCAGCTACATCCTCTCGATCATCAACGAGCAGGTGGGCAAGGGGGCGATGGGCCTCTACCTCTACCGCCGCTACCAGGTGCCGGCCTGGGAGGTCGGGTCGAGCATGATCTTCATCATGTTCTGCGAGTTCTACTACCTGCTGACCTGGGCGACGCTCGGCTGGCTCCTGGCGCGCGAGGACCTGCCCCCGGAGTTCGGCCTCATTCCCTGGATCTTCGGGATCGCGGTCGTCGTCTTCGCGCTCTTCGTGCTCTTCTTCCGTGGCACGATCGCGCCCGGCGCGACGATTCGGGACAGGCCGCTCTTCAAGTCGTTCCGCGAGGCGGGCCCCCTGAACTATCTCGTCATCATCGTGCTCCGCTCTCCAGCGCTACTCGCGGCGGTCGTGGTCTACACCCTCGCGCTCGGCCTCTTCGGCATCGAGGTGGGCTACCTGCAGATGCTCGGCTACCTGCCGGTGATCTTCTTCGGGGCGGCCACACCCGGCCCCATGCGCACCGTGGCCATCACGCTCTGGGTCGTGCTCTTCCCCGGAAACGAAGGAGAGATGACGGCCTTCGGCTTCGTGCAGCACAACTTCTTCATCTTCTTCAACGCGACCTTCGGCCTCCTCTTCCTCCGCCGCGCCAACCGCGAGCTCTTCGACACACCAGCCCCTCGAGCCCCGAACGCCTGACGCACAGGCAAGCGGCCGCGCCCCCCGCGCGTCGGCGAGCCCCGCCAACGGCCCACGGCCCGCGCCAGACTCGCCCCGGCGACCAGAGCCGGCAAGCCATCCGGCCACCCGAGCCGCGCCGACCTACATCCCCTTGGGCGCCCGCTGCCTCATGAACCCGAAGAGGTACCCGGCCACACGCCGCATCTGGATCTCCTCGGCGCCCTCGGTGATCCGATAACGACGATGGTGGCGGTAGATGTGCTCGAAGGGCTCGTGTCGCGAGTATCCCATGCCGCCATGCACCTGCATGGCGCGATCGGCCGCCTCGCAGCAGAGGCGATTCGACCAGTAGTTGCACATGGAGACCTTGTCCGAGACCGAGAAGGCGCCGTACGCATCCATCTGCCAGGCGGTCTTTTGGATCAGCGCACGCAGCATCTCGCACTGGGTCTGCAGCTCGACCAGCGGAAACTGGATCCCCTGATTGGTCGCGAGCGCCTTGCCGAAGGGCTTGCGCTCCTTCGCGTACCCGATCGAGCGATCGATACAGAACTGCGCCGCCCCGAGCGACGATGCCGCCTGGCGGATGCGGTTCTCGTTGAAGAAGTGCTGGACCACGGCGAGCCCTTTGCCCTCCTCACCGAAGATCGCCGAGTGGGGAACACGGACGTTCGTGAGCGTGAAGCGCCCGTGATCGGTGGGCATGTTGAACGTCCAGAGCATCTCCTCGAGCTCGAATCCCGGGGCATCGGTGGGCGTGAGGAACGCCGTGATGCCGTGCCCATCGCCGGCCTCACCGCTGGTGCGCGCCAGGACCAGTGCATGGCTCGCCTTGTGGATGCCCGTATTCCACGACTTCTCGCCGTTCAGGACCCACTCGTCGCCTTCTCGGATTCCGGTGGTCTCCATGTGCGTCGCATCCGAGCCATGCTCGGACTCGGTGATGCCGAAGGTGAAGCCGCCCTTGCCTGCGGCCAGCCTCTCCTGCCACTCCTCCTTCTGCGCCGCGCTTCCGTAGTGGAGCAGGAGCAGCAATCCCACGTTGTTGCCGACGACCGAGTGCTCGTTCTGCAGGTCGTTGTGAAGGCCCAGCCCCTTCCGCGCCAGATGCTCGCGGATGACCGCCATGTCGAGGTTGCTGCCCTCCCGGCCTCCCCAGTCCTTCGGGAAGGGGTAGCGGTAGTGGCCCGCAGCGTCGGCGCGGCGCTTGGCCTCCGCGAGCAGCGCTTCCCACTCCTCGTTGGGCAGGCCGCCGCGCTCCCAATCGGTCCGCGCGTCCTCGCGGCGATGATCGAAGAAGCGGACGTTGTCGTCCTGCTCTTCGAGGGGGCGGATCTCGGCCTCGATGAAGGCGTCGAGCTCGTCCAGGTAGGCGACGAGGTGGGGGGGCAGGTCGAAGTCCATGACACTCCTCTATCGATTTCGAGTCGACTCGTCGGACGGCGTCCATCCCAGCGCCACCGCCAGGCCCGAGTAGCCAGGCTGATCGATGGTGAGCTGACCCACGGCGGTCGCGCGAAGATGGTCCGCGAGGCCGGGTCGGTCGAGCGCGATCGATCCATCACGCAGGCCTTCGCATAGACGCGTGCGCAGCGCCTCCACGCCGTCATCGCTGCCGAGCAGGCCGCGCAGGCGCTCGTGCTCGTCGCGGAGGTGCGCCGGGCCGAGCCGCAGCTCGCGCAGCGCGATGTCCACGGAGTTGGAAGCCACCAGCGCGAGGAATCCGCGTCTCCCCTCCAACGCCTTGCGCACATCTCCCCGCAGGAACTCGCGCACGCTCTCGAGCAGCTCGTCGATGCGCGGCATGTCCACCGAGCTCTCCGGCTCACGCTCCTCGGGCAGCCGCGCCGGCCCGGGGATGATCAGGTTCGCGCAGTCCACCTGACACTCGGAGCTACGCCGCGCGATTCCCGGGCGCTCCACCGACCGATCCGGACCATGGCGCCAGACCATCGCGCCGAGCAGGCTCATGCCCGCCCACCAGAACGAGCCGAAGACCTCCCAGAAGCGGACGTGGTCCGGATCGACCCGTCGTCCCGAGACGCTCTCGTAGCCATCGAGCAGATCCTCGAGCCGCCCGAACCCACCCACCGGAAGCGCATGGTTGCCGAAGCGCCAGGAGTTCGTGCAGATCCAGCCGAGATCGCGGACGGGATCGCCGATGTGCGAGAGCTCCCAGTCGAGGACCGCGACGATGCCGTCGGGTGACACCATGATGTTCCCGTTGCGGAAGTCGTTGTGGACCAGGCGCGGCTCGACCTCTTCGGGGAGGTGATCGAGCAGCCAGCGAGCCGTGTAGTCGATCATCGGCATGGAGGTGCGGAAGCCGCGGTAGCGGTCCCAGATCTCGCGAACGTACTCCTCGGTCGAGCGCTCTCTGAGCCGCTTCGCGAGCCCGGTCGCCTCCATGTCGATCGCGTGGATGCGCGCGAGCACTTCACCACATTGGAAGGCCAGCTTCGGCCGGATCCCATCGAGCTCGGGAGCCCGTACGATCCGACTCCCCAGCGTCTCGCCCTCGAGCCATTCCATCACGAAGCCCGGACCGAGGCCCTCCTCGGGCGTGAAGACGTGGAGGATCTCAGGCTCGGGCACGCCGGCCGCCCGGGCGACGCGATAGATCTCGGCCTCGACCGTCAGCCCCGGCCCGCCGCCGGCGCTCGCCTGATCGACGCCGCCAGCGGCCCGCCTCATCGCCAGGATCAACTCGCCCCGATCCGTCTCGACCTCGACTCGATAGGTCTCCTGGCTCGCGCCCCCACTGAGTCGCCTGGCCGAACGAAGCGCCCGGAAGCCCGGGAGCGCGCGCGCGAGGCTCGCACCGAGCAGCTCCTCGAATGCACTCAAGACCCCGGCCCTTCCTTCGGGCTGGCGACGGAGAGGGCGAAGAAGGCGACCGCCCGATCGAGCATCGAGACGAGCGTGCTGAGCACGAGCGCCCAGGAGGCGCCGAGCACCCAGGCGTCGCTGGGCCAGCCGAGCCCCAGGCCTTCCCGCATCACCGGAGCACTCAGCAGGACGAAGTACGCGATGCCGTTGTATCGGCCGAGCAGGCTCGCTCGAAGCGGGCGACCCACCAGGGCCCGGGAGTCGAGCGTGTACTGCAGGAAGGCGAGCGCGACCAGCCCGGGCAGCAGGGCAGTCACCGATCCGGGGCCGCAGGCCACGGCCGCGAGCCCGAGCGAGACGAAGAGCGCATCGGTGGAGTGGTCGAGCAGGCCGCCGAGGGGCGATGCCTCGCCCCGCATGCGCGCCACGCGTCCATCCGCGAGATCGGTCAGCACGGCCAGCCAGAAGCACGCGAACGCCAGGCCCCAGCTCCCGCCCAGGATCGCCAGCGCGTGGATGGGCGCGAGTCCGAGTCGCGTCAGGGTGATCATATTCGCGACGGTCAGCCAGTGGCCGCCCCCCGTCGCCCCTCCGGCGGACAGGAGGTCCGATCGGACATGGCCGCCGTCGGCGCCTCGCCGATCGTCCGAGCCCCTAGCTCCGCTCATCCATCACGATCTCCACCACCGTACCCGCGGCATGATCGATATCGAGATCGCGGGTGTCGCCATCGCGTCTGCGCTTGAGCTCGACCTTGCCCTCGGCGATCCCCTTGGGCCCGACGGTGATCCGATACGGGATGCCGACGAGGTCGGCATCCTTGAACTTCACGCCCGGTCGCTCGTCCCGATCGTCCAGGATGACGTCGATACCCGCCTTGCCGAGCGCATCGTAGATCCGCTCCGCGGCCTCCATGCAGTCGACCTGCTTGGGCTTGACCACGCTCACCACGACCTCGTAGGGCGCCACGTTCACCGGCCAGACGATCCCCGCTTCGTCGTGATTGGCCTCCACCACGGCGGCGAGGTTGCGCTCGAGGCCGATCCCGTAGGAGCCCATCACGACGGGCTCGGACTTCCCGTTGGCGTCCAGCACCTTGGCGCCCATCGCCTCGCTGTACTTCGTACCGAGCTTGAAGATGTGTCCGACCTCGAGGGTCTTGCCCACCGAGAGCGGCGCGCCGCAGGCCGGGCAGCCTTCGCCATCGGCCACCTCGCGCAGATCGAGCCATGCCTTGACGTCGATGTCGCGCTCGATGTCCACACCGCGCAGATGCAGATCGTCCTGGTTCGCGCCTGTCACCATATTGCGTCGCCCGCGCAGCGCTTCGTCCGCGATGATGAAGTGATCCTTCACGCCAACTCCACCCAGGCTGCCGGGCAGGGCGCCGAGCGCCTGCTGCACCTCGTCGGCGGTGGCCGGGCGGATCTCTTCGCCCTCGATGTTGTCGATCACCTTCTGCTCGACCAGCGAATGGTCGCCGCGGAGCAGGAGCAGCACGACCTTCTCGTCCACGATATAGACGAGCGTCTTGATCTGCCGCTCCGCCGGCGCGCCGCCCTCGAATCGCTCGAGCTCGGCGATGGTGCGAATGCCCGGCGTTGCGAAGCGCTCGGGCGCATCGGCACCCGCCGCGTCCTCGACGGGGGAGATCCGGCTCGTGGCCTTCTCGAAGTTGGCCGCGTAGCCGCAGGCTTCGCAGGAGGCGATCCAGTCCTCGCCCGCGTCGGTCCGCAGCATGAACTCGATGGACTCGTTGCCGCCCATGGAGCCGGACGACGCTTCCACGGCGACCGTATCGAATCCGAGGCGTCGGAAGATCCTGCGATACGCCTCGAAGTGTCGATCGAAGGAGCGGCCGAGCCCCTCCCAGTCGACGTCCAGCGAGTAGGAGTCCTTCATGGTGAACTCGCGAACCCGGAGCAGCCCGCTCTTCGGTCGCGCCTCGTCGCGATACTTCGTCTGGAACTGGTACCAGATCTGCGGCAGCTGCTTGTAGGAACGGAGCTCGGCACCGAGGTGCGCGAAGATCTCCTCGTGCGTCATGCCGAGACCGACATCCGCCCCGCGCCGGTCCTCGAACTGGAACATCTCGCTCCCCATGGCAGCCCAGCGCCCGGAGCGATCCCAGATCTCGCGCGGATGAAGCGTAGCGAGCTGGAATTCCTGCGCGCCGATGCCATCCATCTCCTCGCGAATGATCCCCTCGACCTTCCGGAGGGCACGATGGCCGAGAGGCAGGAGTGAGTAGACCCCGGCCATCAGCTGTCGGACGAACCCGGCCCGAACCAGGAGTCTGTGGCTCACGGCCTCGGCGTCCGCCGGGTCGTCTCGAAGGGTGGGGATGAAGGCTTGGGACCAGCGCACGAATGCTCTCCTCGCTCTCTGCCCGAGCCGAAGCCCTTCGTACAGGGCGGGACGGCTCCGGAGCGCGGAGGATAGCCCCGGCCGCGCCGAGGCGCCGGGAGGCTCGCATCGAGGGAAGCTAGAAGGGCGTGCCCTTCTCGTGCGCATAGCGGGCGAAGCCGTTCACGAGCCGAGTCGTGATCGGCCCCCGGCCCGCGTCCGTCGGGCCGATGGGCTGGCCGTCCAGGGTGGCGATCGCAACGATACGAGCGCCGCTTCCGGTCAGCAGGGCCTCGTCCGCGCCGAGCAGCTCGACGCGACCGAAGGTGCGCTCGCGACAGGGGATGCCGAGCCGCTCCGCGAGATCGAAGACGCTGGCGCGCGTGATGCCGGGCAGTGCCCCATCGCTGACGGGCGGCGTCGACAGGACGCCGTCACGAACCATGAAGACGTTCGCGACCGCGGCCTCGGCCACCATACCGGACGCATTCAGCAGGAGCGCCTCGTCCGCCCCGCGGAGTCGCGCCTCGCGCTTCGCAAGCACGCTGTTGAGGTAGTTGAGGCTCTTCACCGCCGGGTCGACCATGTCCGCTCCCGGCCTTCGAAGGCTCACCGTCACCAGATCGAGGCCGCGCCGCTGCTTCTCCTCGCCCCAGAGCGCGATGGGCGCCACGATGCAGATGAGCTGGGGGGACTCGCAGCTCAGCGGATCCACGCCGAGCTCACCGACACCGCGGGTCACGATCAGCCGGCAGTACGCATCCTCACGATCGCTCTCTTCGCAGTAGGCGCGTGCGGTCTCGAGCACGACCTTCTCGATTTCCCCCATGCCACCGGGTAGGTCGAGGCCGATGGCCTTCGCCCCGTTCTCCAGTCGTCGCAGGTGGTCGGCGAGCCGAAAGACCCGCCGACCGTAGATCCGGATGCCTTCGAAGAGGCCATCGCCGTAGAGCAGGCCGTGGTCGAGCACGGGGATGCGCGCCTCGCTCGCAGCCACGATCTCTCCGCCGATCCAGCACTTGCCGTCCACGCTCATACGAGCCCCTCCGTGCCGTCGCGCGCTTGCCCCTCGAGTCGCATCCCGACCTTCGCCGCAGCCGCCATGATGCGGCGCGAGACCTCCCTCGCGCCCAGATCTGCGAGTCGGGCCGAGGGTGCCGCGAGCGCCAACGCGCCCACCAGTCGCTCGCCATAGAAGATCGGCGCCGCCACCACGCTGAGGCCTTCGATCCATTCGTCGAGGTTGCTCGCGAAGCCGGCCTCGCGAACATCGTGCACCGCGCGATCGAGGCGCTCCTTGTCCGTGATCGTGTTCCGGGTGAACGCGGCCGCAACGTCGTACTCCGCGACCGCCTCGCTCGCGTGGGCGAGGTAGAGCTTGCCCACCGCCGTGGCGTGCACCGGGACCTCGGCCCCCACCCTGGGCGCGGCGCGCAGGAAGCCCGGCCCCTCTACCTTGTCGAGCACCACCAGTCTGCCCGCGCGGGCGCCCACGACGAAGAGCGTCTCGCCGATCGCGTCGACCTCCGCTTCGAGGACCGGCCGGGCCGCGCGAACCACCGGCTCGCGCTCGATCACGCCGAGCCCGAGAGCCACGAGGCCGACGCCGGGCCGATAGCGGCCGCGGGAGTCGCGCTCGACCAGCTCGCGACGGGCGAGCGATTGGAGCAGCCGATGCACACTCGATTTCGGCATGCCCAGCGCGCGCCCGATGGCGGTGACACCGAGCGGCGCCGCGGCTTCGTGAAGATGGAAGAGGACGTCCACCGCCTTCTCGATCGTCCCGGCACCGGACTCGGGCGCTTCCGGCGGATCCGTGTTCATCGTCGCACCATCCAAGACCAGGGCTGCTCGAGAATTGTTCCATTATTCAGAACACTGATCTGACCTACGGAACAGGGTATCGGCTCCCACGCCTCGATTCAAGGTCGGAGTCCGAGCGCGAGTCGGCGCGATCGCCCAGCCCGCCATCCGGGAGCCCGAGAGGAGGCCCGCTCTCCAGCCGGAGCCGAGGCGGGCCGGCTCTCGGAATCTGGCAGATCGGACGGGCCGATCAGCTCGACCTTCGCGGTGCCGAAGCTCTCCAGTGAGATGGAGCCGACCAGATCGGCTTCGGTGAAGTCGTCCAACGAGAATGAGATGGTGACTCGGAGTTGGCCGTGTCAGGAGAAATCGATGGAACTCGCGAGAGCGGGCCTTGCCCCGAGGACCGTCTCAATCGGATCCACCGGCAAGGGCGAGAACGCCGGCGTGCGTCAGCAACCGAGGCTGCGCGCCCAGCACGGCCCCGGCCGCCAGCTGGATGGGTCCGGAGACACCCAGGATCGGAACGCCGGGCGCCACACGCGCCACATAGTGGCCCTCCAGCCCCTCGTGACCGAAGAGCGCGCGACCACGAGATCGGCAGCCACAGTAGATGCCGAATCGTGAGCCGCCCGATCCCATGGCGGCGCCGAGATCTTCGAGCAGTCGCTGGCGCCCGACGCCGGCGTCGAGCCCCACGACCACCAGCCGCGTGCCCCGCGCGAGGGGCTCGGCCACCCCGATCGAGCCGAGCTCGGCGTCGTGCCCGATCAAGACGCGGAGCTGCAGCCGTCCCACCTCGGGCGGGACCTCGCCCGGGCCGGGCATCTCCGACGGCAGCACGCCGAGCAGGAACGAGGTTCGGGCACGGTCGAGATCGTCTCGCAGCGCGGAGGGCAGCGACTCCCGATAGACCTCCAGCGCTGGGCGCCCGCCGAGGCCCTGGATCCAGTGACCGCGGCTGCGTGTCACCTCCAGCACCGCGCTTCGTGCGGTGCACGCGTTCGTGACGGCGATCCGAGGCGCGTCGTCCAGCCTGAGCACCAGGCCGGAGAGGGCCGCGGAAGCGGCGCGCTCTTCCTCCCAGACCAGTGGCGCCTCGGCGCCGGGCAGCTCCTCCGCGCCGATCCCCACAAGCGTCGCGCCGCCGAGCGCCGCTCCGAGCCCGTTGACGAGCAGGCGGGCGTCCAACCTCGTCGAATCCGCGAACGCGACGACCAGATCGGTCGCCCCCGGCGGCCCGCCGAGCTGCGCGATCAGGCGGTCGGCCACGTCCGGCTCGTGTCCGCGCAGATCCTCGCAGAGGAAGCCCTCGGCGCGAACACCCGAGAGCGCCAGCAGCGCAAGGGCCGGCTTCCCCTCCGACTCGTGCGTCCCGGCCATCACCCCGGAGCTGCTTCCCCCCGCGAAGACCGCGCCGCCGAGCGCCTCACCGCAGCGGTTCAGCAGGGTCTCCAGGCCGGCGCGACCGGCCGCCGCGTTGGCGACCAGGATGGCGGCCTCCGGCGACGCACCGCCGAGCCCGGCGCAGGCCCGGTCGACGGCCTCGCGCGCGCAATCCGCCGGGTCGAGGCGGTCCGAGACACCGAGTGCGGCATGCTGCATTCCGCGATTCTCGTTGCCTCGCGCGTGCTTCGCCAACCTTCCCAATCGGGCCCACCTTTGCAGCCCAGCGGCACTCGGCTAGCATCGGCTTGCCTCGTCACCCCTCCGTGGCAGTCCGGGCTCGCCCCGATCCGACCCCCCACGTGAGCTGTGAGAAGACAAGTCAAACCACCTCTACCGGGTGTTGAGGCGTGAGTGGCCGATATCAAGATCATCGATAGTCAGAGCGAGCTCGAATCGCTCGCCACAGATCTGCTCGCCGAGGACATCGTGGCGGTGGACACGGAAGCGGACAGCTTCTACCACTACTACGACAAGACCTGCCTCGTGCAGGTGGCCACGCGGAAGAACGCCTGGCTCGTCGATCCGCTTGCGCTGGGCGGCCCCTCCGAGCTCGCCCCGCTCGCCCCGGTCTTCGCATCGCCCGACGTGCGGGTGGTCTTCCACGCGGCCGAGTACGACATCTTCGTCCTGAAGCGAGACTGCGGCTTCAGCTTCTCGAACCTCTTCGACACCATGGTGAGCGCGCAGCTGCTCGGCTATCCGGCGATTGGCCTGTCAGCCCTGATCGAGCATCACTTCGGCGTGAAGCTGCCCAAGGACGAGCAGCGATCGGACTGGTCGCGCCGACCGCTCACGGACAAGCAGCTCGACTATGCGATCTCCGACGTGCTCTATCTCATCAAGCTCGCAGAGAAGCTCGAGAAGGAGCTGAAGAAGGCGGGCCGGCTCGAGTGGGCGCAGAGCGACTTCGAAACGCTCACACAACGCGAGTGGCCCGAGCGCGACTTCGACGAGCTCGGCTACCTCCGCATCAAAGGGGCGAAGTCACTCGATCCGGTGCCTCTGGCGGTGCTCCGCGAGCTCTATCTGATGCGCGATGTGCGCGCGAGGGAGATCGATCGCCCGCCCTTCAAGGTGCTGGGCAATCGCGCGCTTCTCGAGCTCGCGAAGCTCCACCCCGAGGAGATGGAGGCGCTTCGCTCGATTACGGGCGTCACGGACCTGATCGTCCGGCGCATGGGCAGCGACATCCTCAAGGCCATCAAGAAGGGCCTGAAGAAGCCGCACGGCCCGATCCCCAAGATCGAAGGCAACGGTCGACGCCGCATGGATCGGCGCACCGAGAAGCGCCTCGCGAAGCTCAAGCGTTGGAGAACGCCGCGCGCGGAAGAGCTGGGCATCGACCCGGGTGTGCTCTGCCCGAATGCGGCCCTCGAAGCGATCTCCTTCCTCAACCCTTCCGAGCCTGAGAGCCTGCGCGAGCTCGCCGAGCTGAAGGGCTGGTTCGTCGATGCGTTCGGCGGCGAGGTGATCGAAGCCCTGGGCGCGGGCGACGACACGCCCGACAAGAGCGACGACGCGAAGGCCGAAAAGCCGCCCAGGGGCGCGAGAGCGGAGCGCGGCGAGAGGGCCGAGAAGGCCGAAGCCGCCGAGTCGGAGGGCAAATCGGAGAAGGCTGAGAGGAGCGGGGCGCGAAGGCGCCGCAAGCGCTGATCCAGCCGAACGAGGCCCTCGTGGCCCCGGGGATCCGATCGCGGACTCGCCAGGGCTCGACGGCTGCCCGAGCGAGCCCGGAGGCGAGCAACGCGCCCCGAAAGCAGAACACGCCCCTCCGCGAGCGAAGGGGCGTGTCTGCTGATGATCGACCTAAGGAGAAGTTGGTCGTTGCTGCTTGCATGTGTTGGACCGAGAGGTATGCGGCTTCTCGGTCCACGACTTGCCTGACGATCTGGGCCCCGGAGATTCGGATCAGTGCGGGGTGCAATTCTGGGGGAAAGCGCCTCGATAAAGGAGTTCCGAATCTCCGGGGTTCTGAGCCCTCTGAACGAACGCGCCCGTGAACATTCAGGAGGCTCAGGCCAGATCGTATGAGCCAGGTGTAGAGCATGATGCGTGCCAATCGGGAGCCGGAACCTCCGCATTTTCTCAAGTCTCCGAATCTCAAGGGAAACCCCTGCTTCCTGCCATCGGCCGACACACTCCGGCAGGCGCAACAGAGGGGTGCACGGGTTGCGGCAGCGATGCAGCGAAGGATCGCGCCAGTGACATTTCCTTTTTCTTTCGGGCACTTGTTCTCTCTCGCAATCGATGGTGGCAGCGCAGCCTGATGGTGCACCCTTACGCGGAGGCTGCACAATCCAGGTGCAGCCGCGGTGGGCCGGGCGCCCTGAGCCCTCGCGGGGGCCATGGTGTACAGTGCACCGATGTTCGAAGAAAGACGCGCCCGATTCCTCGAGGCGATGGGCGACCAGGCCGTGGCGATCGTGCAGGGGGCCAGTCTCTGCACTCGTTCGAACGACACGGAGTTCCCCTTCCGCCAGGACAGCGACTTCTGGTACCTGACTGGGTTCGACCACCCCGACGCGGTCGCGGTGTTCCGCACCGCTGGCGCACCCGCCTACACCCTCTTCGTCCAGCCGCGCAACCCAGACGCCGAGACGTGGACCGGCTACCGCCCGGGAATCGAGGGCGCGCTCTCCGACTTCGGAGCGGACGAGGCCTTCGACTGCGCCACGCTGGTCGAGAAGCTGCCGGAGCTCGTGAAGGGCGCGCGCGCCCTCTATCACACGCTCGGTCGGCGTGCAGACCTCGATGGCCGGCTCGTCGAGATCCAGGAGCAGACCCGCCGACACAGCCGCGCGGGCGTGGCGCCGGCCGAGCAGCTCGCCGATCCCAGGCTCATCCTCCACGAGATGCGCCTGCGCAAGAGCGAGGCCGAGATCGAGCTGATGCGTCGGGCTGCGGACATCAGTCGCGAGGCCCATCAGCGGGCCGCGCGAATCGCCCAGCCCGGGCGCATGGAGTACGAGCTGGAGGCCGAGCTCGGCTACGTCTTCCGCAAGCGGGGCGGCAGCGGCCCCGCCTACGGCTCGATCGTGGCCGGCGGCGCGAATGCGGCGGTCCTCCACTACGTACGCAACGACCAGCCGCTGGGTGCCGGGCAGATGGTGCTGATCGATGCCGGCGCCGAGCTCGAGGGCTACGCGTCCGACGTGACGCGCACCTACCCCATCGGCGGGCGATTCGAGAGCGCGCATCGCGCGGTCTACGAAGTGGTGCTGGACGCGCAGGGGGTCGCCCTCTCGATGGCCGCACCCGGTGCGACCCTGCCCGAGATCCACCAGGCGACCATTCGCCGGCTCGTCGAGGGCATGGTCGAGCTGAAGCTGCTCGAGGGCAGCATCGACGAGCTCGTCGAGACCGAGGCCTTTCGCCGCTACTACATGCATGGCACCAGCCACTGGCTGGGACTCGATGTCCACGACGTGGGGCAGTATGCGCATGGCGACGCGCCGCGAAAACTCGAAGAAGGGATGGCCTTCACCGTCGAGCCGGGTCTATATGTCTGTGCAGGTGATGACCAGGCGCCCGACGCACTTCGCGGTCTGGGCGTTCGCATCGAGGATGACGTGGTCATCACCGCCGACGGGCACGAGAACCTCAACTCCGCCATCCCCAAGTCCGTGGATGGCATCGAGGCCTGGGTGAGCGAAGGCAGCTAGCACTCACGCCCGCGAGCAGAGCCAGCCAGTCTCATCGCACCCGCCCGGCTGCAGCCCCGCTGCGCCGGCCGACCCCATGGAGCCCATCAGATCATGTCGGACATCGAGTCGCTGCTCGACGAGAAGCGCTTATTCAAGCCGGATGCCGCGTTCAGCCGCGCCGCCAACTGGAACAAGAAGACCGCCGGCGAGCTGCGCAAGCTCGGCGAGAAGAGTCCCGAGCGCTTCTGGGCCAAGATGGCGGGATCTGCTTGGGCGGCGCGGTAGGCGGCC
>CAZQMY010000119.1:0-689 GCA_964594405.1 uncultured Spirochaetaceae bacterium | reverse complement strand
GGCGAAGGAGAACGACAGCTGGTTCACGCCCTGGAAGAAGGCGCGGGATTGGAAGCCGCCCTTCGCCAAGTGGGTCGTCGGCGCGAAGACGAACGTCAGCTACAACTGCCTCGACCGACACGTCGAAGGCGAGAATGCGTGGCGCCGGAACAAGGCGGCGATCATCTGGGAGGGTGAGCCCGGCGATACGCGGGTCATCACGTACGCCGAGCTGCATCGCGAGGTCTGCCAGTTCGCCAACGTCCTCAAGGCGCGAGGCGTCAAGAAGGGCGACCGCGTGATCCTCTACATGCCCATGGTCCCCGAGGCCGCCGTCGCGATGCTCGCCTGCACGCGCATCGGCGTGACGCACAGCATCGTCTTCGGCGGCTTCTCCGCCGAAGCCCTGCGCGATCGCATCCTCGACGCTGGCGCGAAGGCGGTGATCACCGCCGACGGCGGCTACCGCAAGGGCGAGCCCTTCGGGCTCAAGAGCCAGGTCGACGCGGCCCTCGAGGTGGAGACCACCGTCGAGCACGTCTTCGTCGTGGAGCGCACGCGGCAGAGCGTGCCGATGAAGGAGGGGCGGGACCTCTGGTGGCACGAGGAGATGGAGGGCGCGAGCCCGAAGTGCCCCCCGGCCAAGCTCGACGCCGAGCACCCGCTCTTCATCCTCTACACCAGCGGCACCACGGGCAAGCCCAAGGGCA
>CAZQMY010000118.1:10655-14465 GCA_964594405.1 uncultured Spirochaetaceae bacterium | reverse complement strand
GAGAACGCCGTCTTCAACGCCTGGGCCGGCATGATGCTCGGCCTGCTCTTCTACAACCTGGTGGTCTACTTCAGCACGCTGGACAGGGCCTATCTCTACTACTGCGGCTTCATGGGAGCCAGCACGTCGTTCACCTTCGGTCTCTCGGGCCGGGGCTTCGTCTACGTCTGGCCCGACTCCCCGGCCTGGGATGCCTTCGGACTCCTCTTCACGGGCGTCGCGGGCCCGGTATTCGCCATCCTCTTCTCCTGCAGCTTCCTCGGCCTGCGAGAGATCGCGCCGCGGCTCCACGGGCTGCTCATGGCGCTGACGTGCTCGCTGATCGCCACCGCATCGCTCGCGCTCCTGGATTGGACCCGCCTCGCCACCTCCCTGCTGAAGCTGAATGCGCTGATCCTCTATCCGGTCCTGCTGTCGAGCGGCATCGTCGTCTGGCGCTCCGGCATCCGTTACGCCCGATTCTACGTGCTCTCCTGGGCCACGTTCTGCGCCTCGACGTTCTACTTCACGTTGTCCACGACAGGCGTCATCGAGCTCTCTCGGCATACGACCTTCATCATGCTCCTGTCCCCCCTGGCCGAGGGCTTCCTGCTCGCCACGGCGTTGGGCGATCGCATCAACAGCTTCCGGACCGACGTCGAACGCCTGAACGTACACCTCGAGCAGGCGCGGCAGAATCTCGAAATCCGGGTCGTGGAGCGCACGGCCGAGCTCGTCGACACCCAGCGAAAGCTCGTCGAGTCGGCGCGGAAGGCGGGCATGGCGGAGATCGCCATCGGGGTGCTGCACGAGATCGGGAACGTCCTCAACACCGTGGTCACGCGGAGCCGGCATCTGAGCGACCGCGTTCGTGCCTCTCGCGTCGACCGACTCCGGCGCGGCGTGGCGCTGCTCTCGGAGAACCTGGGCGATCTGGATCGTTTCCTGCTGAAGGACGAGAAGGGTCGGAACCTGCTGACCTACTTCGACCTCCTCACCGGCCACCTCGAGTCGGACCGCGACCAGATGCAGGCCGATCTCGTGGAGCTGGGTTGCGCCGTCGAGCGGATCGAGGAAATCGTCGGGCGACAGCACGAGCTGGCGCAGCATCGTGTGATCTCAGAGTCCGTCGACCTGGACGCGCTCGTTCGAGAGGCCATCGACTCGAGCACGTCGGCTGGCCTGCTCTCGGGCGTCGAGGTCGACGTCCACTCTCCGGGCCCCGTCATGTCGGCGACCGAGTCCCATCGCGTCCAGCTGATCCTCTCTCAGCTCGTCGACAACGCAGTCCAGGCCATGCAGGACGTTCCCGTCGATGCGCGCAAGATCGCAGTGTCCATTGGATGGGTGTCGGAAGACGAGGTCGAGATCTCGATCGCCGACACGGGCCGTGGGTTCGAGAGCGATCGGGCCGCGACGCTCTTCCGTCACGGCTATACGACGGCCCCAGACCGGAAGGGCTTCGGCCTCCACCACTGCGCAAACCTCGCCACCGAGCTGGGCGGTCGGCTGCAGGGACGGAGCGCCGGCGAGGGATGCGGTGCGATCTTCAGTCTCGTCCTTCCCTCCGACCGCGGCTCCAAGGACGTGGACGTCGAGCCCGAGGGCGGCGCCGGCTGAGGAGCCGCCTGCTCAGTGGTCGTCGACGCCGCGCCGGCGCCTGCTTCGTCCCTCGGGCACGCCAACCCGCGCGAAGCCGTCGCCGAAGGGCTCGTCGCGTCGTCGCAAGGTCTCCTTCAAGCCGTGCTCGCGAATGTCGCGCCCATAGTCGCGGACCGCCTGGGCACGGTGGGCCCGAGCATCGTTCTCGCCGGCCAGTCGGTGGATCGCCTGCGCGCCCATGAGCTCGAGCGCGAGATTGGTGATCCGCTTGTTCGCAGCGAGCAGGTCGGGATCGATCACGCTCAGGCGATCCGCCAGCCCCTCCACCTCCTCTTCCAGGACGTCTGCCGGGACCGCCTTCATGGCGAGGCCGATCTCGGCGGCGTCGGCCCCCGTGACCGAGTCTCCAGTCAGCTGGAGACGCTTCGCCCACTGCGGACCACAGTGGTACATCCACAGGTTCCCGGGCAGCGCGCCCATCGAGCGCGCGGCCGGGAAGCCGATCCGGGCATCGTCCGCGGCGATCACCATGTCGCAAGCGAGGGCGACGTCCGTCCCGCCGGCGAGGCAGTTGCCGTGCTCCTTGGCAATCGAGGGCTTGTGCACGTTCATCAGCGTGCGGATGCGCCGATTGTTCTGCTCGATCAGCCAGATGTCGTCGTCGTGCGTCCGGCCCGTCCTGTATCCCGGCCGCTTCGCGCGACCGAGCGACGTCAGATCGTATCCGGAGCAGAACGAAGGTCCCTCACCCCGCAAGATCACGCAGTGGACGGCCTGATCGTCATCGGCCTCCCAGAGCGCGTGCTCCAGCTCCTCCAGGAGCCTCGAGGTGAGGGCGTTGTGCGTCTCGGGTCGCGCGAGGGTGATGCGTGCTCGCCCCTCTTCGACCTCGTAGCGGATGTTCTGGTAGTCGACGATGTCCATACCGTCTGCGCTCCCTCTCTTCGGCCTTCGGGTCCTACGCAGGGCGGCGCTCGTTCAGGGCAGCCGCATTCCCGAAGAGGATCTTCGCCTGATCAGCGAGCGAGAGGCCTTCGAGGTCGTCCTCGTCGAGGATGTCTCTCGGTCGCTCCATGCCTTCCATATGAGGCCAGTCCGAGCCGTAGATGACCTGGTCGGCGCCCATGTGATGGACGACCTCGGTGATCTTGTCCTCCCAGAAGGGGTTGATCCAGACGTTGCGGCGGAAGAGCACCGCCGGGTCCTCGTCGTAGTACCAGGGCATCCGCTCCTTCGACTGCTCGAGCTTCACGAAGAGGTCCCGGAGGAAGCCCGAGCCGTTCTCCACCGACGCGATGCGCAGATTCGGGAAGCGCTCGAACATCTTGTCGAAGGCGAACGTCAGGAGGAAATCGTAGATGGCTCGCTCGGGGATCAGGCCGGCCACGGTGGGCTTGCGTCCTCCGCCCAGCGCATCGAGCGCCGGGACAAGCAGACGGGCCTCATCACGATGTGCGCGGGGGGCGGCATGGCCCCGGCGATCATCATCGAGCGCGTCTAGCCCAGGACGCCCTCGGGCGGGATCCCGTAGCGCTCGCGCACGTCGGTGAGCGGCGCCTCGAACTCCTGCTCCCATTTCTCGAACTGCAGGTTCGAGACCCGGCGTCCATTCTGCCAGCCGGAGCTGATCGCATCCATGACGGGGACGATGGCATCCGGCTGCAGGAAGGTCATGCTCGCGGTGGTCGTGGCCATCCACATGCCGAAGTAGGGGAACTGGAGCTGGGCGAGGCAGAAGGCCTGGAGCGCGAGCTCGGCGAGGGCCGACGACGTGTAGCCGGTGAGCACGTGGAGCAGGTCGTGGATCTGGAAGCCGCGGATGATCGCGTACTTCAGCTCCTCGGGCATGCGGTCGAGCTGGCCTGAGCGGGCCATGAAGTCGTGGAGCGTCTTGTAGTTGGTGGCGAGGTTCTTCTCGAGGCCGTTCTCCGTCAGGAACTGCCAGTAGCCACGGCCGACCGAGCCCTCGGGCATGGCCTCCAGAGACTCCAGGGTGATCGGGTCGGCGAAGTAGCGATCGGCCAGGAAGGTGTCTGCGCCCGGTGCGGCGCGGAAGCCGTCGAGGTAGCGCTCGATGGTCCGATCCGGCGCGTAGGGCCACCATTCGTTGAAGAGCAGGTGTACCCCGTGCTCATTCGAATCGTTGAACGTGCGCACCATGCTCTTCACGAACTCGGGGAGCAGGCTGGGCCTGGCGTCGGACCTCACGGGGGTGGCCATGGCAGCCTC
>CAZQMY010000118.1:6894-10645 GCA_964594405.1 uncultured Spirochaetaceae bacterium | reverse complement strand
GCGGCGTGCCGGCCATCGCCTCTTGCGCCGTCCGGCCCCTGTAGCCTCGCACACTGGGATCGAGCTGCGCTCCGAAATGATTCGACTCCCGACTCGATTTCGAGCGGTGGGCCTGCGCGGGCGCCCTCAGCGAAGGGTCCGCTCGCTCGGCGACGCCGTGGCCACCAGGACCGTGGGGGCATCGTTGAAGAAGCGCCAGATCACCCGGTTCACGTCATAGCCGTAGAGGGGATCGCTCGACTCCAGATCACGCGTCTTCCGGGTCCCCGGCCAGGCATGTCCCCAGCCGCGCAGCGTGAGGAGCTCGATCCGACAGCCGGAGCGTCCGCGCCAGATCTGCCGCTCCACTCGGCCGGCTCGCTCTTCCTCTCGGGTCGAGTCGGGCTCGCAACCACCGCGCTCGGACCAGAAGCGGGCCGACTCGTGGGCGGAGATCCAGGTGATGCCACCTTCGCCGCTGCGCTCGTCGTAGCCCCCGGCGTAGGCGACCTGTCGATCGCTGTCGCCGTGCACCATGAGCACCGGAGGCGGGGCCTGCTGGGCCTCCGGGCGCCACTCGGGGGCGGAGTCCGAGGTGCGTCCGCCGATGGTGCCGGCGACGACGGCGGCGGCGGCCGCCACACCGGGGCGCTCGGCCAGGTAGCGATGAACCAGCATGCCGCCGTTCGAGTGGCCCACGAGATAGATCCGCTCGGGGTCGATGGGGAGGTTCGCGCGAGCGTCCTCGATCACCGCGTCCAGGAAGCCCACATCGTCGATGCCCAGGGTTCGCACGATCCCGCAGCAGTGCCCGCTGTTCCACATGCGGAGCGGCGGCGCGAAGGCGGCGGGGTAGGCCACCACGAAGCCCTGCGACTCGGCCAGTCTGTCGAGGCCTGAGACGCGCGCGAAGCGGCCGGGCGAGCTGAAGGCGCCGTGGAGCGCCACCACGAGCGGCGCGCGTCGTCCCTGCCTCGCGGCGGCGGGCAGGTAGACCCGGTAGCTGCGCCGGAATCCGAAATCCCAGCCTCCCACGTATCGGTGCTCGATCTCCGACCGCGATTGGCCGCCTGGGGCGCCGGCGACCGCGCAGCCGATCGACGTCGTCCAGCAAGACAGGATCAGAACAAGTAGGGTGGTCTTGTTTATATTTGACATGGACAAAAAATGCGATGAATCCGAACGCACCGCAAGGGACAGCCCATAATGTCCATATTTAATCGGACATCCCACTATTTTTGTCTATATTTTAAGCATTGGCGCCCCAAGAACCAGGACAGACCCGTCTCGGCAGACGCCCCTCCGGGCAAGAGGCCTGCCGCCACAGAGGGACCCGTGGCGCCGAGGCTTTCCCCGAGGCCGCCGCCTCGGACGGACGCCAGGAGCGGCTCGCCGACTTCGACCGCCGATCCGACACGCGGGGAGCGAGCGGTGTGACCTCACTGGATGGACGATCAGACCCGGCGACCGCGCGATGGCCGGCCCGAAGTCGCGGATCAGATGGTGTCCGTGCGCTGATCGCGAGCTGGCGCGCGCCGTCGGATCGCCAGCTCCACGAGACCGATCGCCAGCAGGAGGGCGCTTCCGGGCTCCGGGACGACGCTGGACGGGTTCTCGACCGAGTCGTAGACGCGCGCGAAATCGAGGTCGAACGCGTAGAAGTTGGTCGTATTCCGGTTCGTTCCGATGCGGAAGTTCTGCAGACCACCCGGGTTCGAGCCCAGGCTGGCGACCACCTGGCTGCCGTTGAACCAGATGTCCGCATCGCCGCTGTCGAGCTTGCGGACCACGATGGTGTCGAGCCCGCCCGTGGGCGCCCCGATCACGTACACGCCGTTCATGGTGCGGAACTGGTAGATGCCGTCGAAGCTCTCGACCTGCCACGAGTAGCTGGCCGACGAGCTGCTGTTGTTGCTGAAGATCCCCTGATAGATCCCCTGATCGAAGGGCACATCGACGGTGAGGCCGAGCGCCAGGGTCCAGGTGGGATTGCCTCCGAAGCCACTCGCCTCGAGGTATCCGCCGTCGCCGGCGAACGAGGCCACACCGCCCGAGATGGACGGCCCGCCGCCCATCGGCGTCAGGTGGTAGTTGCCCAACGCGTCGTTCGCGGTGCCGTCTTCGAAGCTCCACTCGGCCAGCGGCACGGCCAGAGCCGTGGTGGGGAGGACTGGCACGAGCGAGACTGCCACGAAGACTGCCACGAAGAGGAGAGCCAGGAGCACGGCGCGAAGCGACGTGGTCGGTATTCGATCGGATCGACGCATTGCAGTCTCATCGAATCGATCACCCGGCATCCTGAGTCCCGACCACCGCTGACTCGGGAGTACCTTCGACCGAGGGGCCCTGAAACGCAGGCAGGATGCGACCGGGGCGCAACGCCAGGGCAGCGGACCACGCCACTTCGGACGGATCCCCGATCGCCGAGCAGAGCCGGGAGCCAGTCGATCATGAGCCGAGGATCGACCAGGAGAGCGGGTTCCGGCACAGCCATCGGGATGTTCCTGGCCGCCTCGCGCGCCGGCCCTCGTTCGCCGCGCCGCTCGCGGTGACGTTCCGACTCGGGTGCCGCCGGGCTAGCCTAGTGTCTCGTGAGCAGCCATCGGAAGGGGGGATTCGGGGATGTCGCGCTTGCATCTGGTCGGCGGCGAGAAAGGGGGCGTCGGGAAGTCGGTCGTCGCCCGACTGCTCGCGCAGCACTTCATCGACCACGCCGTCGAATGGATCGGCTTCGACACCGATCGCTCGCACGGCGCGCTGCTTCGGCACTATCGCGCCTATGCGCGCCCCCTGGAGATCACTCGCCTCGAGGATCTCGACGAGGTCGTCGAGGCGCTCTCCGAGAACGACCGGGAGGTCGTCGTCGATCTCGCCGCCCAGACAGAGTCGAGCCTGGACGAGTGGATCGAATCGGCCGACGTGGTCGACCTGATGGGCGAGCTGGGTCACTCGCTCTGGTACTGGTATGTGATCGACGGCGGCAAGGACTCGGTCAACCTGCTGAGCAGCCTGGTCGAACGGACCGGCCGCTCGGCGCACGTCGTGTGCGTCCGAAATCATGGGCGCTCGCGCGACTTCACGCTCTTCGAGCAGGCGAAGCTCTCGAATCGGATCCAGCAGATCGGCGGCGACGTGATCGATCTGCCAGCGCTCCACCCGAGCACCATGCTGAAGATCGATGCCCACGACAAGAGCTTCTGGGCCGCGGTCCACAACGCGGACGACGACCTCGGCCCCTGCCTCTCCCTGATGGAGCGGCAGCGCGCCAAGGTCTTCCTCCGCCGCGTCGAAGCGATCTTCACACCGCTGCTCGAGGGCGATGTCTAGGGCACGCGCCCCTCGAGCCGGCTGACTGCGAAGAGGCGGGAGCGACCGCCAACGGGCGGTCTCAGCCGATCCCACCTCCTCTGGCTGCTCCGGAAAGCGCGCCGACGCGATCATCCGCGAGCTCGACGCAAGCGGCCTCTGAGTCGGCAGGAGCGACGAAGCCCGATCCGGACAGGGCGCCGCCTTCCCGACTGCGCATCGTGCGCGCGTAACTCTTCGTGCGACGTACGAGATTCGAGCCGGGAGCACCGGTGAGGCGCGCCCGGCTTCCCTCCGGCGGCTGTGCAGCGGCCTCGATGCCCCAGAAATGTCGACGGTGAGGGGCTGCCATCGCCGCGGCGTCGTTAAACTACATGATGCCGGGGCGGGGGGGGGGGGGGGGGGGGGGGGCGCGCGCCACCCGCGCCCGCCGGGACACACACCGACCCCCCCCGGCCAGCGCGCG
>CAZQMY010000118.1:5484-6884 GCA_964594405.1 uncultured Spirochaetaceae bacterium | reverse complement strand
CCCGCCCGGCCCAACCCCTCTCGGCGCCCGGCATCCATCCCCGCCGCCCGTGCGCTGGAAGCGCCACGCGCCGATCGCGCGCGGCATTTGCAACCCAGGACCAAAGGAATCGAACACCCATGGGACTCATTCTGTCCGAAGATCAACTGATCCTGCGCGACATGGCGAAGAGCTTCTTCGACGAGAAGTCGCCTGTCGAGCGCATGCGCACGCTGCGTGATGCTCAGGACGCCACCGGCTGGAGCCGCGACCTCTGGAAGGAGATGGGCGAGCTCGGCTGGATCGGCATCCTCCTGCCCGAAGATCTCGGCGGCGCCGAGATGGGCTACGGAGAGCTCGGCGTCGTGCTCTCCGAGGCGGGCCGCGTGCTCGCGCCCGAGCCCTTCGTCTCGACCGTGCTGCTCGGCGCGAATGCCATCGCCCTCGGTGGCAACGAGCCGCTGCAGAAGGAGCTGCTCCCGGAGGTCTGCACGGGGGACCGCATCCTCACCATGGCCTTCCAGGAGACGGGGCGATTCGCACCTCACCGGATCGAAACGAGCGCCCGCAAGGACGGCAGCAGCTTCACGCTCCAGGGCGAGAAGCTCTTCGTGCTGGACGGCCACGTGGCCGACCAGATCGTGGTCGTGGCCCGGACCTCGGGCAGCAGCGATGAGCGCGGCGGCCTGACGGTCTTCGTCGTCGACGCGAACGCGCCGGGCGTGAGCATCACGCGCACGGAGATGGTCGATGGCCGAAACGCGGCCCGTGTGAAGCTCGAGGGCGTCGAAGTCGGCGCGGACCGGGTGCTGGGCGAGATCGACGGCGGTGCCGAGGTCTACGACGCGGTCATCGATCGCGCCACCATCGGCGTCGCGGCCGAGATGCTCGGCACCTTCGGCGAGGCGTTCGAGCGCACGCTCCAGTATCTGAAGGACCGCGAGCAGTTCGGCGTCAAGATCGGAACCTTCCAGGCCCTCCGCCATCGCGCCGCGCAGATGTTCGGCGAGCTCGAGTTCGCCCGCTCCATCGTGCGCGATGCGCAGACGGCCATCGACGAAGGACGAGGCGACATCGCCCAGATGGCGAGCGCCGTGAAGGCGCGATGCTCCGATGTCGCGAGCCTGATCGGTGCTGAAGCCATCCAGATGTACGGAGGAATCGGCATGACCGACGAGGAGGAGATCGGCCTCTTCTTCAAGCGTCTCAAGGCCGCCGAGTTCACCCTCGGTGACGCCATCTATCATCGCGACCGCTATGCCAGCCTGCGCGGCTACTAGGAGGATCCCATCATGTCATCACTCGAAGAACTCCGATCGGAAGTCCGCGGCTTCATCGACGACAAGCTCCCGCAGGAGCTGCGCGTCGGAAACCGCAAGGATCTGCCGGGCGCTCCGCTGCGCGGCTGGATCGAGGCGCTC
>CAZQMY010000118.1:0-5474 GCA_964594405.1 uncultured Spirochaetaceae bacterium | reverse complement strand
TCGTCAAAGAGCGATTGCGGTCCGTTGCTCCAAAGCGAGGCGCGCGCCGACCGTGGCTGGAGCTGCCCCGAGTGGCCGTCCGAGTTCGGCGGTGCCGGCCTCGATCGGAAGCACGCGAACGTCATCAAGCAGGAGCTGCGGGCCGTGCGGGCACCGATCATCTCCTCGATGGGCATCATCATGCTCGGGCCGACGCTGCTCGAGTACGGAACCGAAGAGCAGAAGAAGGAGTTCCTGCCGCGCATTGCGCGCCAGGAGATGCGCTGGTGCCAGGGCTACAGCGAGCCCGGCGCGGGCTCGGATCTGGCGAGCCTGCAGACCCGCGCCGAGCTCAACGAGGCCGGCGACGAGTACACGATCACGGGCCAGAAGATCTGGACCACGGGCGCCGACAAGGCGGATTGGATCTTCTGCCTGGTCGGCACCGACTTCGACGCTCCCAAGCACGAGGGCATCAGCTTCATCCTCTTCGACATGCACCAGCCCGAGATCGAGGTCGCGCCGCTGAGGCTGATCGATGGCAGCGCGGACTTCTCGCAGGTCTTCTTCAATGGCGCCAAGGCGAAGGCGAGTCACGTCGTCGGTCCGGTGAACGGCGGCTGGACCATCGCCAAGCGGCTCCTGCAGCACGAGCGCAGCGTCGAGGGCGGCAGCGAAGGCGGCTTGTCGGGAACGCCGAAGGAGACCTACGTCGATATCGTGAAGCGCGAGGTCGGCATGGAGGATGGCCGGCTCTCGAATCCGGCGATCCGCCAGCGCCTCGCCCAGCAGGAGCTCGACGCCCAGGCGCTGAAGCTCACCATGGCGCGGGCTCGCGAAGAGGCGCGTTCGGGCCAGGTCACGCGTGACATCGGGTCGCTGGGCAAGTACCGCTGGGCGAACATGGTCAAGGCCGAGCAGGACCTCGTCATGACCGCCCTGGGCGCCCAGGGACTCGGCTGGGACGGACCCGGCTTCGACGACACCCAGCTCGAGCGAACGCGGTCGTGGCTGCTCACGCGGGCCGACTCCATCTGGGGCGGCACCAACGAGGTGCAGCTCAACGTGATCGCGAAGCGGGTGCTGCAGATCCCCGAGTAGATCCGAAGCTCCGGCCGCTCGGCCCTTCGAGGGCCTTGCGGTCCGGACCCGGACGTCGATTCCGCCATCCTCGAGCCGCTTCGCGATCTACACGGTCGGCGCAGGGTCGAGCGCGACGAGCCGGGAGCCTGGCCGGCCGGGCCGAGGGCGGGTCGACGAGCGAAGATCGTGCATACGGGGTCGGGAGCCGGCGGATGCCCGGCTACTCGACCACCAGATGCAGGTTCGCGATCAGGGTCTTCTCCACGAACACGGCCCCTCGGTAGTAGCCGGGAGACAGCGCCGTGTCCGTGCCGCCGAGGTCGACCAGGTCCACCTTGAGCCTGCTCCGGTCGCCGTCGAGAAACTCGGGTTGGACCTGCGGCTCGCTGTGCGTCCCGCCCTTGAAGTAGTTCTCCGGGTCCCGCAGCTGGACGAGATCGGTCGCGATGGCAGGCGATCGCCCCGAAGTCTCTCCCACGTCGACGGCGGCGACGGTCGGGCCAGCGTCAGCGTTCGTTGTCAGGTGCATCGGTATGTCGGGTGCGGATCCTTCGGACAGCCACGAAGCGGTGAAGAGCCTGAAGGTATCGTCGTAGGCCTCCATCGCAACCTTGAAGAAGCTCTTCGAGTCGAAGCGCCCGCCCTCGATCTGATCGCGGACCTCGCCAAGACGCTTGAACGCACGGTTGTTGTAGTCGGACACGCGGTCCAGCCATCGCCCCGTGAATCCGTATGAGTCAGCCATGTCTTCCTCCCGTCCGCACACGCTCAAGAGATCCCTCGACGACGTGCTCGAGCTCCCGGACGGCTCCTATGACGTCGGGGGCCAGGATGGCGAGCAGCAGAGCCCCAGGTGTTCATCTTCCTCGACCCAGAGACACAGAATGATCGGCGCCCAGTAGTTCATGGCTTCGCCGAAGTCGAGATCATAGGCGCGGTCGGGGGTCACGTCTCTGAATCTGATCGTCTTCTCGAACTCGACCTTGCACCAGCCTCCGCCGATCATTCTCGCCGTGGTCGTCCCGTAGTCCACGGCAATCGGGTTGTACAAGGTCCCGAGACCTCCATAGGTCAGCTGGATCGGACGCTCTATCCTGTACTCCAGAGTCGCCTGCGCAGAGGTGACCTCGAATCTGTCGATCCGCAGGACATTCGTGAACTCCGCAGGCCCCGCTCTGACGACCTCTCTCAGGTATCCGACCTCGGACCAGGTCTCGCCGAGCGGTTGGCTCCGATGCTCGGCGTGCTCGGGATAGTGGGGATGATCGTTGTTCACCCGCGTGGACTCGTCGAAGTGATCACTGCAGATGGACCACGAGCGAGGGTCGATGACCTTTGCGACGTCGGCGAGAGGGCGCTTGACCCGCACCTTGCCCGTCACCGTCGTGTTCAGCGTCGTGCTGTCCCGGCAGGCCACGCACTCCGGATCGACTGTCTCACAGCTCCCGACGAGCCCGCTTCCACTTCCGAGCAGGCCCAGGAATCCACGGAGTGCCCTGGCGGCATCCCGCTCGAGGATCGGCATCAGATCGAGCCCGACCCGGCGCCCGAGCGCCTCCATCCGTCCGCGGATCTCGACTGATCGCTTCGTCGTCGTCGAGTCCGGCGCCTCGTCGAGATCGAAGGTATGGAAGCCGGCAGCGATCAGCTTCTTGAGGGCCATCACGCGCCGCCCACCCATGTGGGCGTCGTCCTTCTCCAGGAGCAGGTCGATCGCCGACTCCAGCGCGATGGCGCTTCGAAGGTCCGCTGGCTTCTGATTACTGGCGCCGAGGTGGTCGAGGACGAGCATCGAGCCCTTCAGCCCGCTCCTGGCCATCGAGTGGAGATAGATGCTCCACATCGCGTCCTTCAGCTCGGGCTGAGCGGCGCCGTCGGCATCGGGCATGGATTCGACCTCTGGTCCAGGGTTCCCGGTCTTCGCGACCATGGGTACCTCATCTCCAGGACATCCGACGCCGGCAGAACATGATCGTTTCGCGATGTTCGCGAGACGGCTCGCCGGGTCACGACCACGGACGATTCCGCGAGGCCTTCCGCACCGCCGCTCTGTCTACCAACCCCATCATCTCGCGACGCTCCGGTAGCCGCACGCCCTCCGCCAACTCCGGATGCGCCCTCATCAGCTCGCGCAGCTTCCCGTCGCCCCGATCCGCCCCTTCGAGCAACACCGCCAGATGCCAGGCCGAGACCGAGCTCCGCTCCAGCACGAGGCGTCGGGCAAGATCCCACGGCATCATCATCAGGTCCGCGATCGGATTGCCCCGCCCCTGGCCGCTGAGCAGCCGCCACTCGTCCACCAGCTCCTCCCGAGGCACCGGAAAGGGCCGCGGGTGCAGCCCCTCGTGGCGGAGCGACAACCCGTGCAGGGTGCAGGTGTCCATCTCCACGCCCGTGATCTGGTAGCGCTCGCCCGCCGCGCCCACTTCCCCCAATGCCAGCAGGGCCCGCGCCGCCACGTCGTAGGGAACCACGTTGATGGGCACGCTCGGGATCAGGCCCGTGCGGCGGGCGCTCTTGCGAGCCTGCTCGAGGGGCTCCTGATCGCCGCGGTCGCCGAAGGGGCTCAGCACGTAGGCCGGCAAGGCGTGGACGAGGTCGAGGCCCGACGCGCAGGCGATCTCTGCACAGCGCACCAGGGCAACGCGAATCTCGAAATAGCTGTGGTCACGCATCGGGTCGCGATGGGCGAGGGCCGTCAGCGCATCGGCGTCGACGGCGTCCTCCGGCCACCCCTCGACCCCATCGATCAGGCGGTGGGGGAGCTCGGCGGCACATGAGCCCACCCTCACGAGCCGCCTCGGCGGCTGGCCTCGCTCGAGGCGAGCACGATTGCCCGCGACCTCGAAGCCATGCTTCAGCGCCAGCCCGTAGAGCTGATCGAACGCACCCACCAGGCGGGCGGGGTCGCCCTCGTACGTCCAGGGCTCGCAGGCCACGACGACCAGATCGTGCACCCGCAGCAGGACATCGAGCGCCGACCGGGCCGACTCGGCCAGGAGATCCAGCGCGATATGGCGCACGGCGCCCAAGGGCATCGAGACGGGGCGTTCTCGCCGCCCGGTCACCGTCACGCGATGACCCAGCCCCGTCGCCAGCTCCGCCACGGCGGCGCCGACAGCCCCCGTGCCGCCCAGCACCAGGACCTTGCGCTGGGACGTCGCCCTCATCTAGAGCACCACCTCGCGGGGCCAGTCGAGCTCCCAGCGGAGGTCTTCCACCTCGAAACCTCCACCGGGCATCGGATCCATGACGAGCGGTGTGCCGGTGCCGAGCAGCGAACCGCTCAGGACCGCCTTCGGCACAACCGCTCTGGCGCGGGCCCCGTCGAGGCTCCAGCGCGAGTGCGAGCGCACGAAGCTCCCGCTGGGCTTCCGCCCGATCCAGGGCTGGGCGATCACACGCACCATGGCCTCCAGGCCCGGCTGCGCAGCGGCCTCCTGCCACTCGGGCGCTTCGCTCCCGGGCTGCGTGTGGCACTCGAAGACGAGACCATCCTCGGCCGTGGAGAATGTCCGGATCGAGCCCCGCTCGCCGAACTCCCCGTACCGACCCAGGCGCTTCGGGTAGCCGTAGGAGATGTTTCCGATCAGCGTGGGCAGATCGTAGCCGGTGACCATGGCCGGGCTGAAGTTGCAGAGTCGGCGACTCCTTCGCAGCGCCACGAAGGGAATGACCACGATCAGCTCGTGATAGCGGGTCCCCCATTCGAACACGCGCCCGCCATAGAGGGATGCACCGCGAGTCTGCTCGCCGATGATCATGATCAGCGGGTGCTGGTGCTGGTCGGCCGCCGATGCCAGCTCGAGGGGCGCGGGCAGGATGGCAGCCAGGGCGGCGCGATCCGCGCACACATGGGCCACGACTCCTTCGAACATCGCCCGGGTCACGACGTCGCGGTCATCGCGCCCGGCTTCGCGATACCTTCCTATGTATCGGTCGAGATCGAGATCGCCGGCCATCGATTGCCCCTGACGCTCCAGGCGCATGATACCATGACAGCCCCTCGCCGAATCCGATTCCTACGCTCGTTGGTCTTCCCCGCTCCCCCCCATGGCCGACCCCCTCCTGATCTATGGTGCAACCGGCTATACGGGCCGCTTGATCGCGCGCGCTGCGCTCGCGCGGGGGCTGCATCCCGTGCTCGCAGGCCGTGACGCCGGCAGGTTGAAGCTGCTGTCGGAATCCCTGGGCGGCCTCGAAGTGCGCCAGGCCAGGATCGATTCACCCGCCGAGCTGAGCCAGGCCCTCGATGGCTCTCGTGTGGTCATCAACGCGGCCGGTCCCTTCTCCAGGACGGCGGAGCCCATCAGCCGGGCATGCATGGCGGCCGGCACCAACTACCAGGATGTGACCGGCGAGGTGGACCTATTAGCCAGCGTGGCCGAGTGAGGCGGCGAGGCGCGAAGGCG
>CAZQMY010000117.1:0-14675 GCA_964594405.1 uncultured Spirochaetaceae bacterium | reverse complement strand
GTCGCATCCGATCCGCCCCGAGTCCTACATCTCGATGGACAACTTCTATACCTCCACCGTCTACAACAAGGGCGCGGAGGTCATCCGGATGTACGAGACCCTGCTCGGGAGGCAGGGCTTTCGGAAGGGCATGGACCTCTACTTCGAGCGCCACGACGGCCAGGCGGTGACCTGCGACGACTTTCGCGCCGCCATGGCAGACGCCAACGGCGTCGAGCTCGAGCAGTTCGGGCGCTGGTACGCGCAGCCCGGCACCCCGGAAATCACGGGGCAGGGCGAGTACGACGAGGCGTCCGGGCGTTTCATCCTCACGCTCTCGCAGGCCTATCCCGAGACCTCCCATACCGTGCCCGGCCAGGAGGGGCGCCAGCCCCTGCACATCCCCGTGCGCATGGGGCTGCTCGGCCCCGATGGGCGCGACCTCCCGCTGCAGCTCGAAGGGGAGGAGGCTCCAGCCCCCGGTCCCTCGCGCGTGCTCGAGCTGCGGGAGGGCGAGCAGCGATTCACCTTCGTCGGCCTCGATCAGCCGCCCATCCCCTCGCTCCTCCGCGAGTTCTCTGCCCCGGTGCGTCTGCGCATGCGCAGGACTCGCGAGGACCTCGCCTTCTTGATGGGGCACGACAGCGACCCCTTCAATCGCTGGGACGCCGGGCAGGAGCTGGCCACTGAGCTCCTGCTGGAGGCCGCGGCACGCACGGCCGAAGGCGAGACGCTGGTGCTGGACGCTGAGTTCTCCGAGGCCTTCGGCCGGATCCTGGCCGATCCCGAGCTGGATGGCAGTCTGAAGGCGCTGGCCCTGACGCTGCCCTCGGAGAAGGTGCTGGGCCAGGAGATGCGGGTCATCGATCCCGACGCGCTCCACATGGCGCGAGAGTTCATGCGCGCCGCGCTCGCCAGTCGTCACCGCCAGGTGCTCCTCGAGACCTTCGAGGCCTGCCAGCAGCACGGGCCATACCGCAAGGACAAGGACGCCATCGCCCAGCGGAGGCTCGGCAACGTGGCGCTCGCCTACCTCGCGTCGCTGAACGATCCCGACATCAGGGCGCTGGTGGTACGGCAGTTCGACAGCGCGAACAACATGACGGATCGACAGGCTGCACTGGCGCTCCTGGCCGACGAAGACGGGCCGGAGCGCGACCGCGCCCTGGAGCGATTCTACGCGGACTGGCGGCACGATCCCCTGGTGCTCGACAAGTGGTTCACCACCCAGGCGATGACGCGACGCCCGGATGCCCTGGAGTGCGTACTCGCCCTCGCGGAACACGAGGACTTCAGCCTCTCCAATCCCAACCGCGTGCGCTCGCTGGTGGCCGCCTTCTGCTCGGGCAACCAGGTGCACTTCCATCGCCGCGATGGAGCGGGCTATCGCTTCCTCGCCGATGTGGTGCTCCGACTCAACGACTCGAACCCGCAGCTGGCCGCGCGCCTGGTCTCGCTCTTCAATCAGTGGAAGCGCTTCGACGTCGGACGGCAGGCCGCCATGAAGGCCGAGCTCGAGCGGATCCGGGCACACCCGTCCCTCTCGCCCGACGTCTACGAGATCGTCGAGCGGGCCCTCGGCGACTGATGTCGTCGGCCCCCGGTCGGCTATTCTGAGCCGAGCCACCGACCCGGCGCATCGCAAACCGCATCGTAATCAGAGGAGCTCCCATGAGTACCCTGCACGACTTCAGCCTCACGGACATCGACGGAAACGAGAAGAAGCTGTCGGACTTCGACGGCAAGGCCGTGCTGGTGGTGAACGTCGCCTCCAAGTGCGGGCTCACGCCGCAGTACGACGGCCTCCAGCGCCTCTACGACGAGTTCCGCCATCAGGGTCTCGAGGTGCTCGGGATGCCCTGCAACCAGTTCATGGGTCAGGAGCCGGGTACCGAGGCCGAGATCAAGGAGTTCTGCGAGGTGCAGTACGGCGTGACCTTCCCGCTCTTCGGCAAGGTCGAGGTGAACGGCGAAGGGCGTGATCCGCTCTACGCCTGGCTCTGCGCGTCGGACGTCGGCCCCGAAGAGGCCGGCGACGTGAAGTGGAACTTCGGCAAGTTCCTGATCGGGCGGGATGGCCAGATCGCCGCACGGTTCTCGCCGCAGGTGGAGCCCTGCTCGGACGAGCTGAAGAGCGCGGTCCGCAAGCTGCTCTAGCGGGGCTGCGCACGCGGAGGCCGAATGCTCCTGCAGCGCCTCGGGGAGCGACCGGTGCAGCTCGCGCGCGGCCAGTCCGGCTTCGCGACGCCGGGGGTTTCGACACTCAGCCCCGGACGCTACCTATTGGCGCCGCCGGGACGCGGCGCCGAACTGCCCCGATCCCGTCGCCGCGAACGCCATCGCGCACGAGCCACCGAAGGAAGCGCCGACATGAAGGGCCTGAGTCCGGGACAGCCGATCCTCACCGTCACCCACCTGAAGCGCAAGTTCGGCGATCGGGTAGTGCTGAGCGACATCACCTTCAGTCTGCAGCCTGGCGAGCGTGTGGGCGTGCTCGGCGTGAACGGCGCGGGCAAGTCGACCCTCATGAAGATCCTCGCGGGTCGCGACAGCGAGTTCGAGGGGATCTGCGCACCGGCCAAGGGGGCAACGGTCGGCTACGTCCCGCAGGAGCCCGAGCTCGACCTCGAGAAGACCGTACGCGAGAACGTCGAGACCGCCGTGGCCGAGACGCGCGCCTACATCGCCCGTTACGAGGAGATCCTCCAGCTCTGGGAGGACCCTGAGGTCCTCGAGAGCGAGGAGAAGACCAACGCCCTGCTCGAGGAGCAGGGCGAGGTGCAGGAGATCCTCGAACACCGCGACGCGATGGACCCCTCGAAGCTGGACGCCAAGATCGAGATGGCCATGGAGGCCCTGCGCCTGCCCCCCGGCGACAAGGTCACGGGCGTGCTCTCGGGGGGCGAGCGGCGGCGCGTCTCCCTCTGCACCGAGCTGCTCGCCCAGCCCGATCTGCTGATCCTCGACGAGCCCACCAACCACCTCGACGCCGATACGATCAGCTGGCTCGAGACCTATCTGGCGGGCTACAACGGCACCTACATGCTGGTCACCCACGACCGCTACTTCCTGGATCGTGTGGCCAACCGCATGCTCGAGATCAATCGCGGCAGCATGAAGGTCTACGAGGGCAACTACTCGGATTTCCTCGCAGCCAAGGAGAAGCAGCAGGAGATCCAGGATCGCACCGACGCCAACCTGCTGAAGACCGTGGCCCGCGAGCTCGAGTGGATCCGCTCCACGCCGGCGGCGCGCCGCACCAAGAGCAAGGCACGAATCTCGGCCTACGAGAAGCTGGTGGACGAGGCGGCGAAGATCGTCCCCGCCGACGAGATGGACCTGCGCATCCCCTTCGGACCGCGGCTGGGCAACAAGGTGCTCTCGCTGCGCGGCGTTTCGAAGCGCTACGACGACAAGGTGCTCTTCGAGGGGCTGGACTGGGACATGCCCCCCGGTGCGATCGTGGGGATCACTGGCGCCAACGGCCTCGGCAAGACGACCCTGGTCAACATCATCACCGGTCGCGAGCAGCCCGACTCCGGCGAGGTGGACCTCGGTGCGAATACGAAGTTCTGCTACGTGGATCAGACCCGTCAGACGCTGAACGACCAGCACACCGTCTACGAAGAGGTGGCCGAGGGCAGCGACGTCATCGAGTACGGCGACAAGGAGCTGCACGTTCGCCACTACCTGGCGCGCTTCCTGTTCACGGGCGCCATCCAGCAGACCAAGGTCGGGAGCCTCTCGGGCGGCGAGCGCAATCGCGTGCACCTCGCGAAGTGTTTGCGCGAGTCTTCGAACTTCATCATCCTCGACGAGCCCACCAACGATCTCGACCTGATGACCTTGCGCGTGCTCGAGGAGGCGCTCCTCAGCTTCCCGGGCTGTGCCATCGTGATCACGCACGACCGCTACTTCCTGGACCGCGTGGCCACGCACATCATCGGCTTCGAGGGAGACGGCCGCGTCGAGTTCTGCAGCGGGTCCTGGGAGTTCTACGCCGAGCAGCGCGCCGCGCGAGAGGCGGAGGGCGAGGGCACATCCAAGGCCTTCAAGCACCGCAAGATCGCCCGCGCGCACTGAGCCCGGCCGAGCGGGCCGGTTGCGCATCGCGCCACCTGGGCGAAGCTTGGGCCCTCGAAGCATCACCCGGAGGCCGGTGGCGTGAAGTTTCTCAAGATCCTGGTCGGGCTCGTCGCCTGCGTCATCGCGCTCCTCGGTGTCGCCATCATCGTCGCGAGCTTCGGAGACGGACCCACGGGTCTGCTCACGGGCGGCGAGCTGCGGAGCGGTGAGCTCGTCACCGGCCCGGAGCCGGACTTCGGCTTCGCCAGGGATCTCGACACCCTCGAGCTGCAGCTCGTCGAGCCGCCGGAGTCACGCACCGTCTGGCTGCAGGTGGTGGACGGCAAGCTCTACGTCGTCAGCGGCTATATGAACAGCACTGTCGGCAAGATCTGGAAGAAGTGGCCCGCCCAGGCGGAGAAGGATCCGCGCGCCGTCGTCCGCATCGACGGGAAGCGCTACGAGCGGCGCCTGGTGCGGATCATGGACGATGCGCCCCTGCTGCAGAAGATCTCCGCCGAGATCCGGCGCAAGTATGGAGTGCCCATCAAGGCCGAGATGGCGGGGACTGGCGACGTCTGGTTCTTCGCGCTCGCGCCGCGCTGATCGCGCCGCGCTTCCCGAATCGCCGGGGCTGCAGGGTGCGGCCTCAGGTGCGGGCCACCGGTGCCATGAGAATCGGGCCGGGCACGGCGATGGCTGCGCGGGGATGCCATCGCTTGCGGCGCGCTGCAGCCGCTGCATGCACGCTGCTCACACCCTGCACGATGAATCAAGTGTAACGCCTCCGGCGATGCTGCATCCAAGCCTCCATGAATGCGAGCAGGCCGGCGGATCTCGGGCGGGAGTCGCGCGGTGCCTGCGAGCGGACGACGTGAACGCGCCCTGGAGATCGGTGTCACCCGCTTCGGAGAATGGGCACTCCTGTAGACGACGGGGAGTGTCCGGGCTCCGATCCGACGGCACCTCGACGGAGGCAGCAGACATGCGGCAAGCGCGGCGCGGGATCGAACGCGGTGTACCCGGATCACTCGGGCGGAAGAGCGGTGGAATATGGATCGCGGCAACCGGGGCCTCGTTCCTGCTGATGGTCGTCGGGGCCGCATCGACGGGTGCAGCCGAGCGGGAATCGGACGCGTCGCGGGGTGTTCGTGGTCTGCGAGCTGCAGGCGAGCGTGCCGTCGAGGCCACGACCCTTCCGGCGGTCAAGGCGGGCACGCGAGGCACGCTCTCCTTCGCGACGCTCGCAGTCCTCGATGAGTATGGCTTCGCGCCCGGGGACGTCGCGGCCCCTGCGACGGTGGTGTCGCGGCCGCCGATCGGCCACCTGGGCATCGAACGGCCCCTCGCGGTGGTGCGGCCGCCGCACATGCTGCCGATCGACGGGCCCAAGGGTCGCCCGGCGAGTCCGGAGCCGGCGCTGCCCACGGTGGACGCGCCGCCGCCGCGCGCAGTCTCGCCCTACGGCGGCGTCAGCGCCGCCTCTCTGGCCCGCTTCGACTATGCGTCGCTGCCGGGGCGACTTGCCGATCCGGCGCTTCGCGACGTCTGGCACCTGGGATTGGACCTCGAGCGCCGGGATCTGCTGCTCGAGAGCGCGCGCTACTACGAGCAGATCGTCTCCGAGGTCCCTGAGGAGGCCTACACGTACTGGCGGATCGCGCGGAACTACTGGCGCGTCGGCGAGGGCCGCGGCAACGAGCAGGCCGAGATGCCCGAGGCGGTCAAGGTCGAGCGCCTGCACTACTTCGAGCTCGCAGAACAGTGGGCCTCGCGCGGGCTCTCCATCGATGCGGAGTGCGCCCCCTGCATGCTCTGGAAGTTCGTTTCGATGGGGCGTCAGGCGACCACCCGGGGCCTGCTCTCGGCCATGAAGGATGCTCGGGAGATGGATTGGCTGCTGCGGCGCGGCATCGAGCTGGAGCCGACGCATCAGGACTTCGAGGGCAACAACACACTTGGCAACCTCTACTACGCGGGCAGCGTCTTCTACCGCGTGGTGCCGGACTGGTTCTGGATGCGCTGGGTGGCCGGGGTGCGCGGTGACAAGGCGCGCTCGCTCTCCTACGCACGACGTGCCGTGGAGCTCTCCGCGATCCGCGTGGACTATCGCGTCGAGCTCGGCGCGTCGCTGCTCTGCTATGGCACCTCGAATCGAGACGATGAGGCCATCATCGAGGGCAAGGCGGTGCTGAAGCGTGCCCAGGGGCTCGACGACTACCTGCCCACCGATCACCTCGACAAGAGCCACGCGAGGATCCTGATCGATCAGCCGGAGCTTGCTTGTGGCTACTCGCGAGACGGCTTCATCGACGTCGAGGATGTGATGTCCGAAGTGCACTGATCGCGCCGGGCCCCGAACGCAGAGAGCCGCCTGCCCGTAGGGGCAGACGGCTCTCCTGCATCGGGATCGCGGAAACGCGCAGGCGACCTTCTCGACCCGTGCGTCGAGCCGCGTATCGGCCTGACCGGGCTCCAGCGACATGTCCTTGCCCGGATTGCCCATGAAGGGCTTGTCCGTGCGATAGCGCGCCGGAGGGCAGCCCATCCGCTGTGCGAACACGCGGGTGAAGTAGTAGCGGTTCGCGAAGCCGCAGCTCTCGGCGATCTGGTCGATGCTGTGATCCGTGGAGACCAGCAGCTCGGCCGCTCGCCGCAGGCGCCGGTCCTGGACGTAGCGACCGGGCGTGCGACCGGTGGCCTCGCGGAAGCGCCGGATGAAGCGCGATTCGCTGGCCAGTGCGATCTCGGCGAGCCGCGAGTTGTTCAGCGGCTGGTCGAGGTGCTTGTCGATGTAGTGCAGCACCGCGAGCAGCTCCTGCTGGCCCTCGGCGATGCGCAGGAAGCTGCGTGCCCGATCCTCCGAAATGTTGGCCAGCACCTCCGCGGTGGCCAGGTGCGTGAGGGACTTGATGCGGCTCGCGATGATCGGCTCGATCTCCCTGGCCGTCTTGAGCTCTTCGCGCAGTGCCGCAGCGAGCGCGTCCCGCAGCGGGTCCGGCTCGAGCACCACGGGCGCCGGCACGACCTCACGCGCCGCCTTCGCGGGCCATCCGACGAACTCGAACTGGACATAGACCTGGTCCACGGGGTTGTCCAGGTTGACCTGGAAGTCGATGCCGGCCGGGACGAGCACGATGCGTCCGGGGGGCAGCGGATAGCGCCGATCCTCCATGGTCAGATAGGCGCCTTCATTGTCACAAAGATACAAGCGCCAGAAATCCCGAAGCAGGTCCGTGGAAGTCCACCACGAATCGAGCCTCAGATAACCTGCTGAAAACAAACGGACATTGAGTGACTCAGCGACACCGGGGAACAGAAAAGCCATACGACCCACCTCTCTTGATTCGTGAGACCACAAGGATCCTATATGGATTCTCCGCGCGTTGGAATGGTGAAAATCAGGGGATCTGGTGAGATGTGATCGGGCGAATGACCCATCGTCAGCGAGATCCGATCCGTACGGACGCCCGAGGGGCTCGGGGGGCCCCGCGCGGCGGGTGCGGGCGTCTCCGCGCGGGCCAGGGTGGCTCAGAAGTTGACGCGGATGGTGCCCCCGTAGGTCCTCGGCGGGGCGAGGACGCCGAAGAAGCCACTGACGACCGGGACGTCGGAGGCGGCCACGTAGCGCTGCTGGTCGATCACGTTGTCGACCCAGACCGCGAACTCCCAGGTGCCCTCCGCGGACTTGAATCCCGTTCTGAGGTTCAGGATATGGACGTCGTCCTGGATGAGGAAGGGGTCGAGGTCGGCGTCCATGAACTTCCAGGTCTCGTAGAGATAGTCTCCGCGCGTGAACCAGAGCGCGTCCGTGGACGGCAGCTCGTGCTCGAAGGCATAGAAGAGCGAGAGCGAGACGATGGGGGCCTGGTCGAGCCGCTGACCGGCGAGATCCTGGGAGCACTCGACCGTGAGCGAGCAGGTTGCGCCGAAGGCAATGGGGTTGCCGGTCTGGATCACCTGTTGGGTGGCCGTCGCCGGAGCCTTCGGGAATTCCTGGTACTGCGTGAAGTTCAGGCCCAGCGATCCGCCCACCATGAGGAAGCCCGAGAGGTCGAGATCGGGCGTCCAGCTGTACTCGGACTCCACCCCCCAGCTGTACAGCCGACCGGCATTGGCGACCCGGATCTCGCTTCCCGAGGAGATCTGTGCCTGGAAGTGGTCGTAGTCTGTGAAGAAGAGGGTGAGGTTCCCGAGGATCTGACTGTCGAGCCAGGTGCTCTTGATGCCGAGCTCGTAGTTCAGGGACTTCTCGTCGTCGAACTCCGACTTCGTCTGATCCGGGCTCCCGCCCCCATCGACGCGAAGCTGGTTGAAGCCGCCGGACTTGAATCCGTTGGAGAAGCTGGCATAGATCATGATCCGATCCGTGGGGCGATACCGCCCGACGATCAGGCCCTGCGGGCTCAACACGTTCCGCTCCTCGTTGCGCTCGACGAACTGCCCGCAAACGGGCGGGATGGCGATCCCGCAGGTGGATTCGCTGGATCCGGAGCGCGACTTCCGCTCCCAGTCCAGGCGGAATCCACCCGTCACGCTCCAGGTCTCATCGATGTTCCAGGTGGCCTGGCCGAATCCCGCGAAGCTGTAGGTCTCATGGACATTGTCGTTCGTGTTGACTGCCGGAGGGATCCCCGAGACCTGCGTCAACAGCGCGGTGTAGCCCAGGTTGTCGATCGTGTGCAGGTTGGAGTGGAAGAAGTAGAGGCCGGCCTGGTACTCGAGGCGCTCGCCGCCCGGAGACACGACGAGCAGCTCGCTCGAGACCTGGTAGAAATCCACCGAGGTGTCCGCGATGCCGATCTCGTAGAAGCTGAAATCGGAGTCGTAGCGGCTGTCCGAGCCGTAGGTACGGTAGGCGGTCAGTGAGCGGAGCGTGTAGTCGCCGAGCGCGTAGCTCACGTCCAGCGAGACGCCCCCGACCGTGACGTCGTTCCGCGGAGGGGTATCCGTAGCGACGATGCGATCGAAGGGGTCGGCCTCGGGCAGCGGCACGCCCGTCAGGGCGGCGAAGTCGTCGAAGTGGGCGCCCAGCTGCGTGGCCTTGGGGAAGGGCTCCGCGTTGTCGAAGGAGATGATGTCGCCCACGCAACACCTGGACCTGTCGTCCGAGAAGTCGCCATTGATCAGGATGCTCAGCTCGTCCGTGACGTTCCAGAGCAGCTTGCTGCGCACGCCCCATTTGTTGGCGTCGTTGACCCGCGTCTCGTCGAAGATGTTGAAGTCGTAGCCCTCGCGCTCGCTGCGAAAGCCCGAAACGCGCAGCGCGAGCGAGTCCTCGAGGAGCGGGATGTTCACCGCGCCCCGCAGCTCCACGGCGCCGTAGTTGCCGAGCACGCTCTCGCCGAAGAACGAGAACGCGTCGCCGGGATTCCGGGTGTGGATGTTGATCGCGCCTGCGGCGGTGTTCTTGCCGTAAAGGGTGCCCTGCGGACCGCGCAGCACCTCGATGCGCTCGATGTCCACCAGGTCCGACACGCTCATGCCGGCCCGGCCTTGATAGATGCCGTCGATGAAGACACCCACGCTCGGGTCGATGCCGGCATTCGTGCCCGTGGACCCGATGCCGCGGATGCGGATGCTGGTGGAGCGCGAGTCCGTGACCGGAAGGATCTGCAGATTCGGGACGAACTGCTGGAGCTGCCCGAACTCGGTGACGCCGGTCTCCTCGAGAAAGGCGCCGCTGAGCGCCGTGACGGAGATCGGGACGTCCTGGATCGCCTCGGCGCGCTTGGTTGCGGTGATCACCACTTCGTCGGCGATGGCCGAGGCGGGCGGCGCCTCGTCCTGCTCTGCGTCTTCGTCCGCGAGCTGGAAGGCGTCTTCGCCCCCATCGCTGGCATCACCGACATCGCCGGAGGGAGCTTCCTCGGCCCGAGCAGCTGCGGAGAACGCGAGCGCGCACGCCAGCAGGGCGGTGGTCGACGCGCGTCTCAGCAGCCCTTGCTTCATCGGTGCAGTCCCTGGCAAGCATCAGTGTGGGCCCGTGCGAGCTGGCAAGCCGTCCTCCAGGCGCTCCCTGGGCCGCATCCAGCGCGAAGGTCAGCGTGCGATGAATGGCGGCCTCGGCGGGGAGCCGGGCCGGAGCGCAGGCGATCGGGACGTTGAAGGGAACGCATGTTCGGGAGCAGCACGAACGGTCCGGTCGGGCGCCTTCAGCAGCGGGCAGCGCCCCTCGTGGCAACCGATCATGACCCATTGGACCCGCGCAGTGGAATGGCGTCAACCGTTATTCGGATGTCGCCGACGGGTGCGTCGAGAGACGAGGATCGCTCCGCGGGTGGTGTGCGGATCCGATACGCGATCGCGGGATCAAGATACGTCGCTGGACGATGGGAGGGTCTGGATCTTCAAGAAGTTCGTCGGAGCGGAGTGATCGAAGGGATGGCTGCCGGTGAGCACCACCGTATCGCCCGGGCAGGCCAGACCGCGCTCGATGGCGTCTGGCACGATGGTGGCCTCGATCTCCGCGAGATGATGATGCATGGACGTCCGCATGGGTGTGACCCCCCAGATCAGGGCAAGACGCCGGTAGACCGCTTCATCCGGAGTGAATGCGAGGATCGGCACCCCGGGCCGTTGGTGGGCGATCACACGTGCGCTCAGCCCCGAGCGCGTGAGCACCCAGATGGCGGAGACACCGGAGAGCGAGCGCACGATGGTTGCCACCGCGGCGCCGATGGCTTCGGACGGAGTATCCTGATGGCCGGCGAGCCAGCCCGCACCTTCCGAGCGCGCCACCGCGAGCGCCGCCTGCATCTCGATGGCGATGCGATCCATGGTGAGCACGGCCGCTTGCGGATGCTTGCCGGTGGCGGTCTCGGCCGAGAGCATCACCGCGTCGGTGCCGTCGAGGATGGCATTGGCCACGTCGCTCGCCTCGGCGCGGGTGGGGCGGGCGCTGTGGATCATACTCTCGAGCATCTGCGTCGCGGTGATGACAGGTTTGGCCACACGATTGGCGGCCTCGATGATGCGCTTCTGGGCGAGCGGGACCTTCTCAGGGGCGAGCTCCACCCCCAGATCGCCGCGGGCAACCATCAGGCCATCGGCTTCGTCGATGATGGCTTCGAGGTCGTCGAGCGCCTCGGGCTTCTCGATCTTCGCGATCACGGGCGTGGACCTGCCCAGCTGCGCGATCAGCGACTTCACGTGCCGAACGTCCGCGACGCTGCGCACGAAAGAGATACCGACGTAGTCGACATCCAGCTCGAGTCCGAAGGCCAGGTCGCGCTCGTCCTTCTCGGTGACGCCGCGAATGGACAGGTCGGTATCGGGCAGATTGATGCCCTGGCGCTCGGAGAGGAGGCCGGGGTGCATCACCTCGGTGATGATCTCGCCGCGTCCCTTCTCGATGTTGCGCACGACGAGCTCGATCGCGCCGTCGCTGAGCAGGATGCGCGAGCCGACCTCCACGTCGTAGGGCAGGGCGGTGTAGCTCGTCGATACGCCGGTCGCGTCGCCCGGGCGCGGCTCGATGGAGATGACGAAGCTCGCGCCCTTGCGCAGCTCGACGGGCCCCTCCTGGAGGGGGCCGGTCCGGATCTTCGGGCCCTGTAGATCCTGCAGGATCGCGACCGCACGATCTCGGCGCTCGGCCACATGGCGGATCGTCTCGATGACGCGCTTGTGGTCGCCGTAGTTGCCGTGGGAGAAGTTGATGCGGGCCACGTCGATGCCGGCGGTGATCAGCGAGTCGATGGCGTCCCAGCTGCTCGTAGCCGGGCCGATGGTGGCGACGATCTTCGTGCTTCGGCTCATGCGGCAGGCCGCTCCCTCGGTGGGCCCTGGTGATGGGCCTACGATTGGCCTCGGTCAACCATCGGACGATCACGCGAGCGACTGATGCTCGGCGGGCGGCCGACCTTCCACCCGGCCCCCGGACTCTACGGGGGCTCCGGCTTTCGCCGGAAGGGCGTGGGCTGAATCCCGGTCCCGGCCGACGCACTCACGCTGTCGGTGGCTCAGGTCGGAAGGTCGTGGCTCCGGTAACGGAGGGCGCGCGTGCTGTCCGACCAGTGCCGCGCGGGAAGGCCCGCCTTGCGCATCAGCTCGGCGACGAACTCCTCGGCATCCGGAAGGGACGCCCAGACGGACGGGAGGAATGTGGCGCGCGCCGCCCCATCCTCGATCACCAGGCCGTCGCGGCCCGGCACGAGCTGCTGCACGAGGGCCTCGCGCGAGTCGACCTGCATGGGTGCAGGGGCGCTCAGGATCGCGATGTGGATCTCGAGGCGAGGCAGCTCCGCTGGGCTCAACGGGGGAAAGCGCGGGTCGGCGAACGCGGCCTTCTGTGCATAGCTCCAGACCGCCTCGGCGAGCGGACCTGTCGCCTCGAAGGTGCCGATGCAGCCGCGCAGCTCGCCCTCGATCAGCAGCGTCACGAAGGTCGCGCGGGGCGCTCGAACGGCTTCGGCGCACGACTCCGGCAGCGCGGGCAGGCCCGGCAGCTCGTCGGGCGGGCCGGGTGCGGGTGATCCGGGCGCCTCGAGGCCGGCCTCGATGGCCCGCCTGGCCAGGGCGAGCAACCATTCCTCGCAGGCCCCTTGCCATCCATCGGGAAGCGTCGATGCTCTGCCTGTGGACATATTGCGGCTCATGGCTCCCTCCGGCGCCCGGGGCGGGAGATCGCAAGCCCGGGCGAGCACCAAGCTAGCAGCGAGATGCCCGTGGAAGGGAGATCACCATGGAAGCGGAAGCAATGAGGCCCACGCGCCATCCCGCCCGACATGGTCGTGCGCTGGGCGACGGGCGCATTCGCTGTGAGGTGTGTCCGCGCCACTGCGAGATGAAGCCTGGCCAGCGGGGCCTGTGCTTCGTACGTGGAAATCACGACGGCCAGCTCGTCCTGACCAGCTACGGTCGATCGAGCGGCTACTGCATCGACCCCATCGAGAAGAAGCCCCTGCATCACTTCCTGCCGGGAACGCCGGTGCTCTCTTTCGGAACGGCCGGATGCAATCTCACCTGCGCGTTCTGTCAGAACTGGGACATCAGCAAGTCGCGCGAGCTCGACACGCTGCAGGACGAAGCCCCGCCGCGCGCCATCGCCCGCGCGGCCGCGGCGCTCTCTTGCCGCAGCGTGGCCTTCACCTACAACGACCCCGTGATCTTCCTCGAATACGCCGTCGATACGGCGCTGGCATGTCGCGAGGCGGGCGTGCACCCGGTGGCCGTGACCGCAGGGTATCTGGACGAGGCGGCTCGGGTGGACTTCTTCGCGCCCATGGACGCGGCCAACGTCGATCTGAAGGCGTTCAGCGACGACTTCTATCGTCGGGTCTGTGGCGGCCGTCTCGGCCCGGTCCTCGATACGCTGCGCTATCTCGCGGATGAGACGGACATCTGGTTCGAGATCACGACGCTGCTCATCCCGGGCGAGAACGACTCCGACGAAGAGATCGCGGACGCCTCCGCGTGGATCATGGAGCACCTCGGCCCCGACGTGCCCTGGCACTTCTCGGCCTTCCATCCCGACTACCGGATGCAGGACAAGCCGCGAACCTCGGCGGTGACCCTGGCGCGCGCCCGCTCCATCGCCCGGTCGCACGGCATCCGCCACGTCTACACGGGCAACGTGCACGACCGCGAGGGCGGGAGCACCTTCTGTGATGCCTGCGGTGAGTGTCTGATCGAGCGCGATTGGTACGAGCTCCGCCGATGGGGGCTCGACGAGAAAGGGGCTTGCGCCAAGTGTGGGATGGCGCTGCCTGGTGTCTTCGAGGCGAGCCCGGGCGAATGGGGCGCGCGGCGGCAGCCCATCCGCCTTGCCGACTTCGTCTGAGCCCGTCGCTCAGGGAACGAGCACGGCCGCGCCCGTGACCTCGCCCGAGCGAAGGCGGTCCAGCGCTTCGTTCGCCTGCGAGAGGGCGAATCGCGTGGTCTCACATCGCACGGGAATCGCCGGAGCCAGCTCGAGGAACTCCTCGGCGTCGCGGCGGGTGAGGTTGGCGACCGATCGGATGCTGCGCTCCTCCCAGAGGATCGCGTATGGGAAGCTCGGGATGTCGCTCATGTGGATGCCGGCGCAGACCACGCGTCCAGCCTTGTCGGTGGCGCGAAGCGCTGCAGGCACCAGCGCGCCCACCGGCGCGAACACGATGGCGGCATCCAGGGCCACTGGCGGCCGGCTCTCCGAGTCGCCGGCCCAGACTGCGCCCAGACGGCGGGCGAGCGCCTGAGCGGCCTCGTCGCCCCGCCGCGTGAAGGCGTACACGTTGCGTCCCTGGTGGAGAGCGACCTGCGCGACGATGTGCGCCGCCGCCCCGAAGCCATAGAGGCCGATGCGCGCACCCGGCCCGGCCATGCGCAGCGCGCGATCGCCGATCAGGCCGGCGCAGAGCAGGGGCGCCGCCTCCTCGTCGCTGTACTCTCCAGTGATGGCGAAGCAGTAACGCGCGTCGGCCACCGCGTACTCCGCGTAGCCACCGTCGATCTGGTAGCCGGTGAAGCGGGCGGCGTCGCAGAGGTTCTCGCGACCGCGCGCGCAGTGATCGCACTGGCCGCAGGTCTCGCCCAGCCACGGAACGCCGACCCGCTGCCCGATCGAGAACTCTTCGACGCCATCACCCAGAGCCTCTACGCGTCCGACGATCTCATGCCCGGGCACGATGGGCAGCCGGGTCTCGGTG